>NZ_JBHXSA010000010.1:25094-252646 GCF_042716475.1 Streptomyces sp. NPDC058671 | reverse complement strand
GTGTCACCGGCGCCGTGTCGGCGTATGGGGCGCCTACGGGTTGCTCCGGTGTGCGCCCCCTTTGGGCGTCGCCGCGGCGGCCGTTACCAGGCCGTGCTCGTGCCCTTCTCGGCCGGCAGGAAGATCCACAGGCCCAGGTAGAGCAGGAACTGCGGGCCCGGCAGCAGACACGAGGCCACGAAGATCACGCGCATCGTCGTCGCGGAGATGCCGAAGCGTCGGGCCAGCCCCGCGCACACTCCGCCGATCATGCGTCCGTCACGGGGGCGGGCAAGTGCGGCCATGGTGGGCTCCTTCGGAGTCGGTCCGGGAACCGCTCTGGCGGGCTCCCGATGACTCCATACTGCCGCCGGCGGGGGGTCCGGGGCGTCGGTCTACCGGGCGATCGGGACCCTGGTAATCGTCGGGGTCGCACCCTGAGACCCCTCGTTCCGCGGTAGGGCGGAACCCCGTCCCCGGCCCGTCCCCGCGGAGGAGCCCGGCCGTCCCGCGTCCGACCTGCGGCGCAGCCAGGTCCGCCCGGCCGGCACCAGGAGGAGATGCGCGAGCGCCACCCCCGCCGTGTTCAGGAGGATCGAGTCCACGTCCACCACCTGACCCGGCACGGCGGTCTGCAGCAGCTCCACGCCCAGCGACACCAGCGCCCCGGCGGCGGTCGTCCGGGCGAGGGAGGCCCAGGGGGAGACGTGCAGCCGCCCCTCGGCCATCGGAAGGAGCAAGCCGAGCGGGGCCAGGAGCAGCAGTCCCTCGCCGATCAGCCGGGCCGCCTCGGTGGCACCGAGGGCGAGATCGGCCCGGAGGCCGTTCAGCGGGACGGTGTTCGGCGCGGTCACCCAGGCCACGTCCCGTGGGCGCAGGCTGACCCAGGCGACGAGCAGCAGATGCGCGAGGACGAGGACGAACCCCGCCACGCGGACGACCACGGCGGCACTGCCGCCCGAACCTTGACGCTGCACGCCCACCAAGACGCCCCGCACAGCGGAATCGGTTCCGCCGAGGAGGTCCCGGCCGCCCCGGGGCCCCCGGCGGCGCCCCCGGTCAGCCCGTGGCCGTGACCGCCGGGGTGGTCGCCGGAGCGGTCGTCGGGGCGGTGGCCGGCGCCGTCTGCGGGGCAGACTCCGGGCGTTCCCGAAGTTCCGTCGTGCACCGGTAGCGCTTCGGCTCGTACGCGCCGGGGCCGCCGAGCAGGACCGTGTGGCCGCCCGCGCCCGCCGAGCTCTCCGCGAACGTGCAGACCAGCTGCGACAGCGCCGTCGGCGCCAGGTCCTCCGGCTGGCGGCTCAACCGCAGCGTGCCCGTCGGATCGCCCCGGCGGCCGCCGCTCACCACCAGCGGCCCGCGCACCGCGCTCGTGAAGCCGGCCTGCCGCTCACTCTCCGAAGGCTCGGCGAGCAGCTGCGCGAGCAGCCCGCGGGCCGTACGCACCGGATCACCGCCCGCCTTCTCCTCCGGCAGCGGCGACCGCCGGTCCACCGCCTCCAGCTGCGACCCGCAGACCAGGAACACCCGGACCGGCAGGCCCTGCACCGCCGACCCCGTCGTACTCGCCTCGGTCGTGCTGCACGGGACCCGGGACGGGGCCGCCCCCGCGTCGACCGGGACCGACGTCGTCCTGATCCCGCAGCCGGTGACGAGCACGGTGAGCGCGGCCGCCGCGAGGGCTCCCGCGCCGGCCGTACGCCCGAAGACGCCGCGCCTCACGCTTCCTCCACCTCGCCCTGGCTGCTGCGGGTCTGCACCTCGCGGGTGATGCCCGACGCGTCCAGGGGCAGCCGCAGCACGAACACCGCGCCGTCCACCGTCCCGTCCTCACCGACCGAGTTGGAGGCGGTGATCGAACCGCCGTGGATCAGCGCGTTCTCCATGGCGATCGACAGGCCGAGGCCACTGCCCTCCGACCGCGGCCGGGACGCGCTCGCCTTGTAGAAGCGGTCGAAGACGTGCGGGAGCACCTCTTCGGGGATGCCGGGCCCGTGGTCGCGTACCGCGATGACCAGCTCGTCGGCGTCCGTGCGCACCGAGACCCGTACCGGCGAACCGCCGTGCTTCAGCGCGTTCCCGATCAGGTTCGCCAGGATCACGTCCAGGCGGCGCGGGTCGAGCGGTGCCACGATCCCCCGCTCGGCGTCCAGGTCGACGGCGTCGAGCCAGGCGCGCGCGTCGATGCACGCGGTGATCTGGTCGGCGATGTCGACCTCGTCGAGGACGAGCCGGGCGGTGCCCGCGTCGAAGCGGGTCACCTCCATCAGGTTCTCCACCAGGTCGTTGAGCCGCCGGGTCTCGCTGACGACGAGGGCGACGGCCGGGGCGATCATCGGGTCCAGGGAGTCCTGCTCGTCCTCCAGGACCTCCGTGACGGCCGTGAGCGCGGTCAGCGGGGTCCGCAGCTCGTGCGACATGTCGGCCACGAAGCGGCGGGAGGACTCCTCCCGCGCGCTCATGTCCGCGACCTTCTTCTGGAGGGACTCCGCCGCGCTGTTGAACGTACGGGAGAGATCCGCCAGTTCGTCCGCGCCCTTGACCCGCAGCCGGGTGTCGAGCTTGCCCTCACCGAGCTGCCGGGCCGCCTCGCCGAGCCGGTGCACCGGCCGCAGCACGGTCGTCGCCGCGACCTGCGCGAGCAGCACCGAACCGGCCACCGCGAGCGCGGTGGCGATCCCCAGCGACCAGGCGAGCGAGTTCAGATCGGCCTTCTCCGCGGCCAGCGACTTGAACATGTAGCCGGCGGGCCCGCCGCCGTCGATCCGCGTCCCGCCGACCAGGTACGGCGTCCCGTTCCGCTCCGTACGCTGCCAGAACAGGTGGTACGCGTACGGGTTGGCGTCCGTGACCCGCCGTTCGGTGTCCACGGCCTCCGTCAGCGAGCGCGGCACGTCGGCCAGGGTGAAGTCGTCCGGGTCGGAGGCGCCGACGATCGGCTTGCCCGCGTCCCGCTCACCGAGCAGCAGCACCTGGTAGTCGCGGCTGCCGGTCGCCATCTGCTCGGCGGTCCGCCGCAACTCGTCCTGGGTGGGCCGGAGCGGCAGCGTCGCCGCCCGGTTCTGCATCTCCTGCCGGAAGTCGTTGAGCGCCCCGTCCTGCGTACGGGTCAGCACCGCCTCGCGGTTCAGCCAGTACGCGATGCCGGAGGCGGCGACGGCCGCGGTGAGCGCGACGAGGGCGAAGACGACGACGAGCCGCAGCCGCAGGCTGGAGAGACGCAGCCGCGTGAGGATCCCCTTGCTCACGCAGGGACGTCCAGCCGGTAGCCGACCCCGCGCACGGTACGGATCAGCGTCGGCGAGGACGGCACGTCCTCCACCTTGGCGCGCAGCCGCTGCACACAGGCGTCGACGAGCCGCGAGTCGCCCAGGTAGTCGTGCTCCCACACCAGCCGCAGCAACTGCTGCCGGGAGAGCGCCTGACCGGGCCGCCGGCTCAGTTCGAGGAGCAGCCGCAGTTCGGTCGGCGTGAGCTGGAGGTCCTCGCCGTTCTTGGTGACCGTCATCGCGGAGCGGTCGATCACCAGCGAGCCGTACGTCGCCGAATCCGTCGACTCCCGCTCGCCGCGCCGCAGTACGGCCCGGATGCGGGCGTCCAGGACGCGGCCCTGCACCGGTTTCACGACGTAGTCGTCGGCGCCGGACTCCAGGCCCACGACCACGTCGATGTCGTCGCTGCGCGCGGTCAGCAGGATGATCGGCAGTTGGTCGGTGCGGCGGATGCGCCGACACACCTCGAAGCCGTCGATGCCGGGCAGCATGACGTCCAGCACGATCAGGTCCGGCCGCTGCTCGCGCAGCAGCTGGAGACCGTCCTCACCGGTCGCGGCGGTGGCCACCCGGTGGCCCTGCCGGGACAGGGAGAGTTCGAGGGCCGTGCGGATGGCGTCGTCGTCCTCGATCAGCAGCAGAAAAGGCACGGGCGTCATTCTGTCCCATGCGGCCGTCCGAGTTCGACCGCTGGGAGGCGCGCTTCTGTTCCGACCCCTGTGACACGCCTGTGACAGTCGGCGGACAGCGCCATGAAGTCCGCTGGGCAAGCTTCTCGGCACACGGACCCACACACACTCCAGATCGACGGGGGGCGCGAGATGAACGCACTGCACAGCACCACCTCGAGCGCAGTAGTCACGCGTCTCCACGATGTCGTACGGAGCACGGAGAAGTCCGGCGGTGTGAACCCGCGGGGGTGCGTTCGCAGTGTCGGACGTCAGCGCAAGGCGCCGTACATGGTGGCCGTCGCTGACGGGGGAGCGGCGTACGGGGAGGGCACGGGGGAACGCGCCACCTGTTCGGAAGCCGAGTTCACGGCTTACGTCCAGGAGCGTCGTGCCTCCCTGTACGCCACCGCCTACCACCTCACCGGTGACCGGTTCGAGGCCGAGGACCTGCTCCAGAGCGCGTTGTTCTCCACGTACCGGGCCTGGGAGCGGATCAGCGACAAGGCCGCCGTCGGCGGATACCTCCGCCGCACCATGACCAACCTGCACATCAGCGCCTGGCGCCGACGCAAGCTCAACGAGTACCCGACCGAGGAGCTGCCGGAGACGGTCGGCGAGACGGACGCGATGCGCGGCACGGAGCTGCGCACGGTGCTGTGGCAGGCCCTCGCCCGGCTGCCCGAGCTCCAGCGGACGATGCTGGTGCTGCGCTACTACGAGGGCCGGACCGATCCGGAGATCGCGGAGATCCTGGACATCAGTGTCGGCACGGTGAAGTCGAGCATCTGGCGCTCGCTGCGGCGACTGCGCGAGGACGAGGTGCTGAGCTTCGGCCGTGACGAGGAGGAGTCCTTCGGCGAGTTGGTGGCCTGAGGTCTGGGGGGACCCCACGACGGCCTACGGGGGAACGGGGCCGGCGCGGGGACCGTACGGGGGTACGGGGGAAGAGAAGCGGGCTGTACGAGCCGGGGGGTCTCGTACGGCCCGCTTCCGCGTGTGCGGCCCGCCGCGACGCACGGAGGCGGGACGTCGGCCCGGGGGCTCAGTGCGGGGTCGGGGTGCGGTGGTGGTCCGCCGCCGCTGTCGTCAGGCGGCTCAGGGCCTCGTTCCTGGCGCAGGGGTGGGCGCCGAGGGCCGTCTGGCGGGCCACGATCGCCCGCTCCGCCCGCATCAGCCGCCATCCCCGCCGCAGCAGGAACGGCACCGACTTGCGCCCCTCCCGGAGGTCGCGGGCGAGCCGTCGGCGGAACGTCGTCGACGGGCGGCCGCGCAGACAGAGCGCGTCGGCGAGGACGTCCAGCTCACGGCAGCGGGTCACGATCTCCGCCGCGAAGATCCCCTCCGCCACGAAGAGCGGCGTCCGCTCGATGTCGAGCCGCTCGCGGTCCACCCGGGAGCTGGTGGCGAGGTCGTACACGGGGACCTCCGTCCGCCCCGTACGGCACAGTTCGACGATGGCGGCGACGGCGGCGTCCGCGTCCCAGGACCGTGGAGAGTCCCAGTCGATGTCCGAACTGCCGTCGACGACGGGGAGGGACGGGTCGTCACCCTCCTTGTAGAAGTCGTCGAGGCGCAGGACCGGAAGGCCGGTGACGGCGGCGAGGGACGACTTGCCGGAGCCGGAGGGGCCCGCGAGCAGGACGACCCGGGTCGGGATCGGTAGGGAACTCACGGGACACCAGTGTGAACCATCCCCCCGTGCAGGGGACCCCCGAGGAAGACCGTTGGTATCGAGCATCACACCTGAACTACTGTCGGTGTCCGTCCGGTCACGCCTCGGAAGGATCGTCATGTCCCGTCACGCAGCCACCCCTCGTCCCCGCCGCAGCGCCCTGCTCAGGGCAGGTCTCACCGTCACGGCGGTGGGCGCCGCCGTACTCGGCGCGGGCGGCGGGGCGCAGGCGGCGGCCCCCGTGCCGCTGCCCGTCGACGCGCCGACCAGGACGGACGCCGCCGCGGCCGGGGCGGGCGCCCTGTCGGGCGTCACCCACGGCCTGGGCCCGCTGACCCGGCTCCAGCTCGACCCGCTGGCCAACACCGGGGTCGACCCGCTCGACAACGGCCTCGGCGCCCAGGTCGCCGACTTCAAGCCGGTGGGCACCGGCCTGGTGACCGACCACCTCACGAAGGGCGGCGCGGTCGCCGACCTGCCGGTGGCCGGAGCGCTCACGCAGAGCCTGCTCCCCTAGGGCACCGGGGGACGCGGACACATGCGTTCGAGGGGCTCTGGGACAACTCCCGGGGGGAAGGGGACCGGGAACGCGGGACGGCCCCCGGGTGCGTGCACCCGGGGGCCGTCCTGCCGCGAGGGAGTCAGTACGAGGAGCCGCTCGCGCCCAGCGAACCCGTCGGGTGCCAGACCGTCTTCGTCTCCAGGAAGGCGGTCATGCGGTCCGTGGTCGGGGACTCCGCGAAGTCCTCGGCACGCGGGCGCAGGACGCGCTTCAGGTTGTCCGCCGCCGCGATCTCCAGGTCACGGGCCAGTTCGGCGTCCGTGCCCGTGAGGTCGATGCCGTTGACGTCCTGGTGGGCCGCGAGGTGGGGGCCCATCTCCGCGGCCTTGCCGGAGAGGATGTTCACGACGCCGCCCGGCAGGTCGGAGGTGGCGAGCACCTCGCCCAGGGAGAGCGCCGGCAGCGGCGACCTCTCGCTCGCGATCACGACGGCCGTGTTGCCCGTCGCGATCACCGGGGCGATCACCGACACCAGGCCGAGGAAGGACGAGTCCTGCGGGGCCACCACCGTGACGACACCGGTCGGCTCGGGCGTCGAGAGGTTGAAGTACGGGCCCGCGACCGGGTTGGCGCCGCCCACGACCTGGGCGATCTTGTCCGTCCAACCCGCGTACCAGACCCAGCGGTCGATGGCCGCCTCGACGACGACCGCGGCCTTCGACTTGGGCAGGCCCTCCGCGTCCGCCACCTCGTGCACGAACTGGCTCTTGCGGCCCTCCAGCATCTCGGCGACGCGGTAGAGGATCTGGCCCCGGTTGTACGCGGTCGCGCCCGCCCAGCCGCCGAACGCCTTGCGGGCGGCGACGACCGCGTCACGGGCGTCCTTGCGGGAGGAGAGGGGCGCGTTCGCCAGCCACTTGCCCTTGTGGTCCTGCACTTCGTACACCCGGCCGCTCTCGCTGCGGGGGAACTTGCCCCCGACGTACAGCTTGTAGGTCTTGAAGACGCTCAGACGCTGCTCGGACTTCTCAGACATCGAGGTAGGCCTCCAGACCGTGACGGCCGCCCTCGCGGCCGAAGCCCGACTCCTTGTAGCCGCCGAAGGGCGAGGTCGGGTCGAACTTGTTGAACGTGTTGGCCCAGACGACACCCGCGCGGAGCTTGCCGGCCACCGCGAGGATGCGGGAGCCCTTCTCCGTCCAGATGCCGGCCGACAGGCCGTACTGGCTGTTGTTGGCCTTCGCCACCGCCTCGTCGGGCGTACGGAACGTCAGCACCGACAGGACCGGGCCGAAGATCTCGTCGCGGGCGACCGTGTGCGCCTGCGTGACGTTCGTGAAGAGCGTCGGGGCGAACCAGTAACCGGCCGACGGGAGGTCGCAGGCGGCGCTCCAGCGCTCGGCACCCTCCGCCTCGCCCTGCTCCACGAGGGTGGTGATACGGGCCAGCTGCTCGGACGAGTTGATGGCACCGATGTCGGTGTTCTTGTCGAGCGGGTCGCCGAGACGGAGCGTCGACAGACGGCGCTTCAGGCTGTCCAGCAGCTCGTCCTGGATCGACTCCTGGACCAGGAGCCGGGAGCCCGCGCAGCAGACCTGGCCCTGGTTGAAGAAGATGCCGGTGACGATGCCCTCGACGGCCTGGTCGATGGGGGCGTCGTCGAAGACGATGTTGGCGCCCTTGCCGCCCAGCTCCAGGGTCAGCTTCTTGTCCGTGCCGGCGACGGAGCGCGCGATGGCCTTGCCGACGGCGGTCGAACCGGTGAAGGCGACCTTGTTGACGTCCGGGTGCCCGACGAGCGCGGCGCCGGCGTCCCCGTACCCGGGAAGGATGTTGACGACGCCCTTCGGCAGCCCGGCCTGGCGGCAGATGTCCGCGAAGAACAGGGCGGAGAGCGGGGTCGTCTCGGCGGGCTTCAGGACGACCGTGTTGCCGGTCGCGAGCGCCGGGGCGATCTTCCACGCCAGCATCAGCAGCGGGAAGTTCCACGGGATGACCTGGCCGGCCACGCCGAGCGGGCGCGGGTTCGCCCCGTAGCCTGCGTGGTCGAGCTTGTCGGCCCAGCCCGCGTAGTAGAAGAAGTGCGCGGCGACCAGGGGAAGGTCCGCGTCGCGGGTCTCCCTGATCGGCTTTCCGTTGTCCAGGGTCTCCAGGACGGCCAGCTCGCGGCTGCGCTCCTGGATGATCCTGGCGATCCGGAAGAGGTACTTGGCGCGCTCGGAGCCGGGCAGTGCCGACCACTTCTCGAAGGCCCTGCGCGCCGCCTTCACCGCACGGTCGACGTCCTCGGCACCCGCCCGGGCGACCTCGGACAGGACCTCCTCGGAGGCGGGGGAGACGGTCTTGAAGACCTTGCCGTCGGCCGCCTCGACGAACTCGCCGTCGATGAACAGGCCGTACGAGGGGGCGATGTCGACGACGGACCGGGACTCGGGCGCCGGTGCGTACTCGAATGCAGATGCCATGTTGATCAGTCCACCGTCACGTAGTCGGGGCCGGAGTAACGGCCGGTCACCAGCTTCTGGCGCTGCATCAGCAGGTCGTTGAGCAGGCTGGAGGCGCCGAAACGGAACCAGTGGTTGTCCAGCCAGTCCTCGCCCACGGTCTCGTTGACGAGGACCAGGAACTTGATCGCTTCCTTGGTGTTGCGGATGCCGCCGGCCGGCTTCACACCGATCTGGACGCCGGTCTGGGCGCGGAAGTCGCGCACGGCCTCCAGCATCAGCAGGGTGTTGGCCGGGGTGGCGTTGACCGCGACCTTGCCGGTCGAGGTCTTGATGAAGTCCGCGCCGGCCATCATGCCGAGCCAGGAGGCGCGGCGGATGTTGTCGTACGTGGACAGCTCGCCGGTCTCGAAGATCACCTTGAGGCGGGCGCGGTCACCGCACTCCGCCTTGATCGCGGCGATCTGCTCGAAGACCTGGAGGTAGTGACCGGAGAGGAAGGCGCCACGGTCGATGACCATGTCGATCTCGTCGGCGCCCGCGGCGATGGCGTCCGCCGTGTCAGCGAGCTTCACGGGGAGCGCGGCGCGGCCGGCCGGGAAGGCGGTGGCGACCGAGGCGACCTTGACGTCGGAACCCGCGAGGGCCGCCTTGGCGGTGGCGACCATGTCGGGATAGACGCAGACGGCGGCGGTCGTCGGGGCCGTGCGGTCGGTCGGATCGGGACGGACGGCCTTGGCGGCGAGCGCCCGGACCTTGCCCGGGGTGTCCGCGCCTTCGAGCGTCGTCAGGTCGATCATGGAGATGGCCAGGTCGATGGCGTACGCCTTGGACGTGGTCTTGATCGAGCGGGTGCCGAGGGACGCGGCGCGCGCCTCCAGGCCGACGGCGTCGACGCCGGGCAGCCCGTGGAGGAAACGGCGCAGCGCACTGTCGGACGCGGTCACGTCGGCGAATGCGAGAGCTGCGGGTGCAGTGGTGGGCATGGTCACCAGTCGAGCATATCTACGCGCGTAGCGACCTGTACAGGGGGCAGGCTTCGCCGAGCCCGAGGTCACACCGCCGCGCCGGCGCCCGCCGAGGACCGGGCGCGAGACGGATGGCTCCGCCGCCCTCCGGCGCCGTCCGCGAGCACCTGGCCGACGGCCACCGCACGGACGGCATCACGTAGCGCCTGGCCGGCGGACACCGCCCGGACGGCATCGTTCTGTACGCGGATGCCGTGGCCACGCGGGCCGCCTGAGTCCCCACGGGTCCGCTGAGGCACAATCGGCGGCATGACGACCCCCGAGCCGACCCCCGAGCCCAGCCACGAGCCGAGCCGGGAGTCGACCCCCGAGCAGCCGTCCGCGAGGCAGCCGTCCCCCGACCGTGTCTTCCGGTCGCCGCTGGGGATCGCCAGCGGCGTCTTCCTGCTGCTCCTCGCGATCGTGTTCGCCGGTGACGTGGTGCTGCGCGGCGAGGGCCGCTCGCCGTGGATCGCGCTCGCGGCTCTCGTCCTGGCCGTCCCGCTGATCGTCGCCTTCACCATCCGGCCCGCCGTGTACGCCGACGACGACCGGCTCAGGATCCGCAACCCGTTCCGGTCGATCACGCTGCCCTGGGCGACGGTCGCCGACGTCCGCGCCGGGTACTCCAGCGAGGTCCTCACCCGGGACGGCACCAAGTACCAGCTGTGGGCCGTCCCCGTGTCGCTGCGCCAGCGCAAGCGGGCGGCCCGTCGCGCCGCCCGCGCCTCCCAGGACGACCCGCACGGCCGTACCTCGGTCAACGTCGACGTACGGGACGCCGCCTCGCGGACGGCGCCCACCGACCAGACCGTCGCCGACCTGCGTGAACTCGCGGAGCACCGCTCCGGGACGCCGGGGGCGCAGGGCGAGCCGCGGGTGCGCTGGGCGTACGAGATCGTCGGGCCCGCCGCGGCCGGGCTGCTGCTCCTGGTGGTCCTGCTGGCGACGGGCTGATCCGTAGCCGGGAGCCGGGAGCCGGGAGCCGGGAGCCGGGAGCCGGACGCCGGACGCTTCGGCCGGGCGCCGCCGTACGGGCCCCCGGAACGACGAAGGGCCGGTACGGGGTGGATTCCCGTACCGGCCCTGCCGTGTCCGCCCGGTGGGGTCAGAGCCCGGCGGCCGCCGACAGGTCGCGCTTGACCGCGACCAGCAGCTCCGTGGCCTTCGCGCGCGCCGTGGCGAGGTCGGCCGCCGACGCGACCGGCACCACGACCTCCAGGTAGCACTTGAGCTTGGGCTCCGTACCGCTGGGCCGGACGATCACCCGGGCCCTGTACGCGCCCTCCAGGTGGTAGCGCAGCCCGTCCGTCGGGGGCAGCGACTCCGTCCCCTTCGTCAGGTCCTCCGCCGAGACGACCGTCAGGCCGGCCAGCGAGACCGGCGGCCGCTCGCGCAGCGCCGCCATGGCGTTCGCGATGACGCTCAGGTCCTCGACCCGCACCGACAGCTGGTCCGTGGCGTGCAGCCCGTGCTCCACCGCCAGGTCGTCGAGCAGATCGGTCAGGCTCCGGCCCTGCTCCTTGAGCACCGACGCCAGCTCGGTGACGAGCAGCGCCGCCGTGATGCCGTCCTTGTCGCGGACGCCCTCCGGGTCGACGCAGTAGCCGAGCGCCTCCTCGTACCCGTACCGCAGGCCCTCGACCCGGGCGATCCACTTGAAGCCCGTCAGGGTCTCCTCGTAGCCGACGCCCGCGGCCTCGGCGATCCGGCCGAGCAGCGAGGACGACACGATCGACTCGGCGAAGACGCCCGTGGCGCCCTTGTCGACGAGGTGCGCGGCGAGCAGCGCCCCGACCTCGTCGCCGCGGAGCATCCGCCAGCCGCCGACGACCGACGGGTCCGGCACGGCCACCGCGCAGCGGTCGGCGTCCGGGTCGTTGGCGATGACCAGGTCGGGGTCGACGGCCCGGGCCGCCTCGAAGGCCAGGTCCATGGCCCCCGGCTCCTCCGGGTTGGGGAAGGCGACCGTCGGGAAGGCCGGGTCCGGCTCGGCCTGCGCGGCGACGAGCGCCGGCGGCGGGAACCCGGCCCGGGCGAACGCGGCCGTCAGGACGTCCTTGCCGACGCCGTGCATGGCCGTGTAGACGGTCCGGGCGGTACGGGGGGACCCGGCGGTCAGGACGGCGTCCGTACGCTCCAGATAGGCGTCGAGCACCTCGTCGCCGAGGGTCTCCCAGCCTTCCGTCGGACGCGGTACGTCGGCCAGCGAGCGGACCGCGGCGATCTCCGCGGCGATCTCCGCGTCGGCGGGCGGCACGATCTGTGAGCCGTCGCCCAGATAGACCTTGTAGCCGTTGTCGCGGGGCGGGTTGTGGCTCGCGGTCACCTCGACACCGGCGACGGCGCCCAGATGCCTTATGGCGTAGGCGAGGACGGGCGTCGGCAGCGGGCGGGGGAGGAGCGCGGCGCGCAGCCCGGCGCCGGTCATCACGGCGGCGGTGTCGCGGGCGAAGTCGGCGGACTTGTAGCGGGCGTCGTAGCCGATGACGACGAGCCCGCCCTCCTCGCCCTTCGCCTTGAGGTACGCGGCGAGCCCGGCGGCCGCGCGGATGACGACCGAGCGGTTCATCCGCATGGGCCCGGCGCCCAGCTCCCCGCGGAGCCCGGCGGTGCCGAACTGGAGGGTGCCGGCGAACCGAGCGGCGAGCTCGGCGCTCGCGCCGCCGTCGATGAGCTGCGCGAGCTCGTCACGGGTCTCCGGGTCGGGGTCCTCGGCGAGCCATGCCTGGGCCTGGGTGAGGAGATCGTCCTGCGTCACGGTGTGCCTTTCGGGGAGTCGGCGGGGGCGGGTACGGGTGGGCGGTGCGGGTGCCGCTGCGCGGAGCCTTCCCCCACCCCGCCCCTTCCCGAAACCGGGCGGGAACCAGCCCCGGCGGTCGAGGCGCCGGCCCTGGGACGGAGCCCGTGCGGGAAGGGGCTGGGGCGCCGGCCCTGGGACGGAGCCCCGGTGCGGGAAGGGGCTGGGCGGCCGTGGCGCTGCCGGGTCGGGAAGGAAGCCCCGCGGCCCCGACCGGTGTCAGATGCGGTCGAGCACCCGGGTCAGCAGCTCGCCCATCCGCGCCGCCGAGTCCCGCCCGGCCTGGAGGACCTCCTCGTGGTTCAGCGGCTCGCCCGAGAGCCCCGCCGCCAGGTTGGTGACCAGGGAGATGCCGAGGACCTCCGCGCCGGCCTCGCGGGCGGCGATGGCCTCCAGGACGGTGGACATGCCGACCAGGTCGCCGCCGAGGACGCGGACCATGTTGATCTCGGCCGGGGTCTCGTAGTGCGGGCCGGGGAACTGCACGTACACGCCCTCTTCGAGGGTCTCGTCGACCTCCTTGCACAGCGCGCGCAGCCGCGGCGAGTACAGGTCGGTGAGGTCGACGAAGTTCGCGCCGACGATGGGGGAGGCCGCCGTCAGGTTGAGGTGGTCGCTGATGAGGACGGGCTGGCCGGGGCGCATGCCCTCGCGCAGGCCGCCGCAGCCGTTGGTGAGGATGACGGTCTCGCAGCCGGCGGCGACGGCGGTACGGACGCCGTGGGCGACGGACGCGACACCGCGGCCCTCGTAGAAGTGGGTGCGGCCGAGGAAGACGAGGGCGCGCTTCGCGCCGATCTTGTACGAGCGGATCTTGCCGCCGTGGCCCTCGACGGCGGGCGGCGGGAAGCCGGGCAGGTCGGTCACCGGGAACTCGGCCTCGGGGGCGCCGAGCGCGTCGACGGCGGGCGCCCAGCCCGAGCCCATGACCAGGGCGACGTCGTGCTTCTCGACTCCGGTCAGCTCGCGAAGACGTGCGGCAGCGGCCTCGGCGGCCTCGTACGGGGTGGCAGTTGCGTTCACTGACTCTCTCGCCTCGGGGAGGGGGGTCCGAGGCGGGCCCCGGACGGATTTCCTACGCGCAGAAGCGTAGCCGGAGATTGCCTACGCGCGTAGATGACGATGCCGACGGACATGCGATCGTTGTCTTGTCGTTTCCGACGAAAGGCGCACACCTACCCCCGTCCCCGTCCCTGGGGTGTTCGCACACGTGTCAGCAGGGGCGCTTGCGCAACTCCATCACGTAGTCGTGCGGCGCGCCCGCGGACTCGGCCGCGTCGGCGACCTCGCCCAGGTACCGCGCCGACGGCAGCCCTCCCTCGTACGCGTTGAGCACGTACACCCAGGCGGCCTCCTCACCGTCCAGGGTGTGCACCCGCACCCGCATCCGGCGGTAGATGTCGAGGCCGACGCCCTCCCACCGGTCCATGGAGTCCTCGTCCATCGGCGCGATGTCGTACAGCGCCACGAAGACCTGGGAGCGGGGGGCCTCCACGATCGTGGCCAGCGCTCCCTCCCAGCCCATCTGCTCGCCGCCGAAGGTCAGCCGCCAGCCGTTCAGCCAGCCGGTGCCGCGCAGCGGGGAGTGCGGGGCGCGGCGGCTCATCAGCCGCGCGTCGAGGTTGCCGGCGAAAGCGGCGTAGAGCGACATGGGACCGAGGGTACGGGAGGGGGCGGGGTGTCCGCCGAACTCCGAGGTGGCGACCGGGCGGCCCCCGCCGCCGGGGAGCCGCGCCGCCGGGGGCTCGCCCCTTCACAGGCCCCGGCGTGAGACCGCGCCGGACGTGCGGGAGAATGGGGTACGCACTTGAAGCGTGCGGGACAATGGTGTACGCACTGCATCCCACGGGGGACCCCCCGGCAGAACGAGAGCGCGAGGCGTAGATCCCAGTGACCCGGATCGTGATCATCGGCGGCGGACCCGGCGGATACGAGGCGGCCCTGGTGGGCGCCCAACTCGGCGCGGAGGTGACCGTCGTCGACTGCGACGGCCTCGGCGGCGCGTCCGTCCTGACCGACTGCGTCCCGTCCAAGACGCTCATCGCCACGGCGGAGGTGATGACCACCTTCGACTCCTCCTACGAGGAACTCGGCATCATCGTCGCGGACGACACCCCCCACCTGGAGCAGGCCGCCCGGGTCGTGGGCGTGGACCTCGGCAAGGTCAACCGGCGGGTGAAGCGCCTCGCGCTCGCCCAGTCGCACGACATCACCGCCTCCGTCACCCGGGCCGGCGCCCGGGTCCTGCGCGGCCGCGGCCGGCTCTCCGGCCGGCAGGCGACGGACGGCTCCCGCCAGGTGATCGTCACCGCGGCCGACGGCACCGAGGAGACGCTGACCGCCGACGCCGTGCTCATCGCGACGGGCGCCCACCCGCGCGAGGTGCCGGACGCCAAGCCGGACGGCGAGCGCAT
The DNA here is from genome assembly GCF_042716475.1 of Streptomyces sp. NPDC058671. Lineage (NCBI taxonomy): Bacteria > Bacillati > Actinomycetota > Actinomycetes > Kitasatosporales > Streptomycetaceae > Streptomyces > Streptomyces sp. NPDC058671. The sequence goes on along the minus strand of NZ_JBHXSA010000010.1, from coordinate 237,885 downwards.
CCTGAACTGGACGCAGGTCTACGACCTCAAGGAGCTCCCGGAGGAGCTCATCGTGGTCGGCTCCGGCGTCACCGGCGCCGAGTTCGCCGGCGCCTACCAGGCGCTCGGCTCGCGGGTCACCCTGGTCTCCTCCCGCGACCGGGTGCTGCCCGGTGAGGACCCGGACGCGGCGGCCGTCCTCGAGGACGTCTTCCGGCGGCGCGGCATGAACGTCATGGCACGCTCCCGCGCCGCGTCCGCCAAGAGGGTCGGCGACCGGGTCGAGGTGACCCTCGCGGACGGCCGGGTCATCTCCGGCACGCACTGCCTCATGGCGGTCGGCGCGATCCCGAACTCGGCCGGGATGGGGCTGGAGGAGGCGGGCGTCAGGCTGAAGGACTCCGGTCACATCTGGACCGACAGGGTCTCCCGTACGAGCGCCCCCGGCGTGTACGCGGCCGGTGACGTCACCGGCGTGTTCGCGCTGGCCTCGGTGGCGGCCATGCAGGGCCGTATCGCGATGTACCACTTCCTCGGTGACGCGGTGGCCCCGCTCAACCTGAAGACGGTCTCGTCGAACGTCTTCACCGACCCGGAGATCGCCACCGTCGGCTACACGCAGGCCGACGTGGACGCGGGCAAGATCGACGCCAAGGTCGTCAAGCTGCCGCTGCTGCGCAACCCGCGCGCGAAGATGCAGGGCATCCGGGACGGCTTCGTGAAGATCTTCTGCCGTCCGGGCACCGGCATCGTGGTCGGCGGCTGTGTCGTCGCCCCCAAGGCGAGCGAACTGATCCATCCGATCTCGATCGCGGTCGACAACAATCTGACCGTCGAACAGATCGCAAACGCCTTCACCGTGTACCCCTCCCTGTCGGGTTCGATCGCGGAAGTGGCACGGCAGTTGCACACCCGGAAGTCCGCGGGCGAGGTGTAACTCCCCGTACCGGCACAAGCCGCAGCAACGACGGGGTCTCCCATACCACTTGGAGGCCCCGTCTGTGTTCATCTTCTGCAAATCGGCGCATACTGCTGAAAACTATCGGCCGGTCACGTTACTGTCAGTTTCGTGTTCGCTGCAGAACGTCGCCAGTTGATCCTCGAAATGGTGCGAGCCAATGGGGCCGTGTCGCTCCGCGAGCTCGCCCGCGTCGTCCAGACCTCAGAGGTGACCGTACGGAGAGACGTACGGGCCCTCGAGGCAGAAGGACTCCTCGACCGCCGGCACGGCGGTGCGGTGTTGCCGGGCGGATTCACGCGAGAATCCGGCTTCCCGCAGAAATCCCATCTCGCGGCCGCGGAGAAGACGGCCATCGCCGACCTCGCCGCGAGCCTGGTCGAAGAAGGCGAGGCCATCGTCGTCGGCGCCGGGACGACCACGCAGGAGCTGGCCCGTCGGCTCGCCCGCGTGCCCGGTCTGACCGTGGTCACCAACTCCCTGCTCGTCGCGCAGGCCCTCGCCCACGCCAACCGGGTCGAGGTCGTCATGACCGGCGGCACCCTGCGCGGCTCCAACTACGCGCTCGTGGGCAGCGGGGCCGAGCAGTCGCTCCAGGGACTCAGGGTCTCCCGCGCCTTCCTCTCCGGGAGCGGACTGACCGCCGAGCGCGGCCTGTCCACGTCCAACATGCTCTCCGCGAGCGTGGACCGGGCGCTCGTCCAGGCCGCCGCGGAGGTCGTGGTCCTCGCCGACCACACCAAGCTCGGCGCCGACACCATGTTCCAGACGGTGCCCACGGACGTCATCACCCGACTGGTGACCGACGAGCCGCCCGCCCACGACGACCGGGCCGCCACCGAGCTCCAGGCCCTCGCGGACCAGGGCGTCCAGATCACCGTCGCCGGTACGGGCGCCGCCGGCGGACCCCCGGGCGGTGAGCAGGTCCCCCCGGGCGTCCGGCCCCGTCGTGACATGCCGCTCCCGGTCCAGCGCGGACGGATGGCGGCCGGTCAGTTCAGGGGCCCGGGCGGAGGAATGGCCGCCGAGACACTGGAGCGCACGGCCCGCGTCGCGGACATGCGCCGCCGCTGAGGTGGTGCCCCGAGGAACCTCGCCCCGGGGGTCCCCCCACGCCCTGGGCCCCCGCGCGCCCGGCCCGACGCGTCCCCCCCCCCCGGCTCTCGGTCCCCGCGCGCCCGGCCCGACGCCTACCGCACGTCCTGGGCCCCCGCGCGCCCGGTCCGGCACGTACCGCCCGTCCTCAGTCCTTGATGCCCCGTAGCGTCAGCGCGAGCAGGCGGTCCGCCAGCCCGTCGTCCTCCGGGCACTGTTCCGCCGCCAGCGCGATCGCGTTGGTCAGCTGCATCAGGTCGCCGATCGACACGTCGGCCCGCACCTGACCCGCCTCCCGAGCACGCCCGAGCAGCCGCTCACCGGCCGCGCGCAGCGGCTCGCTGCATCCGGCGAGCGCCGAACTCCGGTCGTACGAGGCGGACATCAGCGCGTGCGCGAGGCCCCGGTACTCGCCGGCGTGGGCGATCAGGGCCCGCAGCCACTCCACCAGGGCCCGGCACGGTTCCTCGGTCTCGGCCAGCTCCCGGGACCGGCTGAGGAGTTCGGCCAGGGCCTCCTGGAAGACGGCGTTCAGCAGCTCTGCCCGGGTGGGGAAGTGGCGGTAGAGGGTGCCGATCCCCACACCCGCGCGACGCGCGATCTCCTCCAGGGACGCGTCGGCGCCCTGCGCGGCGAAGGTGCGGCGGGCCTCGGTGAGCAGCCGCTCGTGGTTGCGGCGCGCGTCGGCTCGCATGGTGTGACGATGCCTCCCCTTGACGAAGGGCCCGCAGGCGGGTGCCTGCGGGCCCTTCGTACCGTACTCGGTGCGCCGGTCAGTCCTTGATGTCGCAGATGACGGCGCCGGAGGTGACCGAGGCGCCGACCTCGGCGCTCAGGCCCTTGACGGTGCCGGAGCGGTGCGCGTTGAGGGGCTGCTCCATCTTCATGGCCTCGAGGACGACGATCAGGTCGCCCTCCTTGACCTCCTGGCCCTCCTCGACCGCGATCTTCACGATCGTGCCCTGCATCGGGGAGGCGAGGGTGTCGCCGGAGGCGGCCGGGCCGGACTTCTTCGCCGCCCGCCGCTTCGGCTTCGCACCCGCCGCGATGCCCTGACGGGCCAGGGTCATGCCGAGGCTGGACGGCAGGGAGACCTCAAGACGCTTGCCGCCGACCTCGACCACGATCGTCTCGCGGCCCGACTCGTCCTCGTCGGCGTCCGCGCCGGCCGGGGCGAACGGCTTGATCTCGTTGACGAACTCCGTCTCGATCCACCGGGTGTGCACCCGGAACGGGTCGGCGGTGAAGTCGGGGTCGACGACGACGGCCTGGTGGAAGGGGATGGCCGTGGCCATGCCCTCGACCTTGAACTCCGCCAGCGCCCGCGCGGCACGCTGGAGGGCCTGCTCACGGGTCGCGCCGGTCACGATCAGCTTGGCGAGGAGCGAGTCCCACGCCGGGCCGATCACCGAGCCGGACTCCACGCCCGCGTCCAGACGGACACCGGGGCCGGACGGCGGGTCGAACAGGGTGACGGTGCCGGGCGCGGGCAGGAAGCCACGGCCCGGGTCCTCGCCGTTGATGCGGAACTCGAAAGAGTGACCCCGCACCTCCGGGTCGCCGTAACCGAGCTCCTCACCGTCCGCGATACGGAACATCTCCCGCACCAGGTCGAGACCCGTGACCTCCTCGGTCACCGGGTGCTCCACCTGCAGACGCGTGTTGACCTCCAGGAAGGAGATCGTGCCGTCGGTGCCGACGAGGAACTCGACCGTGCCGGCGCCGACGTAGCCGGCCTCCTTCAGGATCGCCTTGGAGGCCGCGTACAGCTCGGCGTTCTGCTCGGGGCTGAGGAACGGCGCGGGGGCCTCCTCCACCAGCTTCTGGTGGCGGCGCTGCAGCGAGCAGTCACGCGTCGAGACGACGACGACGTTGCCGTGGGTGTCGGCCAGGCACTGCGTCTCCACGTGGCGGGGCTTGTCGAGGTAGCGCTCGACGAAGCACTCGCCCCGGCCGAAGGCGGCGACCGCCTCACGGACGGCCGAGTCGTACAGCTCCGGGACCTCCTCCAGCGTGCGGGCGACCTTCAGACCACGCCCGCCACCGCCGAACGCGGCCTTGATCGCGATCGGAAGGCCGTGCTCCTCCGCGAAGGCCACGACCTCGTCCGCGCCCGACACCGGGTCCGGCGTACCGGCGACCAGCGGGGCGCCGGCGCGCTGCGCGATGTGACGCGCCGCCACCTTGTCACCCAGGTCACGGATCGCCTGCGGCGGCGGACCGATCCACGTCAGGCCCGCGTCCAGGACGGCCTGGGCGAACTCCGCGTTCTCCGACAGGAACCCGTACCCCGGGTGCACCGCGTCCGCACCGGAGTCCTTCGCCGCCTGGAGCACCTTCGCCATGTCCAGATAACTGGTCGCCGGAGTGTCACCGCCCAGAGCGAAGGCCTCGTCGGCGGCCCGGACATGCACAGCGTCCCGGTCCGGCTCGGCGTACACGGCCACGCTGCCGATACCCGCGTCCCGGCACGCCCGGGCCACACGGACAGCGATTTCGCCACGGTTGGCGATGAGCACCTTGCGCACGATGGCTCCCTCCTTGAAACAAGCTGAGTTTAGGGACTGCCGACACGCCCTTTCGACCCGTCCCCAGTGGTGAGCTTGCCCACACGGAGCGTGACCCCGGGCCCGCTCGGGTCGTGAATTCCCTTGTCGCACCACGGTACGCAGGGTTCCTTTACGGCACAGTAGCTCCGGGGTGTGGCGCAGGTCTCTGTTCGTGCGGCCAGTCGCCATTCGGGTTTCTTTGTGGAGTCCCTACGAATGGGTCGACGATTCTTTGCCGCGCCGTCTGCCGTCGCCCGCCGCGTCCGGACTCTTGTCCGGGGGTTTACCGGCCAGTAGCCTGCGCGCTGTCGATCGTACTGTCGGTAACAGGCGAATGCAGGGGGTGGCCGAGGTGGTCCGCAGACCGATAGCTCTCGTGACGGCGGCGGTGCTGCTCCTCGAAGCACCCGGGATCATCGTCGTCAACGCCGTGATGGCCCGGTTCGTGAAGGCCCAGTCGATGTCCCTCGACGGCATGGACCCCGGCGCGATGTACACCGGCACGTGGGCGCTCGGCGTCGTGTCCGGGATCGCCCTCGCCGTCTGCGCCCTCGTCGCCTTCCTCGCGGGCGTCCGCGACCGCCGGCCCGGCCGGGCGGCCCGGGTTCTGCTCATCGGCTGCGCGGTCGTGCACGGCGTCCTCGCCGCCGTGGCGGTGGGACTGCTCGGCTGGGCGGCGTTCACCTTCCTGGTGGTCGTCCTCGGCCTGGTCGTGCTCACCCTCGTGGCGTACGGCGAGGGGTACGACAAGGCCGCCGAACCCCTCGGCGAGGCCCCGGCGGCCGCGTGACACGCGGTCAGGGCGACCGCCGGGCCCGGAGGCGGGCGGCTCACGGGGGTCGCCGCCGGCCGCGTCGGGGTGCCTCAGGCCCAGAGGTCGGTGATCCGCACGTCCAGCTTCGCGAGGAGCCGGCGCAGCAGCGGCAGCGACAGGCCGATCACATTGCCCGGGTCCCCGTCGATGCCGTCGATGAACGGCGCCGAGCGCCCGTCCAGGGTGAACGCGCCCGCCACGTGCAGCGGTTCGCCGCTCGCCACGTACGCGGCGATCTCCTCGTCCGTCGGCTCGCCGAAGCGGACCACGGTGGAGGCCGTCGCCGACTCGAAGCGCTTGGCGGCCGTGTCGTACACGCAGTGACCGGTCTGGAGGATGCCGACCCGGCCCCGCATCGCCTTCCAGCGGGCCGTGGCCTCCTCGGCGTCGGCCGGCTTGCCGAGGGCCTGTCCGTCGAGTTCGAGGACCGAGTCGCAACCGATGACCAGGGCGCCGAACACCTCGGGTCGCGCGGCCACATGGGCGGCCTTCGCCTCCGCGAGGGTGAGCGCGAGCTCGGCGGGGGTCGGGGCGTGCACCTTGTCCTCGTCGACGCCGCTCACGATCACCTCGGGGGCGAGACCGGCCTGCCGGAGCAGTCCCAGGCGGGCGGGGGAGGCGGAGGCGAGCACGACACGGCGCGGATCAGCAGTCATGGGGGCAGCGTAGCCAGTGGGCGCGTCAGCGCGCGCTGACCGCGAACATGGCCACCACCATCGCGAGTGCCAGCAGCACGCCCGCGCGGCGGAGCATCGCCTGCATGTCGCGCATGAACTTCGGCGGCTGGTTCTTCGGGTCGGACCACAGCATGCCTCCGATCCTGCGGCCGGGACGGGCGGGGCGCCTGAGTACGGGTACTCAGGCGCCCCCGTACCGGAGGACTATTCGCGGAGGCTACGCGCGGAGGAACACCCCGTCCCGCGCCGCCGCGAGCGCCGCCGACACCGCCCGTTCCACCACGGCCGCGGTGAGCTCCTCGCGGGTGACGGTGAAGCGGTAGTAGAGCGGGGCGGAGACGGCGCGGAGCAGCTCGACCGGGTCCGTCCCCTCGGGGATCTCGCCGCGCGCCTCGCCCCTGGCGACGACGGGGGCCCATTCGGCGAGCCGGGTCCGGTAGAAGTCGGCGAGCGCGCGGGCACACTCCTCGTCGCAGGCGCCCGCGGCGATGACCGCGCGGAAGACGGCGCCCATCCGGGGGTCGGTGAGGGTGTCCCGGACGAGTTCGGCGTTGGCCCGCAGGTCGCCCGCCAGGCTGCCGGTGTCGGCCGCGGGCAGCGACTGCTCGGCCATGTCGTGCAGGAGGTCGGTGACCAGGCCGACGGGGGAGCCCCAGCGGCGGTACACGGTGGTCTTGCCGACGCCGGCGCCCGCCGCGATCCGGTCCATGTTCAGGGCGTGGAAGCCGCTCTCCGCAAGGGCGTCCCGGGTGGCGTCGAGGACGGCCCTGCGGACCTTCGCGGTACGTCCACCGGGGCGCAGGGTGCCGGGCGAGGCCGGCTGGCTCTCGGTCAAACGGGTCTCCTGTTCCATTAACGCCATCGACTCTGCTACGGTACGGGACATCTTAACGGAACTAGTCTCCCATTAAGGGGCTCGCTCATGGTCGCCCTGGATCTCCCCAAGCCCGCGGAACACGTCGGCACCCGCATGACCGGCCGGATGCGACTCGTCCTCGTCGTCCTCCTCCTCGCCCAGTTCATGCTGGCCGTGGACTTCTCGATCCTGAACGTCGCCCTGCCGGTCATCGGCGAAGGACTCGGCTTCACCCTCGGCGGCCTCCAGTGGATCGCCACCGCCTTCGCCCTCGCCGCCGCCGGCTTCACCCTCCTCTTCGGGCGCGTCGCCGACCTCGTCGGACGCCGACGCCTCTTCCTCGGCGGCATGGCCCTCCTCGGCGTGTCCTCCCTCGCCGGCGGCCTCGCCACCGGTCCCGAGACGCTGATGGCCGCCCGCGTCGCCCAGGGCCTCGCCACCGCCGCCGTCACCCCCGCGGGCCTCTCCCTGCTCACCGCCTCCTTCCCCGAGGGCCCCCTGCGCGCCCGCGCGCTCGGTCTCAACGGCGCCCTGATGTCCGCCGGTTTCACCACCGGCGCGATCCTCGGCGGCGTCCTCACCGACCTGCTCTCCTGGCGCTGGGCCTTCCTCGTCAACGTGCCGGTGGTCCTCGCCGTCCTCCTCGTCGCCCCCGTCGTCCTGAAGGAGAGCCGCCCGGCCGTCCGGCCCCGCCTCGACGTCCCCGGCGCGATCACCGTCACCGCCGGACTCCTCGCCCTCGTCTACGGACTGACCACCGAGCCCCTGGCCCTCGTCGTCGGCGTCGCCCTGCTCGTCGCCTTCTGGTTCGTGGAGCGGCGGTCCCCCTCGCCCCTCGTGCCCGTACGGATCCTCACCCGCCGCACCGTCGTCTGGGGCAACGTCGCCGGGCTCGTCGCCTTCGTGACCGAGACCTCGCTGGTCTTCCTGATGACGCTCTACCTCCAGGACGTCCTGGGCTTCTCCCCGCTCGCCGCCGGACTCTCCTTCGGCGTCCTCGGCGCCGGCACGGTCCTCGGCGGAGTGCTCGCCTCCCGCTTCATCGGCCGCCACGGCGCCCGCACCGCGCTCGTCGCCGGCGGGCTCCTCCAGGCCGCCGCGACCCTCGCCCTGTACGGACTGGGCGACGACCGGGGCAGCCTCTGGCTGCTGCTCGCCGCCACCTTCGCGGGCGGCGTCGGCAACATGCTCGCCATCGTCGGTTTCATGGTCACCGCCACCTCCGGCATCCCCGACCACGAGCAGGGCACGGCGACCGGCCTCGCGACCATGACCCAGCAGATCGGCATCACCATGGGCACCCCGATCATGAGCGCCGTCGTCGTCACCACGCCCGTGCTGCTCGACGGCATCGGCCTCGCGGTCCTCGTCAACGCCGCGATCGTCGCCGTCGGAGCCGTCCTGTCCGGTCTCCTCCTGCGCCGTACGTGACGGACGACCGCGGCACGCGAGAGGCCGGACCCCCCGCACACGGGGTCCGGCCTCTCACGCTTCGACGGGCGACTGCTACACGGGCCAGTAGGACCTGGCCCAGGCCCGCGGGCCCGGCCGGTGCCGTACGGCACGCGCGATCCGGGACGGGTCCGACCACCCCTCCGGCACCGCGGGGCCGCCGCTGCCGGCGGCCGCCGCCGCCGTCGCCGCGGCCCGCGCCTGGACCACCGCCAGTGCGGCGGCCAGCTCCTCGGGGGTCGGATTTCCTCGTACGACCTTGATCACAACGACTCCTTCGAGGTCCTGGAGGGGTTAGAGCGGGATGTTGCCGTGCTTCTTCGGGGGCAGGGAGGCCCGCTTCGTCCGCAGCTGACGCAGGCCCTTCACGATCTGCGGGCGCGTGTCCGACGGCATGACGACACCGTCGATGTAGCCGCGCTCGGCCGCCGTGTACGGGTTGAGCAGGGTGTCCTCGTACTCACGGATCAGCCGCGCCCGCTCCGACTCCTGGTCCTGCGCCTCCGCGATGGTGCGCCGGTGCAGGATGTTCACCGCGCCCTGCGCCCCCATGACCGCGATCTGCGCCGTCGGCCACGCCAGGTTCAGGTCCGCGCCCAGGTGCTTGGAGCCCATGACGTCGTACGCGCCGCCGAAGGCCTTCCGCGTGATGACGGTGATCAGCGGGACCGTGGCCTCCGCGTACGCGTAGATCAGCTTCGCGCCGCGCCGGATGATGCCGCCGTACTCCTGGTCCACGCCCGGCAGGAAGCCCGGCACGTCGACGAAGGTCAGCACCGGGATGTTGAAGGCGTCGCAGGTACGGACGAACCGCGCGGCCTTCTCGGACGCGTCGATGTCCAGGCAGCCCGCGAACTGCATCGGCTGGTTCGCGACCACGCCGACGGGGAAGCCCTCCACCCGGCCGAAGCCGGTCAGGATGTTCGGCGCGAACAGCGACTGCGTCTCCAGGAACTCGCCGTCGTCCAGGACGTGCTCGATGACCCGGTGCATGTCGTACGGCTGGTTCGCCGAGTCCGGGATCAGCGTGTCCAGCTCGCGGTCCTCGTCGCTCACCTCGGTGTCCGCGACCTCCGGGAACGTCGGCGGCTCGGAGAGGTTGTTCGACGGCAGGTAGGACAGCAGGGACTTCACGTACTCGATGGCGTCCTTCTCGTCCCCCGCCATGTGGTGCGCCACGCCCGAGGTCGCGTTGTGCGTCCGGGCGCCGCCCAGCTCCTCGAAGCCCACGTCCTCGCCGGTCACCGTCTTGATGACGTCCGGGCCCGTGATGAACATGTGCGAGGTCTGGTCCACCATCACCGTGAAGTCGGTGATCGCGGGCGAGTACACCGCGCCGCCCGCGCACGGGCCGACGACCAGGGAGATCTGCGGGATCACGCCGGAGGCGTGGGTGTTGCGGCGGAAGATCTCGCCGTACATGCCGAGCGCGCTCACCCCCTCCTGGATGCGGGCGCCGCCGGAGTCGTTGATGCCGATGACCGGGCAGCCCGTCTTCAGCGCGAAGTCCATCACCTTGATGATCTTCTGGCCGTACGTCTCGCCGAGCGCGCCGCCGAAGACCGTGAAGTCCTGCGAGAACACGGCCACCGGACGCCCGTCGACCGTGCCGTAGCCGGTCACGACACCGTCTCCGTACGGCCGGTTCCTCTCCAGGCCGAAGTTGGTCGACCGGTGCCTGGCCAGCTCGTCCAGCTCGACGAACGACCCCTCGTCGAGCAGCAGCGCGATCCGTTCGCGCGCGGTCAGCTTGCCCTTCGCGTGCTGCTTCTCCACCGCACGCTCCGAGCCGGCATGGGTGGCCTCGTCGATACGGCGCCTGAGGTCCGCGATCTTGCCTGCGGTCGTGTGAATGTCGATCTCGTACTGCTCTGCCGGCTCGGACATCGGGATGCGGCTCCCTGCCTGGTCACGGGGGGTTCGTTGACTACGAATGGGCTACTGCTCAGCTACTGAGGCGTAGCGTATCCACGCCGATACGGTTCGGCACTGCGGTCTTTGCCACACCTAGTCTGGCTTGCATGACGTCCTCCCAAGGCTCCGGCGGACCCTGGTCCGACCTCGACCGGCCCCCGCTGAACACCGCCGCCCTGCGCCGCGCCCTCGTCCTCCCCGACGGCCTGTGGACCTCGCTCGACGTGGTCACGACCACCGGATCCACCAACAGCGACCTCGCCGCCCGCGCCGACGAGCTGCCCGGCGGCACGGTCCTCGTCGCCGAGGAGCAGACCTCGGGCCGCGGCCGCCTCGACCGCAGCTGGACCGCGCCCGCCCGCTCCGGCCTCTTCCTCTCCGTCCTCCTCAAGCCGGAGGTGCCCGCCCACCGCTGGGGCTGGCTCCCGCTGCTCACCGGAGTGGCCGCCGCGACCGGCCTCGCGAAGGCGGCCGGTGTCGACATGTCGCTCAAGTGGCCCAACGACCTCCTTGTTTCCGTCGCGGGCGAGGAACGCAAGACCGGCGGCATCCTCGCCGAACGGGCCGGCGCGGACGCCGTCGTCATCGGCCTCGGCCTCAACGTCACCCTCCGCGAGGACGAACTGCCCGTCCCCGGCGCGGGCTCCCTCCTCCTCGCCGACGCCGTCTCCACCGACCGCGACACCCTCCTGCGGGCCGTCCTGCGCTCCTTCGAGCAGTGGTACGGCGACTGGGTACGGGCCGACGGAGACCCCGACGCCTCCGGCCTCCAGGCGGCCTACGCGGCCGGCTGCGCGACCCTCGGCCGCCGGGTCAGGGCCGACCTGCCCGGCGAGCGCGTGCTGGAAGGCGAGGCGGTCGCCCTGGACGGCGACGGCCGCCTGGTGGTCGCCACGGAGGGCGGCGGCACGGAGGCGGTGGGCGCGGGCGACATCGTCCACCTGCGGAGCTGACCCGGGGGTGCGGGCCCCCGGTCCGTCCACCGGGAGGCCCGCACCGGCGGGCCCGGGAACCACGGCCGCGGACCGTCGGCGCGTGAGCCAGCCCACACCTGCCGTATCGTGGACCGCGATCCAGGCGACAGATCGGCAGGGCAAGTGGGCAGGGAACGGGCAGGAGGCGGCCGGTGACCGTCGACGACGAGAACTCGGGCGGCGCGCCCGGGCCTCCCACGTACCCCACCCCCCATCACGAGGTCGACCACACGGCCGAGCCGACCGACGACCCCCTCGCCATCCGCCTCGAACAGCTCATCCTCGGCGCCGACCGCCGCTACACCCCGTTCCAGGCCGCCCGCACCGCCGGCGTCTCCATGGAGCTCGCCTCCCGCTTCTGGCGCGCCATGGGCTTCGCCGACATCGGCCAGGCCAAGGCGCTCACCGAGGCCGACGTCCTCGCGCTGCGGCGGCTCGCCGGTCTCGTCGAGGCCGGGCTGCTCAGCGAACCGATGGCCGTGCAGGTCGCCCGTTCCACCGGGCAGACCACCGCCCGGCTCGCCGAGTGGCAGATCGACTCGTTCCTGGAGGGCCTCACCGAGCCGCCCGAACCGGGGATGACCCGTACGGAGGTCACGTACCCCCTGGTCGAGTTGCTCCTCCCCGAGCTGGAGGAGTTCCTGATCTACGTCTGGCGGCGGCAGCTCGCCGCCGCCACCGGCCGGGTCGTGCAGGCGGCCGACGACGAGGAGATGGTCGACCGGCGGCTCGCGGTGGGCTTCGCGGACCTCGTCGGCTTCACCCGGCTCACCCGGCGCCTGGAGGAGGAGGAGCTCGGCGAACTCGTCGAGGCCTTCGAGACGACCTGCGCCGACCTCGTCGCCGCCCACGGCGGCCGGCTCATCAAGACCCTCGGCGACGAGGTGCTGTACGCGGCGGACGACGCCGGTACGGCCGCCGAGATCGCGCTGCGTCTGATCGAGACCCTCAGCCACGACGAGACGATGCCCGCCCTGCGCGTCGGCATCGCCTTCGGCACCGTGACGACCCGCATGGGCGACGTCTTCGGCACCACCGTGAACCTGGCGAGCCGCCTCACCTCGATAGCGCCGAAGGACGCCGTCCTCGTCGACGGCGCGCTCGCGGAGGAGCTGTCCAGGACGGGCGAGGCGCCCGTCTCGGAGGCGGAGGCCGCGGAGCAGGCGGCCCGCGCCGAGAAGGAGGGCCGCAAGCCCGCCTCGTACCGCTTCGCGCTCCAGCCGATGTGGCAGCGCCCGGTTCGTGGCCTCGGTGTCGTCGAACCCTGGCTCCTGACCCGCCGCCCGACCTAGGATCTCCGCGAACACCTGTTAACAGCCGTTAACGGGGGTCCTCGGGTCGGGAGGGTGTGCGGTCATGTCCGAGCAGCGCTTCGGTGAGTTCGTGGTGGTCCGGAAGGACGGGGGTGACGGGCACGTCGCCGAGCTGGTCCTCGACCGGCCCAAGGCGCTGAACGCCGTCTCCTCCGAGATGGCCCGCTCCCTCGGCGCCGCCTGCGACGCGCTCGCCGCCGACCCCTCGGTCCGCGTCACCGTGCTCACCTCCTCGAACGACCGCGCCTTCTGCGTCGGCGCCGACCTCAAGGAGCGCAACTCCTTCACCGACGCCGACCTGGTCCGCCAGCGGCCGACCGCCCGCGCCGCCTACACCGGCGTTCTGGAGCTCCCGATGCCGACCGTGGCCGCCGTGCACGGCTTCGCCCTCGGCGGCGGCTTCGAGCTGGCCCTCGCCTGTGACGTGATCGTGGCGGACGCGACCGCCGTGGTCGGCCTCCCCGAGGTCTCCGTGGGCGTCATCCCCGGCGGCGGCGGTACGCAGCTGCTCCCGCGCCGCGTGGGTGCGGCGCGCGCCGCCGAGCTGGTCTTCACGGCCCGCCGGGTGGAGGCGGCGGAAGCCCGTGCGCTCGGCCTCGTCGACCTCCTGGAGGAGGACGCGCGGACGGCGGCCCTGGAGCTCGCGGGACGGATCGCGACGAACTCGCCGGTCGGACTGCGCGCGGCGAAGAAGGCGATGCGGCTCGGTCAGGGCCTCGACCTGCGGGCGGGCCTGGAGGTCGAGGACGCGGCCTGGCGCTCGGTGGCGTTCTCGGGGGACCGGGCGGAAGGCGTGGCGGCCTTCAACGAGAAGAGGAAGCCGAACTGGCCGGGCGAATAACTTCTACCATTTTGCACTAAATATCACGGACAGTGACGTCTCGAAAGGGAAATCACTACAAACCTCCCTAAGCTTGGGGGATGGGTGAGGACGGGCGGCTGCGAGCCGTAGTGGCGCTGGCGCAGGCGATGGCGGCGGCGCACACTCCACGCGAGTTCTGGCGGGCGGCGGCGCTCGGGGCCGTGCACGGTCTCGACGGGAACTTCGCCGCCCTGTCGGTCTGGCAGCGGGATCACGGCCGCCTCAAGGTCCTGGTGAACGCGGGGGAGCGGGCCGTGGGCGAGGAGGAGTTCCCGGACTCGGAGACGTATCCGGTGCACCAGTTCCCCGAGATCACCGAGTTCCTGCACGAGCGGTGGGCGGGCGGCGGGGAGCCGGACGCTTGGGTGGAGACCGCCCGCGACCCGGTGCCGACGGGCCGGGTGACGGGGCTGCGCCGGCGGGGGCGCGGCTGCTGCGTGGTCGCGCCGATCGTGTTGCACGGGCGGGCGTGGGGCGAGCTGTACGTGGCCCGCCCGCCGGAGGCGAAACCTTTCACCCGCGCGGACGCCGACTTCGCGACCGTGCTCTCCGCGGTCGTCGCGGCGGGTGTCGCCCAGGCCGAGCGCCTGGAGGAGGTGCGCAAACTCGCCTTCACCGATCCCCTCACCGGCCTCGCCAACCGACGGGCCGTCGACACCCGCCTGGACGAGGCCATCGAGCGCTACCGGCTGGACGGCTCCGTCGTCAGCCTGATGGTCTGCGACCTCAACGGCCTCAAGCGCGTCAACGACACCCACGGTCACGCCGTCGGGGACCGGCTCCTCGAACGCTTCGGGTCCGTCCTCTCCCGGTGCGGCGCCATACTTCCCGGCGCGCTCGCGGCCCGGCTGGGCGGTGACGAGTTCTGCCTCCTGACGGTCGGCCCGACGGCGGACGAGGTGGTCGCGGTCGCCGAGGAACTGTGCGTACGGGCGGCGGAACTGGAACTGGGGGAGGGCGTGGCCTGCGGGGTGGCGTCCACCGGCGACCCCATCGGCCCCCTCAGGTCGGCGCGCCGTCTCTTCCGGCTCGCCGACGCGGCCCAGTACCAGGCCAAGGCGGCCCGCTCGACGAAACCGGTGGTGGCGGGCCGCGACGGCACGGTGGTCCGCCTCGCGGACGCCCCTCCGGGAGCCCGAGACCGCCGCCGCTTCCGAGACGCGCCACCCTTGCCGGAACCACCCCGGTCGGAAGGACCCCCGTCGAATGGGCCCTCGCCGGAACCGCCCCCGCCGCCCCCCGCGCCCCTGCCGGAACCCCCGCCGGAGGCCCCGCCTCAAGCGCCCTGAGAGGCCGCCGGGCCGATGGCGACGCGCCTGAAGGGTGGCCGCGTACCTTGTGGGCGTGGACATACCCGTCGTGTTTCGCTGGGCGCTGCTCGCCCTGGCCGTCCTCCAGCTCCTCTCCCTCGTCCGCGTCCTCCGCGGGCTGCGCCGAGCGGGACCCGGGCGGCGCGGCGCGCCGGTGTGGGACCTCCTCGATTCCGCGAGCGGCCTGGTGGTCGTCGCCGGTCTCGCGCTCGCCGACTTCACGGTCGTGCTCGCCGGTCTCGCCCTCATGGGCGTGGCCGTCACCGGCCGCGGAACGCGGGCGTTCCGCGCCCACACCGCCGCCCGCCCGCCAGCGGGCGCGTAAGGGTCCGGCGGCCTTCGGGGGCGTGACGAAGCCCGCTAGTGACAGGTCGGTCTTCAATCCGTAGGGTGCTGAATATGGATATGCAGACAGTCGTCCTCGGCACGTCCGGCACGACCCCGCAGGACGTCATCGACGTCGCCCGTCACGGCGCCCGCGTCGAGCTGTCGACCGAGGCCGTGCAGGCGCTGGCCACCGCCCGGGACGTCATCGACGCGCTCGCCGCCAAGCCCGAGCCCGTCTACGGGGTCTCCACCGGCTTCGGCGCGCTCGCCACCCGGCACATCGGCCACGAGCTCCGCGCCCAGCTCCAGCGCAACATCGTCCGCTCGCACGCCGCCGGCATGGGCCCCCGCGTCGAGCGCGAGGTCGTACGCGCCCTGATGTTCCTGCGGCTGAAGACCCTCGCGTCCGGGCACACCGGCGTCCGCCCCCAGGTCGCGCAGACCATGGCCGACGTCCTCAACGCCGGCATCACCCCGGTCGTGCACGAGTACGGCTCCCTCGGCTGCTCCGGCGACCTCGCCCCGCTCTCCCACTGCGCCCTCGCCCTGATGGGGGAGGGGGACGCGGAGGGGCCCGACGGTGTGCTCAGGCCCGCCGGCGAGCTGCTCGCCGCCCACGGCATCGCGCCCGTCGAGCTCAGGGAGAAGGAGGGCCTCGCCCTCCTCAACGGCACCGACGGCATGCTCGGCATGCTGATCATGGCCCTCGCCGACCTCGACACGCTCTACAAGTCGGCCGACATCACCGCCGCGCTCTCCCTCGAAGCCCTCCTCGGCACCGAGAAGGTCCTCGAACCCGAGCTGCACGCCGTCCGCCCCCACCCCGGCCAGGCCGCGTCCGCCGCCAACATGCTGGCCGTGCTCAAGGGCTCGGGCCTCACCGGCCACGCCCAGGCCGGCGAGGCGCCCCGCGTCCAGGACGCCTACTCGGTGCGCTGCGCCCCGCAGGTCGCCGGCGCGGGCCGCGACACCCTGGCCCACGCCCGGCTCGTCGCCGAGCGGGAACTCGCCGCCGCCGTCGACAACCCGGTGGTCCTGACGGACGGCCAGGTCCGCTCCAACGGCAACTTCCACGGCGCCCCCGTCGCGTACGTCCTCGACTTCCTCGCGATCGCCGCCGCCGACCTCGGCTCCATCGCCGAGCGCCGCACCGACCGGCTCCTCGACAAGAACCGCTCGCACGGCCTGCCGCCGTTCCTCGCCGAGGACGCCGGCGTCGACTCGGGCCTGATGATCGCCCAGTACACGCAGGCCGCCCTCGTCAGCGAGATGAAGCGGCTCGCCGTCCCGGCCTCCGCCGACTCCATCCCGTCCTCCGCCATGCAGGAGGACCACGTCTCCATGGGCTGGTCCGCCGCCCGCAAGCTGCGCACCGCGATCGGCAACCTCAACCGGATCATCGCCGTCGAGCTGTACGCCGCCACCCGCGGTGTCGAACTCCGCGAGGGCCTGACCCCCGCCCCCGCCTCGCGGGCCGCCATCGCCGCCCTGCGCGCGGCCGGCGTCGAGGGCCCCGGCCCCGACCGCTTCCTCGCCCCCGACCTGGCCGCCGCCGACACCTTCGTACGCGAGGGCCGGCTGGTCGCCGCGGTGGAGCCGGTCACCGGTCCGCTGGCCTGACACCGACCCCCACGCGCGCCGCCCCGCGCGCGTGGGGTCTCAGGACGCCCGGCCCCGGCGCCTCATCGCGAGGGCCACGAAGCCCGCGCCGACCCCCAGGAAGCCCGTCCCGCCCAGCAGGTACGGCACGGTGTCCCGGCCGCCCGTCTCCGCGAGATGCCCGCCGCCCGATGAGGAC
Source organism: Streptomyces sp. NPDC058671 (assembly GCF_042716475.1). NCBI lineage: Bacteria > Bacillati > Actinomycetota > Actinomycetes > Kitasatosporales > Streptomycetaceae > Streptomyces > Streptomyces sp. NPDC058671. The sequence continues at coordinate 221,007 of NZ_JBHXSA010000010.1, read as the reverse complement.
TCGTCGAGGGTCACCCCGACGCGTACCCCGCCGGGGTCGTCGGTGGCGTTCGCGGACGGTACGAACCACAGGGCGCACAGCAGCGTCCCCGCGGCGGTCGCGGTCAGCAGTGGGCGTCGGGCGGCGGACACGGAAATTTCGATCCCCCTTGCGGAAACCGCGAATTGGTCGGTGCGGTGATGCTAATGAACACAGCGGGTCGCGGGAAAGCCGAGGGCCCGCGACCCCTACGCTCCGGACCATGAGTACTTCTGAGACAGCACGCTATGTACGCCTTCGCGTCGATGTGGTTCTGGAGATCGACGGTCCCGCCGAGCTGGCCGAGGCCGCCGTGGGCCGGATCGACGCCGACGAGTTCATGCCGGAGGAGGAGCGGGTGCACGCCCGCACCGCCGCCCGCGAGGACAGCGCCGAGGCCCTCGCCTATCTCGTCGAGCCCTTCGACCTGATCCGCGACGTCCCCGGCATCGAGATGGTCCAGGCCTCCTGGAGCAGCGAGGAGGTCGAGTACGACCCCGACGCGCTGGAGTGGGACCTCGGCGAGGAGGATGAGGAAGACGGGGAAGACGGGGAAGACGGGGCGGAGGACGACGACGCCCGGTCGTAGCGGCGCGGCTTCCCGGCCATGAGGCCGGGAAGCGCCTGTTCGGAGGCCTCGGGGCATCGTCCCGGGGCCTCTCGTCCGTCACGGGGAACCGAACGCGCCGACCGTGCGTGTCGATCAGTGGCGTTCCCCACATATCGTCCGGTTGCGGAACCGGACGGGGTGTCATGGGTATGCAGATAAGTGTTGGCAGGGAATCGGCGACGATGGAGAAGCGTGTGATGAAGGACGGCAAGCGTCGCAGGAGTCTGGCGGTCGCGGCCGCGGTGCTCGGCGGCGTCATGGTGCTCTCGGCGTGCAACGACGGCGACAAGGGCGGCAGCGCTTCCGGATCCGCGACCCCACAGTCACAGGCCCAGGTCGACGAGGCGGCGGAGGCCGCCAAGTCGTCCAAGGCGCAGATCACCATCGCGCCCAAGAGCGGCACGCAGAACGTGTCCATCAACAACGACGCCAAGGTCACCGTCGCCGACGGCAAGCTCACCGAGGTCACCATGACCTCCGCCGAAGGCACCGCGGTCAAGGGCGAGATAGCGGCCGACGGCCTCAGCTGGAAGCCGAGCGAGCAGCTGGAGCGGGCCACGGTCTACAGGATCACCGCCACCGCCGAGGACGCGGACGGTCTGGAGGCCCACGAGAACTCCTCGTTCACCACCGTCTCCAAGGCCAACAGCTTCATCGGCAACTTCACGCCGGAGGACGGCTCGACCGTCGGCGTCGGCATGCCGGTCTCGATCAACTTCAACAAGGCGATCACCGACAAGAAGGCCGTCCAGAGCGGCATCACCGTCACCTCCAGCACCGGCCAGGAGGTCGTCGGACACTGGTTCGGCAACCAGCGCCTCGACTTCCGTCCCGACGACTACTGGACCGAGGGCTCGACCGTCACCCTCAAGCTCGACCTCGACGGTGTCGAGGGCGCCGACGGTGTCTTCGGCGTCCAGCAGAAGACCGTCACCTTCAAGATCGGCCGCAATCAGGTCTCGACCGTCGACGTCGCCACCAAGACCATGACGGTCACCCAGGACGGCAAGACGATCAAGACCATCCCGATCTCCGCCGGCTCCCCGGAGAACCCCACGTACAACGGTCAGATGGTGATCTCCGAGAAGTTCAAGGAGACCCGGATGAACGGCGCCACCGTCGGCTTCACGGACGACGACGGCAAGGGCGAGTACGACATCAAGGACGTGCCGCACGCCATGCGCCTGTCCACCTCGGGCACGTTCATCCACGGCAACTACTGGGGCCCCGACTCGATCTTCGGCTCCGCCAACACCAGCCACGGCTGCGTGGGCCTCAACGACGTCAAGGGCGCCGGCGACCCGAACCAGCAGGCCGCCTGGCTCTACGACCACTCGCTCGTCGGTGACGTCGTGATCGTCAAGAACTCCAAGGACAAGACGATCTCCCCCAGCAACGGCCTCAACGGCTGGAACATGAGCTGGGCGGAGTGGAAGGCCGGTTCGGCGGTCTGACAGCCGGACACAGGTACGCAGAAGGCCCCCTCCCGCACTCGGAAGGGGGCCTTCCCCATGCCCCACCGGGAGGGGCCTGCCCAAGCCCTACTTCCCCACATCCACCGGCTCGTCCACACCCCACTGCGCAAGCAGCCGCAGCGCGTCCGCCGACGCCGTGCCCGGCTCCGCGTGATACGTCACGAGCACCAGGTCCGGGTCGTCGCCCGCCACCTTCAACGACTCGTACGACAGCGTCAGCTCACCCACCAGCGGGTGCCGCAGCCGCTTCGTGCCGTGCCCCTTGTCGGTCACCGTGTGCGCCGCCCACAGCGAGCGGAACTCCTCGCTCCGCACGGACAGTTCGCCCACCAGCGCGAGCAGCAGCGGATCGTCCGGGTAGCAGCCCGCGTACAGCCGCAGCACGCTCACGACCTCGACCGCCTTGGACTCCCAGTCGACGTACAGATCACGCGCGTTCGGGTCCAGGAAGATCATCCGGGGCATGTTGCGCTCGGCCGGCTCCCACGCGGCGAAGTCGCCGATCAGCGCCCGCGCCATCCGGTTCCACGCCAGGATGTCGAGGCGGCGCCCCAGGACGAACGCGGGCACCCCCTCCAGCGAGTCGAGGAGCTGCGTCAGCGACGCCCGGACCCGCTGGGGGCGGGCGATCGCCGCCCGCTGCCGCTTCTTCACCGTCGGCTTCGCCAGATGCGTCAGATGCGCCCGCTCGGTGTCGCTCAGCCGCAGCGCCCGCGCGATGGCGTCGAGCACCTCCATGGACACGTTCCGCCCATGACCCTGTTCCAGCCGGGTGTAGTACGCCACCGACACCCCCGCAAGCTGCGCCAACTCCTCACGGCGCAGTCCCGGCACCCGCCGGTGCCGTCCGTACTCGGGCAACCCGACATCCTGCGGCTTCAGCCGGGCCCGCCGGGAGCGCAGGAATTCGCTGAGTTCCGCACTGGGATCCATACGACCCCATTATCGCCGCCCGGCCCCGCCGCCGGACGTACGTTCCTGACCCTGCCAGTGGTAGGCACACCGGTCGTAGGCAGAACAGGGGGCTGGGTGGAACCGGAGTCCTCGGGCACCGTGGACGGCATGACCACGAACGTGACCACCGTCCCCGCCTACGCCGCACCCGCCGCCAACGCCCCCCTGGAGCGCACCACCGTGCCGCGCCGGGCCGTCGGCGAGCACGACGTCCTCATCGACATCCAGTACGCCGGCATCTGCCACTCCGACATCCACCAGGCGTGCGACGGCTGGGGCGAGGGCATCTTCCCGATGGTCCCCGGTCACGAGATCGCCGGAATCGTCGCCGAGGTCGGCCCCGGAGTCACCCGGCACAAGGTCGGCGACCGGGTCGGCGTCGGCTGCTTCGTCGACTCCTGCCGCACCTGCGCGTACTGCCTGCAGGGTCTGGAGCAGTTCTGCACCCAGGGCATGACCGGCACGTACAACGCCCTCGACAAGAACGGCGAGCCCACCTACGGCGGCTACTCCCGCCAGATCGTCGTCGACGAGAACTACACCCTCCGCATCCCCGAGGGCATCGCGCTCGACGAGGCCGCGCCGCTGCTCTGCGCCGGCATCACCCTCTACTCGCCGCTCGCCCACTGGAAGGCGGGCCCCGGCAAGAAGGTCGCGATCGTCGGCCTCGGCGGCCTCGGCCACATGGGCGTCAAGATCGCCCACGCCCTCGGCGCGGAGGTCACCGTACTCAGCCAGTCGCTGCGCAAGCAGGAGGACGGCCTGAAGCTCGGTGCCGCCCACTTCCACGCGACGAGCGACCCGCAGACCTTCACCGACCTGGCCGGCACCTTCGACCTGGTCATCTCCACGGTCTCCGCGCCCCTGGACTTCGGCGCCTACCTGAGCCTGGTCAAGCCGGACGGCGCCCTGGTGAACGTCGGCGCCCCCGAGGAGCCCGTCGCGCTCAACCTCTTCTCCCTCATCGGCGGCCGCAAGACCCTCGCGGGCTCCATGATCGGCGGCATCGCCGAGACGCAGGAGATGCTCGACTTCTGCGCGGAGCACGGCCTCGGCGCCGAGATCGAGGTCATCTCCGCCGACCGGATCAACGAGGCCTACGAGCGGGTCATCGCGAGCGACGTCCGCTACCGGTTCGTGATCGACGCGTCGACGATCTGACGCCTCCGGGGGCCGTCGGCCCGGGAACAGGCGGCCGGGGCATGACCTGCGGGGTAATCGACCCCGCACGCCATGCCCCGGCACCCTTGCGTCATGACCGCTTACGCCATCGGAAACCTGCACCCGAAGCCCGTCCTCGACGACGAGGTCCTCACCTACATGGAGCGCGTCCAGGGGACCCTCGACCCCTTCGGCGGCCGTTTCCTCGTGCACGGCGCCCCCGACCGCGAGGTCCGCGAAGGCACCTGGCCCGGCGCCCTCGTGATCATCGGATTCCCCACGTACGAGAACGCCCGCGCCTGGTACGACTCCGAGCCCTACCGGGCCCTGATCCCCCTCCGCGCCCGCCACATGACCGGCGACATCCTCCTGATCGACGGCGTCCCGGAGGGCTACGACCCGGCGTCGACCGCGGCGACGCTGCGCGCCGCCGCGTCGGACCGGACGGTCTGACCGCCCGGGTGTCCCTACTCGGCCCTGGCCACGCCGATCGGGCACGAGACGCCGGTCCCGCCGATGCCGCAGTAGCCGCCGGGGTTCTTGTCGAGGTACTGCACGGGGCGCCACCACTCTTTGCGTAGGATTAGTAACTCTTCGTAAAGGGGTGGGAAGTGAACGAAACGCCGCCGGTGATCCCGGTTGTCTCGTACGCGCGTATCTCCGCTGACACGGCCAGAGACGGCCACGGCGTCGAGGACCAGCACAAGGTGAACGGGGAGACGGCGGCCCGGCTCGGCTGGACGATCGTGCACCGGTACACCGACAACGACCTGTCGGCGGCCAAGGCAGCGGTGGTGCGTCCGGACTTCGAAGCCATGGTGAAGGCGCTCAAGCCGGGCCACATGGCGGACGGCCGGCCGGTGCGCGGCGTGATCGTCGTCGCAGACGACCGGCTCACGCGCAGGGCCGGAGACTACGAGCGGTTCGTGGATGCGCTCACGTACGAGGAAGGGCGGCTGTACGCCGACGCCACGGGGTCGAAGAACCTCTACAGCGAGGACGTGGAGTCCATGGGCCTCTTCGGCGTCGTCATCTCCAAGATGGAGGTGCGCAAGATGCAGCGGCGCGCGCGCCGCTCGCACAGGGCCCGTGCCGAGCTGGGCATCCCGGTGGGCGGAAAGCGCCCCTTCGGCTGGCAGGACGACAAGCTCACGCTGGAGCCCGAAGAAGCGGCGTGGCTGGCGAAGGGCGCCCGAGAGGTGATCGCGGGCAAGTCCCTGCACTCGATCCTCCGCGAGTGGCGGGAGGCCGGCGTCCGCACGATCAACGACAAGGAGTGGGCGAGCCGCTCCCTCAAGCTCGCGCTGTGGAACCCGCGGCTGTGCGGTTGGCGGAAGCACGACGGGGAGTTGGTCCGCGATGCCAACGGTGTGCCGGTCGTGGGCCGCTGGGAGTCGATCATCACGCCGAAAGAGTGGATGGCCATCGACGCCGTCTTCTCGGCCCGCGTCGGTCCCAACGTGAAGTCTGACGGAACGGTCACGGACTTTCGCACCCCGTCGTACCTGCTGACCGGAATCCTCCGATGCGGAAAGCCCGGTACGGACGGCCAGATCTGCGACTCACCCCTCCGCGCGACCGCGCGGCCGGATCTCTCCGGCGGATATCTCTATCAGTGCCCCAGCAAGGAAATGGGCGGTTGCGGTGGCACGGGACGCAACGGCGCCAAGATTGATGAATTCATCACGGAGGCAGTTCTGGCGAAGCTGGAGGAACGGGCAGCCAGGACGGCGCATGCGGACGAGGAATGGACAGGGGAAGATGAACTGGACCGCCTGACGCGGAAGCAGCGCAAGCTGCTCCAGGCTTGGCAGGAGGACCAGATCGCGGATGAGCTGTTCTTCCCTGAGAACCAGAGGGTGCAATCTCGGGTCAAGGAACTACGCGCGGACCGCGCGCGCCACGTCCTCAACCAGCAGCGTGCGGCCGAGGTCACCGGCGACGTACGTGCGCGCTGGACCTCCGGCAGGCTGGACCTGGCACAGAAGCGCGCTCTGATCAGGGAGGCACTGCACGCGGTGATCGTGCTGCCGGTGGGCGGCGGAGGTCGGCGCCCCTTCAACCCTGACCTGTTGGTCCCGAAGTGGCGCGACTGACAGGGAGCGGAAACGGAAAGGGGCACGGCCGCCCGGTTGATGCCCCTTCGTTCGCCTTCCGGTCTGGACCGCTCCCAGTAGTCGGCGAATGACGCCGCTTCGGCCAGGGCGCGGTCTCGGTAGTCCCGCAGGAGGCCTCGAAGAGCAGGCCGAACTCCTCACCCCTGAGCACGGAAGTACTCCTCCAGCACCGCGGCCGGGAGCACGACGGCGGTCTCGCCCTCGGGCAGGTCGAGCTGCGCCAGCCGCTCGGGGTCAGTGATGACGTAGCCCTGCACTACGTAGTCCTTGGCGTCCTCAGTACGCCACAGCGTCGGGCACGTTCCGTTCCTGCGGATGCTGCGGACCGTCCGGAGACAGCGGACACAACCGTGCCTGTCCTTGTGGCGCCAGAGTGGCCACGCTGGCCGCTGATTGCTTCGGCCCCCGCACGAGCTCCATCTGGACGCGAAGCGGGTCTACGGCTACAACCCGTCCTGATCAGTACCCCGAGGGGTGTGTGGACAGCCAGGCGGAGTATTGCTCGCGCATCCGGTCCCGTTCGACCGGGCTTGACAGGATGACGTCCGCGCCGCCGTCGTACGGGTGGTGGATCTGGGTGAGGCCGGGGTCCGTCACGAAGTTGCCGGACAGTGTGTCGTCCGCGACGGCGCGGAGCATCGGGTCGAGGCAGCCGCGCTGCCAGCGGCGGCGGTCGGTGTAGAGGTACCAGCGTGTCTGGAAGTCCGGATCCGGGTCGTCCGTATCGTCCAGGGTGGTCCACAGCGTGCCTTCCGGATGTAGGGCAGCGCGGTGGGCCGAATAGTCCGTCGGCTCGGACGGATCGGCCCAGTCGGTGGTCACCACGTACGCCTCGCCGCCCGCGAAGAGTGCATCGAGGACCGTGTTGTACCGGTCGAGGAGGACGGCGTACTCCGGCTCGTCCTCCGCGTAGCGCTTCGACCCGGGCAGGCTGTGGAAGCGGACCCAGCGTTCCCGATACACCGTCTTCAGCTCCCACGGTGGCATCGGCCCGGCAGGCCTGTGGGCCTGCCAGAGCTGAGTCAGCCGCTCGTGCGCCGGGTCGGGGAGCAGGGCGCCGTTCACTCCCCGGGGGCCTCGGCGATGCCGATCGGGCAGGTTACGCCCGTGCCGCCGATGCCGCAGTAGCCGTTGATGTTGCGGTCGAGGTACTGCTGGTGGTACGGCTCCGCCGGGTAGAGCGGGCGGCTCTCGTCGGCGGGCAGGATCTCCGTGGTGATCGTGCCGTAGCCCGAGCCCGTCAGGACCTTCTGGTAGGCCTCGCGGGACGCCTCGGCGGCAGCCGCCTGGGCGTCGGAGTGGGTGTGGATCGCCGAGCGGTACTGGGTGCCCACGTCGTTGCCCTGGCGGAAGCCCTGGGTCGGGTCGTGCGACTCCCAGAACAGCTTCAGGAGACTCTCGTAGGAGACCTTCGCGGGGTCGAAGACGACCCGGACGGCCTCGGTGTGACCGGTCAGGCCCGAGCAGACCTCCTCGTACGCGGGGTTCCGCGTGTGGCCGCCCTGGTAGCCGACGAGGGTCGTCCAGACGCCCTCGACCTGCCAGAACGTGCGCTCGGCGCCCCAGAAGCAGCCGAGGGCGAAGTCGGCGACCTCCAGACCCTCCGGGTACGGGCCGAGGAGCGGGTTGCCCAGCACGGTGTGGCGCTCGGGCACGACGAACTCGGGCTCGGAGCGGCCGCGCAGGGCCTGCTCGGGGGTGGGGAGGACGGGGGTGCGGGACAGGAACATGCTGCATCTCTCCTTGACGGTCGGCAGTCGGCACAACAAGGAACCGGGGGGAAACCTTCCCCCGGCCCGCTCCCCGCGGACGTCAGCGCGGCAGCGTCGCCGGGCTACCGCCGTTCGCCTCGTACCCCGCCACCGCCAGGTTCCGGAAGACCGTGAACTCCGCCGCCGGGTCCCCGCTGAGCGTCCACGGCACCGCGCCCACGTGCCCGTCGACCTTCACCAGCTGGTGCATGGCCTCCGCCCAGCGTTCCGCCCGCACCAGGAACCAGACCAGCAGATGACGGACGTGCGCCAGCATCGGGTCGTCCGCGCGGGCCGAGTGGACCGCGTACAGCGCGCCGTCCATCGCCTTCGACACCACCGCCGTACGGAAGAAGTCCTGCACCAGCACCACGTCCGGCACGTGCTCGTACACCGCGAACAGCGGCAGCGCCGCGAGCAGCGAGCCGCGCGGGGCCCGCGCCGCCGCCGACGTCGCGAAGTGGTCGGCCTCCTCGCGCGAACCGTGCCACTTCTCGCACCAGTAGTGCAGGGCAGCCAGATGCGCCCCCATGTGCTGCGGCGCCCGGTCGATGACCTGCGCCCACACCTGGTCGAACTGCTCGTGGCCGTAGCCGAGCCCGCGCGCCACCGCCAGCTGCGTGATGTAGGGGACGGGGTCGCCCGGAGCGAGCAGCGCCGCCTCCTCGGTGACCTTGCGCGCCTCCTCCAGGATGATCCGGAAGTCGTCGGTCCCGGCGGCGGAGGACCGCCACGCCTGCTGCACCAGGAACTCCGCGTGCACGGCCGCGCCGCCCGCGTCCTTCGGCGCCTCCGCCCGCCAGGACCGCAACCACGCCCCGCCCACGCCCGGCCGCTCCTGCAGCTCCAGGGACGCGGCGCCCGCGAAGGCCTGGACACGCTGCCAGCGCACCTCACCGTCCTTGCCGGTGGCGGCGAGCAGCCGCGACGCCGCCCCCCAGTCCTGGGTGGCCTGGACGATGTCGAGCACGTGCAGCAGCTCGTCGTCCGCGCCCGGCAGCCGCACGTCCTGGTCCTCCTGCCGCACGAACCCGTACGCCTCCGGGTCCGCCGCGTCAGGCGACCCCGGCGCCGCCAACCGGATCCCGCCACCGCGGCGGCGCAGCAGATAGGGACCGAGGACGCCGAACAGCAGCCCCAGCGCGATCAGGAACCAGAGAATCTCCATGTGTCCATTGTCCAGGACACCGAATGAGACGATCGCGGCGGCCGGGGGTGCTCGGCACTACGCTCGTGACCATGAGCGACCAGCACTCCCACCAGAGCTTCGAGACCCGCGCGATCCACGCGGGCAACACCGCCGACCCGCTGACCGGCGCGGTCGTCCCGCCCATCTACCAGGTGTCCACCTACAAGCAGGACGGCGTGGGCGGGCTGCGCGGCGGTTACGAGTACAGCCGCAGCGCCAACCCCACCCGTACCGCCCTGGAGGAGAACCTGGCGGCCCTCGAGGGCGGCCGGCGCGGGCTCGCCTTCGCGTCCGGTCTGGCCGCCGAGGACTGCCTGCTGCGCGCGCTCCTCGCGCCCGGTGACCACGTGGTCATCCCGAACGACGCCTACGGCGGCACGTTCCGGCTCTTCGCCAAGGTCGTGCAGCGCTGGGGCGTGGACTTCTCGGTGGCTAACACCTCCGACGTCGACTCGGTGCGGGACGCCGTCAACGACCGTACGAAGCTGATCTGGGTCGAGACCCCGTCGAACCCGCTCCTCGGCATCACCGACATCGAGGCGGTCGCGGGCGTCGCCCGCCAGGCCGGCGTGAAGCTCGTCGTCGACAACACCTTCGCCTCGCCCTACCTGCAGCAGCCGCTGGCGCTCGGCGCCGACGTCGTCGTGCACTCGCTCACCAAGTACATGGGCGGCCACTCGGACGTCGTCGGCGGCGCCCTGGTCACGGCCGACGAGTCGCTCGGCGAGGAACTCGCGTACCACCAGAACGCGATGGGCGCGGTCGCCGGCCCCTTCGACTCCTGGATCGTGCTGCGCGGCATCAAGACGCTCGCGGTCCGCATGGACCGGCACAGCGAGAACGCCACCCGGATCGCCGAGATGCTCACCCAGCACCCCGAGGTCACCCAGGTGCTCTACCCGGGCCTCCCGGAGCACCCGGGGCACGAGGTCGCCGCCAAGCAGATGCGGTCCTTCGGCGGCATGATCTCGTTCCGCGTGCGGGGCGGCGAGGAGGCGGCCGTCGAGGTCTGCAACCGCGCGCAGCTCTTCACCCTCGGGGAGTCCCTCGGCGGCGTCGAGTCCCTCATCGAGCACCCCGGCCGGATGACCCACGCGTCCGTCGCGGGCTCCGCCCTCGAAGTCCCGGCCGACCTCGTGCGCCTCTCCGTGGGCATCGAGAACGTCGACGACCTGCTCGCCGACCTGCGCCAGGCGCTGGGCTAGGACCTCTCGTCCGGACCGGCCCGGACCCGCGGGCCGGTCCGGACCGGCCTGCTCCGAGCGGAAGACCCTGTACGTACGCGGGGCCGGCACCCGGATCCGCGGGGCACGGCACCCGCATCCGCCGGCCCGGCACCCGAATCCGGAGGGCCCGGCACCCGAATCCGCGGGGTCGGGTCCTCCGTGTCGTTCAGGTGCCGGGCAGCGGGTCCTTCAGGAACCCCCGGACCTCCTCGCGGAACTCGGGCGTGTCCGTGTGCTCGTGCACGGACACCGCGTGCTCGACGGCCGCGCGGAGAACTTCCTCCTCCTCGCCCGAGATGTACAGCGAGCAGCCGGAGACGCTCGGGGCGTCCCGGCAGTCGGATGCTTTCCTGGCCATGTCGACCTCCAGACGGCCCCTTCCTCCAGGTTAGGCCCGTCCTCACCAGCCTTCGAGCGGTGGTGTCGTCTCCGCCGGCGGGACCTCCCAGGGCCGGGCCACCGACGCCCACGCCACGAACACGAGCACGGCGACCGTGCCCAGGAACCAGAGCGCCCGGCGTACCCTCCGCGCCCGTTGCGCCCGGCGGGCCCCGCGCTCCGCGGCCCGGCGCGCGAGGTCGCCGGGGACCGGCGGGTGCGGGGTGTCGAGCAGCCGGCGGACCGCCGCCTCCCTGTCCTCGTACCGGCTCACGCGGCCGTCTCCCGGGACAGGCCGTCCCGCCCGGAGGGCGCCCCCGGTGCGCCGTCCTTGCGGGACGCCGCCCTCAGCGCGGCCACGGATCGGGCGCAGACCGCCCGGACCCGGGCCTCGGGCAGGCCGAGCAGGGCCGCGACCTGCTCCTCGGCGATCCCCTCGTACAGCCGGAGGACGAGGACGAGCCGTTCCTGAGGGGGGAGGGCCCCGAGCACCCCGCCCCGGCCGCCGCGGTGCCGCCAGGCGGTGCGGGCGAAGCGGGCGGCGAGGTCGCGCCGGGTGAGGTCGTACGGATCCTCGTCGCGCAACCGGTCCCACACCGCGTACGTGTGCGCGAAGGCGTCGGTCAACAGGGCCTGGGCGTGCGGGTTGCGGGTCCGGGTCTCGGCGGTGAGCAGGGTCGCCGCGTGCAGCAGCCGACCCGCCGCCCCGGCTACGAACGCGTCGAACTCCCGGGCGCGGTGGGCGCGTTCGGCACCTGGTCCGCCTCGCTGCTCTCGCACGTCCTCATCTGAGGACAGCGCGGGTGCGGGGTCAAGAGGTCGGCGAGGACTCGCTCGGCCCCTCGGCCGTGGAGGCGGTCGCGGACTCGGCGCCCGGATGGGCCGCGTGGGCCGACTGCCGAGCGGACAGCGCGGTGTTGAAGCGGGTGAGGAGGGTGCAGAAGGACTCCCGCTCGGTCGGCGTCCAGCCCTCCGTGACCTCCGCCATCAGCTGCCGGCGCGAGGAGCGGACCTCCTCCAGGCGGGCCAGGCCGCGCGCCGAGAGCTGGAGCACGACGGCCCGTCCGTCCTCCGGGTGCGAGGTGCGCTTCACCAGGCCGGTGTCGACGAGCGGGGCGACCTGCCGGGTGACGGTCGACGAGTCGATGCCCATGCCCGCGGCGAGCGCCTTGACGCCCATCGGGCCTTCTTGGTCGAGCCGGTTGAGCAGGAGGTACGCGGCCCGGTCCATCGAGTTCCGCAGCTGTCCCGTGCCGCCGAGGCGGGTCTGCTCGGCCCGGCGGGCGAAGACGGCCACCTGGTGCTGGAGGGCGTCGAGGAGACCGGGGTCGAGCTCAGTCGTCATGTCCTGAGATGTGGGCATGGCTGGGGTCTCTCTCGTGCGGGGGTGGTCGGTCGGTGGGGGACAGAGTACGCGGCCCCGGGGAGGTCCGTACCGGGGCTGCGCAAACCTGTTGCGCCCCTGCCCGCCGGGCGGCCACGAGGGCCGTGAGCTGCGAGACTTGATGTCATGAGCTTCCGTACGCCAGACCCCTTGCACCGGTTGATGCTCGACGATGTGAGGGGGGCGCGGAAGATGCTGTCCGGGGTGGCCCGGATGACGGCGATGGAGGGCAGCCGCCATCTGTCGTCGCTGGTGGGGGCGCCCGTGCACCTCAAGTGCGAGAACCTCCAGCGGACGGGTTCCTTCAAACTGCGCGGCGCGTACGTACGGATCGCGGGGCTGCGGCCCGAGGAGCGGGCCGCCGGGGTCGTCGCGGCCTCCGCGGGAAACCACGCGCAGGGTGTGGCGCTCGCCTCGAAGCTCCTCGGGGTCCATGCCACCGTGTTCATGCCGGTCGGCGCCCCGCTGCCGAAGGTGGCGGCGACCCGGGAGTACGGCGCGGACGTCCGGATGCACGGACACGTCGTGGACGAGACGCTCGCGGCGGCGGAGCGGTACGCGCGGGAGACCGGGGCCGTGTTCATCCACCCCTTCGACCATCCCGACATCATCGTGGGGCAGGGCACGGTGGGCCTGGAGATCCTGGAGCAGTGCCCCGAGGTCAGGACGGTCCTCGTGGGCGTCGGCGGTGGTGGTCTCGCGGCCGGCATCGGGCTCGCGGTGAAGTCGGTGCGCCCGGACGTGAAGGTGATCGGTGTGCAGGCGGAGGGCGCGGCCGCCTACCCGCCGTCGCTGGCGGCCGGGCACCCGGTGGTCGTCGACTCGCCGGTGACGATGGCGGACGGGATCAGGGTGGGGCGGCCGGGCGACGTGCCGTTCACGCTGGTCCAGGAGTACGTCGACGAGGTCGTCACGGTCTCCGAGGACGCGCTGTCGTCGGCGCTTCTGCTCTGCCTGGAGCGGGCGAAGATGGTCGTGGAACCGGCGGGCGCCAGTCCGGTGGCGGCCCTGCTCAGCGATCCGAAGGCCTTCGCGGGGCCGGTGGTGGCGGTGCTGTCCGGCGGGAACGTCGACCCGCTGCTGCTCCAGCGGATCCTGCGGCACGGCATGGCCGCGGGGGGCCGCTATCTGAGCCTGCGGCTGCGGGTCACGGACCGGCCGGGCGTCCTCGCGACGCTGCTCGCGGTCCTGACGGTGGCCGACGCGAACGTCCTGGACGTCAGCCACGTACGGACCGACCCGCGGCTCGGCCTGACGGAGGCGGAGGTCGAACTGCACCTGGAGACGAAGGGCCCGGAGCACTGCCGGGAGGTCGAGGACGCGCTGAGGGACGCGGGGTACACGGTCCTGGGCTGACCGGTGGGCCCGCGCGGCCGGGCCGTGGGCGGCCCGCTTCCGAGCAAGATCATGTGGCGGGGGTCACAAATTCGGTGGGCGGGGCGCCCCCGCTGATCCTAGGATCGATGGGAAAACGCCTCCTCTCCCCTGGAGAACCCACATGCCAGGCGCGATCCATGCCGAAGGTCTGGTGAAGACCTTCGGTGACGTACGAGCTCTGGACGGCGTGGACCTCGACGTGCCCGAGGGCACCGTCCTGGGTCTGCTCGGCCCCAACGGCGCGGGGAAGACGACCGCCGTCCGCGTGCTGACCACTCTCCTCCAGCCGGACAGCGGCAGGGCTGTCGTCGCCGGCATCGACGTCCTCAAGCACCCCGACGAGGTGCGCCGCTCGATCGGTCTCTCCGGTCAGTTCGCGGCCGTCGACGAGTACCTCACCGGCCGGGAGAACCTCCAGATGGTCGGGCAGCTCTACCAGATGAAGGCGAAGGCCGCGAAGGCGCGGGCCGGTGAGCTCCTGGAGCGTTTCGGCCTCGCCGACGCCGCCGACCGCACGGCGAAGACGTACTCCGGTGGCATGCGCCGCCGGCTCGACCTCGCGGCGGCCCTGGTCGTCTCCCCGCCGGTCATGTTCATGGACGAGCCGACCACCGGCCTCGACCCCCGCAACCGGCAGGCCCTGTGGGAGGTCATCAAGGAACTCGTCGCGGGCGGTACGACCCTGCTCCTCACCACCCAGTACCTGGAGGAGGCCGACCACCTCGCCCACGACATCTGCGTCGTCGACCGGGGCAAGGTCATCGCGCGGGGCACCTCCGACCAGCTCAAGGCCCAGACGGGCGGCGAGCGCGTCGAGGTCGTCGTCCACGAACCGGGGATGATCCCCGGCGCCCGTGACGTCCTGGCCCGTTACGGCGTCGCGGGCGTCGGCCATGGCGAGGTGTCCGTCGAGGACCACACCCGCAAGCTCACCGTCCCCGTCGCCGGCGGCGCCAAGCTGCTCGCCGAGGTCATCCGGGACCTGGACGCCATCGGTGTCGAGATCGACGACATCGGCCTTCGCCGCCCCACCCTCGACGACGTCTTCATCTCCCTGACGGGCCACGTGGCCGCGCGGGAGGCCGAGGAGAACGGCGGACCGGCCGGACCGGGCGGCGGCGACCGCACCCACACGAAGGAGGTGGCCGAGTGAGCACCGTGAACGACTCCCTGGTCGTCGCCCGCAGGAACCTGATCCGCATGAGCAGGATTCCCGAGATGATCTTGTTCGGGGTCATCCAGCCCGTCATGTTCGTCGTGCTGTTCAGCTACGTCTTCGGCGGCTCGATGATGATCGGCGGCTCGACCAGCGCCTCGGAGTACCGCGAGTTCCTCATGGCCGGCATCTTCGCGCAGACCGTCACCTTCGCCACCGCGGGCGCGGGCGCCGGCATCGCCGACGACATGCACAAGGGCCTGATCGACCGGTTCCGTTCGCTGCCCATGGCGCGCGGCGCGGTCCTCACCGGCCGTACGCTCGCCGACCTCGTCCAGACCCTGCTCACGGTCGTCGTCCTGACGATCGTGGCCCTGCTGGTCGGATGGCGTATCCACGAGGGCGTCCCGAAGGCGCTGGGGGCCTTCGCCCTCCTGCTCCTGCTCGGCTACGCCTTCTCCTGGATCGGCGCCCTGATCGGCCTGTCGGTACGCACCCCGGAGGCGGCCACCTCGGGCGGGCTGATCTGGCTCTTCCCCGTCACGTTCATCTCGAACGCCTTCGTGCCCACCGAGAACATGGCGAGCTGGCTCCAGCCCATCGCGGAGTGGAACCCGTTCAGCGCCACCGTGCAGGCGTGCCGCGAACTCTTCGGCAACCCGGGGGTCTCCACGTCCGACGCCTGGCCGATGCAGCACCCGGTGTGGGCGTCGCTGCTCTGGTCCATCCTGATCATCGTCGTCTTCCGTACGCTCGCCGTCCGCAAGTACCGCCGCGCCGACGGTTAGGGCCTTTCCGATGGACCCCCGCCGGGCAGTCGGACCGTGACCAGGAGGCCTCCGGCGGGGCGGGGGACGAGTTCGAGGGTCCCGTCGTGGGCGCGGACGATGCTGTGCACGATGGCCAGGCCGAGGCCGGCGCCCGCGTGCTCGTCGCCGCGTACGCGCTCCGTTGCTCGCTGGAAGGGTTCGGTGAGGGTCGGCACCAGGTCCGGTGGGAGCGGCGGGCCCGTGTTCTCCACGCGCAGCACGCCCGCCCCGCCCCGCTCCTCGGTGTGGACCGTCACGGTCCCGCCGACGGGGAGGTTGTGGACGACGGCGTTCTGGACGAGGTTCGTCACCATCCGCAGCAGAAGCTCCCCGGATCCGCCGGTCCGGGTCGCTCCGCCGGTGACGTCGAGCGTGATCCCGCGCTCCTCGGCGAGCGGGAGCAGGGTCTCGGCGGCCTCTTCGGCGACGAGGGAGAGGTCGACGTCCTCGCGGGCGAAGGTCCCGCCGTCGCTGCGGCTGAGCAGCAGGAGGGCCTCGGTGAGGTCGACGGCCCGGGTGTTGACGGCCTGGAGGCGGGCGAAGAGCGCGTCCGGGTCCCCCGCGGGGTCCCCGCGGGCGACGTCGAGCAGCGCCCGCGAGATGGCGAGCGGGGTGCGCAGTTCGTGGGAGGCGTTGGCGGCGAACCTCCGCTGCTCGTCCACATGCGACTCGAGGCGTTCCAGCATGGTGTCGAAGGCGTCGGCGAGTTCGCGGAACTCGTCCTGGCGGTCCTCCATACGGATCCGGTGGGACAGCGATCCGTTCCCGGCCGTCCGTGCGGCGGCCGTGATCCGGGTGAGCGGTGCGAGCATCCGGCCGGCGAGGATCCATCCCCCGACGAGGCCGAACACGAGCAGGAAACCCATCGCCACGGCCGCGGCGGGGGCGAAGGTGCGCACCAGCAGGTAGCGGTTGGGCGAGACCCCGAGCAGACCCCGAGAGTTGTCCGGTACGTAGCGCAGCAGGTACGCCCACACGACGGCCAGCAGGAGGGCGCCCGCGACGGCGAGGAACCCGGCGTAGCTGAGGGTGAGTTTCATCCGGGCGCTGAGCCCTGGGCGTCTACGCACGTGTGCCGCCGGGGCCGGTGTCGATGCGGTAGCCGACGCCGGGCACCGTGGCGATGAGCCATGGTTCGCCGAGTCGTTTGCGCAGTGCGGAGACGGTGATGCGCACGGCGTTGGTGAGGGGGTCGGCGTTCCCGTCCCAGGCCCGTTCGAGCAGGTCCTCGGCGCTGACGACCCCGCCCTCGGCGGCGACGAGGACGTCGAGCACGGCGAACTGTTTACGGGTGAGGGCGACGTACCGTCCGTCGCGGAAGACCTCCCTGCGGAACGGGTCGAGGCGCAGGCCCGCGATCTCGCGGACCGGGGGCCTGGCGTACGCGCGTCGGCGGTCGAGCGCCCGCAGCCGCAGGACGAGCTCCCGCAGGTCGAACGGCTTGGTGAGGTAGTCGTCGGCGCCGAGCTCGAACCCCGACGCCTTGTCGTCGATCCGGTCGGCGGCGGTGAGCATGAGGATCGGGATGCCGCTGCCGGAGGCGACGATCCGGCGGGCGACCTCGTCGCCCGAGGGGCCCGGGATGTCGCGGTCGAGGACCGCGAGGTCGTAGGAGTGGACGCTGAGCAGTTCCAGGGCGGTGTCGCCGTCGCCCGCGATGTCGGCGGCGATCGCCTCCAGGCGCAGACCGTCCCGGACGGCTTCGGCCAGGTAGGGCTCGTCCTCCACGATCAGTACGCGCATGCCCGAAGCCTAGACAGCGCGCCGGTGCCGGACACGTCAGCCGACCGGTGTCGGCACGGGGCGGGGCAGCTCCGAAGGCCCTGCCGCCCGGGTCCGCCACCAGCGGCGCGACGCCAGGGCGGCCAGCGCGGCGCCGGTGGCGTTGACCAGGACGTCGTCCACGGACGACACACGGTCGAGCCGCAGGACGTACTGCGCGGTCTCGACCAGGACCGAGCAGCCCGCCCCGAGCGCCAGGACCCGCGGCAGGGACGCCACCGCCGCGAACCGCATCGGGGCGAAGAACCCCAGCGCCGCGAGGACCAGCAGGTTGCCGCCGATCCCGAGCGGGCCCATCGTGACCAGGTCCCGCAGCGGCACCAGGCTCACCCGGGCGGGGACGACGCCGGCCCCGCCGCCCGGCATCATGGTCATCCACAGGAACGGCACCGTCCCGTGGACCATGCCCACCTCGGCCAGTGACAGCCGCCACGCCGAGGGGACGCCCGCTGCCCGCCGACGGCGCGCAGACACCCACGCCACCAGCACGGCCAGGGGCAGCGTGACCAGCGTCATGAGCACCACGCCGTTGAACGTGTCGAGGCAGCCGTGCCACCGCCCGGCCAGGCACGTCGGAGCGGCCATCGTCAGCGGCCTGCGCACGACGAACAGGGCGCCCGCCACGCCCAGGACCGCCAGGCCGACGAAGACGACCCGGCGCGTGCGTCGGGACGGGGGCGGCAGGGAAGCGTCGTGGTTCATCCCCCCATGGGAGCCGGAGGGCCGTTGCGATGGCGTATGCGGTTTCCGATACGCCCGCGATACACGGGCACCGGGCCCCGGCGCCGGACCGGGAGACGACGAAGGACCGGACCCCCGGGGTCCGGTCCTTCGGGGAGATCAGGCGCCTCAGCCGGTGTACGGCTTGGCGCTGAGGATCTTCACCGCGGCCTTCTTGCCGTTCGGCAGCTCGTACTCGGCGTCCTCACCGGCCTTCTTGCCATTGACGCCGACGCCGAGCGGCGACTGCGGCGAGTACGTCTCGATGTCACCGCTCGCGTACTCGCGGGAGGCGAGCAGGAAGGTCATCGTGTCGTTCTCGTCGCCGTCGAAGGCGATCGTGACGACCATGCCGGGCTCGACGACACCGTCGTCCGCGGGGGCCTCGCCGACCTTGGCGTGCTCCAGGAGCTGGGTGAGCTGGCGGATCCGGAGCTCCTGCTTGCCCTGCTCCTCCTTGGCCGCGTGGTACCCGCCGTTCTCGCGCAGGTCGCCTTCTTCGCGCGCCGCGGCGATCTTGGCGGTGATCTCGGTACGCGCGGCGCCAGACAGGTACGCAAGCTCGTCCTGGAGCTTGTTGTACGCCTCCTGGGTGAGCCAGGTGACGTTGTCGCTGGTCTGGGTCACGGGTGCTCCTCGTAGGTACTGGGAATACAAAGCATCGCCCTACACGGGAAAGCAGCGCTGTCCCGGGTGGGCGAAACCACGAGCCTAACAATGAGTGGCGAAAAGCGGGAGGACATAACCATCGGGGATGGTGTCTTCCCAGGTCACCGTGGCGACTCGCCGGGGCTCGACACCTCGTCCCTACCCACCGCTACCGGGCCGTACACCCCAGGAGCTCGGCGCTCGTCGCGGGGGCGGTCGTACGGAGCGAGAAGACGCTGTCGACCCGGTCGGCGGGGTCGTCGATGCGGACGTCCTTGCGGGCCACCTCGGCGCCGTCCTCGGAGCGGGAGCGCAGGGTGCAGACGCCCAGGACGCCCTCGTCCTTGCGGATCTCCAGGTGCACCTGGACCTCGGTGGCGCTCACCACGTCGAACTTGATCATCTCGGCGCTGATCCTGCTGTCGACGACGTAGTACCAGCCGAACCAGCCCAGCATCCCGAGGAAGAGGACACCGAGCACCGAGCCCGTGATCTTGAGCTTGCGGTCCGCAGCCTGGTCCGCGGAGCGTCCGTAGCGCTCCTGGGGCAGCTGCTCTCGCGCCGCGCTCATGATCGATCCTCTCGAAGCCGGGGGTGGCGGAATTTTCCCTCCCCCGATTCCGTCACTATAGAGACCACGCTCCGCGTCGAATCACTGAGGATCGAGTCTTGACAGAGCAGCTGCGACTGATGGCCGTTCACGCCCACCCCGACGACGAGTCGAGCAAGGGTGCGGCGACGATGGCCAAGTACGTGTCCGAGGGGGTGGACGTCATGGTGGTGACGTGCACGGGCGGCGAGCGCGGCTCGGTCCTCAACCCCAGGCTTCAGGGTGACCCCTACATCGAGGCGAACATCCACGAGGTGCGCCGCAAGGAGATGGACGAGGCCCGCGAGATCCTGGGCGTCTCCCAGGAATGGCTGGGTTTCGTCGACTCGGGTCTCCCCGAGGGCGACCCGCTGCCCCCGCTCCCCGAGGGCTGCTTCGCCCTCGCGGACGTCGACACGGCGGCCGGTGAGCTGGTCCGGAAGATCCGCTCGTTCCGTCCGCAGGTCATCACGACCTACGACGAGAACGGCGGGTACCCGCACCCCGACCACATCATGACCCACAAGATCTCGATGGTGGCCTTCGACGGTGCGGGCGACGCCGAGAAGTACCCGGAGGCCGAGTTCGGCCCGGTCTGGCAGCCCCTGAAGCTCTACTACAACCAGGGCTTCAACCGCCCCCGCACCACCGCCCTGCACGAGGCGCTCCTCGCCCGCGGCCTGGAGTCCCCGTACGGCGAGTGGCTGGAGCGCTGGAAGGAGTTCGAGCGCACCGAGCGGACGCTGACGACCTTCGTGCCCTGCGCCGACTTCTTCGAGATCCGCGACAAGGCCCTGATCGCCCACCGCACCCAGATCGACCCCGACGGCGGCTGGTTCCGGGTCCCGATGGAGATCCAGAAGGAGGTCTGGCCGACGGAGGAGTACGAGCTCAGCAAGGCGCTGGTCCCGACCTCCCTCCCCGAGGAAGATCTCTTCGCGGGCATCCGCGACAATGCCTGACATGAGCGCACACCTGGCACTGACCCAGCTTGTCCCCTTCGCCGCCGAAGAGCTGGACAAGAACAAGGTGACCCCCGGCGTCCTCGGCTTCATCGTCTTCGCCGTCCTGGCCCTCGCGGTCTGGCAGCTGATGAAGTCGATGAACCGCCACATGGGCAGGATCTCCTTCGAGGAGGCCCCGGACCCGGCCGCCCGGACCGCCCCCGCGGCCGCCCGGACCGCCCCCGCGGCCGCGCGGTCCGGCAAGGCGACGGCAGGGGAGTAGCGGGTACGGCCCCCGACCACCAGGGCCCCGGGACGACCTCCCGGGGCCCTGAGTCGTACCCGCCCGGAGAACGGCCGGAGAGCGGCCGCGGTCTCCGCCCCCGCCGAGAGCTCCCGCCTGCGCGAACACCTGTTCCGGGCGGAGCGCGTCGTCGCGGGCGAGCGGAGCGGTCGACCGGTGTCCCGCCCGGCCTCCCCAGGGACGCACGCCCCTACCGAACGCGTGCCCTTCGAGATCACGTCCGATGGCGTTCATCTGCCGAATAGCGCATCAGGGTGATCAGCCGGAACCAATCCATTGTCCGGCAGTTGATCAGGCTGCTTCGGTAACGGAGCATTCCAGGGCCCTCCAGCTCAAGAAGGAAATCTCGTGATCAAGAAGGTTCTCGCCACCGCGGCAGTTGCGGCCTCCGTCGTCGGCATGTCGGCCGCCACGGCGTCTGCGGCGGCTGATGACGGCAACAGCACCAACGTCATCGGCAACACGTCGAAGCAGGCCATCGGCAGCAACTCCACCGGTGGCTACATGAGCCCGAACTTCGGCCTCATCAACGGTGGCGTCCTGCACTGCTTCGATGTCCAGGACATCACCGCGCAGGTTCCGATCGTCAACGTCGTTGCCGTCAACGTGGACGACGTTCTGAGCCCGAAGCAGAACATGACGTGCACCCAGAACTCGGTGCAGCAGCAGCAGAACAACCCGCTGTCGGACCTGGTCGACCTCCTGGCCGACAACGGCAACACCGACGTCAGCTGACGTCAGCTTCGTCGCTGAGCGGCCCCGCCCCCCTCGCAGCTCCCCTGCGAAGGGCGGGGCCGCTCCGCCGTACCGGTGCCCCGACCGTTCGACGCCCCCGTGGCGCACGGACGGGGCTCAGCCGTGTGCGGGAGGATGGGGAGCATGCCGAACCGACTGGCCCATGAGACGTCCCCGTACCTCCTCCAGCACGCCGACAACCCGGTCGACTGGTGGCCGTGGTCGCCCGAGGCGTTCGCCGAGGCGCGCCGTCGCGACGTGCCCGTGCTGCTCAGCGTCGGCTACAGCAGCTGCCACTGGTGCCATGTGATGGCGCACGAGTCCTTCGAGGACGACACCACCGCCACCCACGTCAACGAGCGCTTCGTCGCCGTCAAGGTCGACCGCGAGGAGCGCCCCGACGTCGACGCCGTCTACATGGAGGCCGTGCAGGCGGCCACCGGGCAGGGTGGCTGGCCCATGACGGTCTTCCTCACCCCGGACGCCGAGCCGTTCTACTTCGGTACGTACTTCCCGCCCGAGCCCCGCCACGGCATGCCCTCCTTCCTCGACGTCCTCGACGGCGTCTCCCGGGCGTGGACCGAGCGCCGCGACGAGGTCGGCGAGGTCGCCGGCAACATCGTCAGGGACCTCTCGTCCCGCTCCCTGGCCTACGGCGGCGACGGCGTCCCCGGCGAGGCGGAACTGGCCCAGGCCCTGCTCGGCCTCACCCGGGACTACGACTCCCGCAGCGCCGGCTTCGGCGGCGCGCCCAAGTTCCCGCCGTCGATGGTGCTGGAGTTCCTGCTGCGCCACCACGCCCGTACGGGCGCGGAAGGCGCCCTGCAGATGGCAGCCGACACCTGCGCGGCGATGGCCCGCGGCGGCATCTACGACCAGCTCGGCGGCGGCTTCGCCCGCTACTCCGTGGACCGCGAATGGGTCGTGCCCCATTTCGAGAAGATGCTCTACGACAACGCCCTGCTCTGCCGGGTGTACGCGCACCTGTGGCGGGCCACCGGAGACGACCTGGCCCGGCGGGTCGCGCTGGAGACCGCCGACTTCATGGTCCGCGAACTGCGCACCGCGGAGGGCGGATTCGCCTCGGCGCTGGACGCCGACAGCCCCGTCGAGGACGGAGGCGAACCCACCCGGGACGAAGGCGCCGGCGGGGGCGAACGGCACGCGGAGGGCGCGTACTACGTGTGGACACCGGCGCAGCTGACCGAGGTGCTGGGCGAGGAGGACGCCCGGGATGCCGCCCGGTACTTCGGCGTGACCGAGGAGGGGACCTTCGAGGAGGGCGCCTCCGTCCTCCAGCTCCCGCAGGAGGCGGGTCCGGTCGACGCCGACCGGCTCGCCTCGATCAAGGAGCGGCTCCTCGCCGCCCGCGCGCGGCGGCCCCGCCCCGGCCGCGACGACAAGGTGGTCGCCGCCTGGAACGGTCTCGCGATCGCCGCCCTCGCCGAGACCGGTGCCTTCTTCGACCGCCCCGACCTGGTCGAACGCGCCACCGAGGCCGCCGACCTGCTCGTTCGCGTGCACATGGGAGAGGGCGCGCGGCTCTCCCGGACCTCCAGGGACGGCCGGGTCGGGCCCAACGCCGGAGTGCTGGAGGACTACGCCGACGTCGCCGAGGGCTTCCTCGCGCTCGCCGGTGTCACCGGAGAGGGCGCCTGGCTGGAGTTCGCCGGCTTCCTCCTGGACATCGTGCTCGACCAGTTCGTCGCCGAGGGCGGGGCGCTGTACGACACGGCCCACGACGCGGAGACCCTGATCCGCCGGCCGCAGGACCCCACCGACAGCGCGACACCGTCCGGCTGGACCGCCGCCGGGGGCGCGCTCCTCTCGTACGCCGCCCACACCGGCTCGGAGGCGCACCGGGCGGCCGCCGAGGGCGCCCTCGGCGTCGTCAAGGCCCTGGGGCCGCGCGCTCCCCGCTTCATCGGCTGGGGCCTGGCCACGGCGGAGGCCCTGCTCGACGGGCCGCGCGAGATCGCGGTGGCCGGCCCCGCCGGGGACGACCTGGCCCGCGCTCTGCACCGCACCGCCCTGCTCGCGCCCGCGCCCGGCGCGGTCGTCGCCTTCGGCACCCCGGACAGCGACGAGTTCCCGCTGCTCAGGGACCGCCCGCTGGTGAACGGAGGAGCGGCGGCCTACGTCTGCCGGCACTTCACCTGCGACGCGCCGACGACGGACCCGGCCGAGCTGGCCGGCAAGCTCAGCCGCTGACGGCGCCCGGGACCGGACGGGACCGTCACCGCCCCACCCCGGACCGGCACCGGCCCGGCGGGCTACGCGCAGACGAGCGAAGCGCCGCCGGCCGGCCGGTACTCGGCCTGGGGGATCTCACTGGACGGGGTGGGGCGGGCCGGCGGCAGCGGCTCGTCCGCGCGCAGCCGCGCGAACACCTCCTCGGCGTGCGCCACGTTCCAGGCCACCGAGGACCCGGCGCCCTGGACGGTCTCGAAGCGGAGTACGGGCACGGTCGCGAACTCCATCCGGTCGGGGGTGAGGTTCCGCAGGCGCACGGCGAGGAGCATCAGGTCCAGGGTGGAGAGCGCGCGACGCTCCGCCAGCGCCGGCCCGCGCAGCACCGAGGCGAACGTCATCAGCTCCACCGGGCTCCCCAGCAGGTCCGAGCGCACCTTCCGCAGGGTGTTGACGACGAACTGCTGCTGCTTGCGGATCCGCCCGAAGTCCATCTGTCCGTCGGCGCGCCGCGAGCGCACGTACTGGAGGGCCTCCCCGCCGCCGACGTTCGTGGTGCCCGGCGCGAGTTCGATGCCGGTGACCGTGTCCTTCAGCGGTTCCTTGGCGCAGATCGGCACGCCGCCGTCGAGCCGGTCCACGGCGTCCATGAACCGGCGGAAGTCGATCTCCAGATAGCGGTGTACGGGGAGCCGCGTCGTCCTCTCGACCATCTCCATCGCGTACGACGGCCCGCCCTCGGCCCAGGCGCTGTTGAGCTTCGCCGCATGGGCGTCGTGCGGCGCGCCCGTCCGCCGGTCCCGGTGGCCGGCCGGGAACCGGGTGAGCGAGTCGCGCGGCAGCCCCAGCACGCTGACCCGGCCGTGGTCGGCGGAGACGTGCACCAGCATCATCACGTCGGTGCAGCCGCACTCCTTGCCACCGAGGCGGTACGCCTCCTTCTCCCGCGCGGTCACGCCCTTCCGGGTGTCGAGACCGACGACCAGGATGTTGAGCCCCCGGTCGGGGGACGGCAGGGACGGGGAGGGCAGGGCGGGGGCGGCGGCGAGCGCCCCGGAACCGAGGGCGACGAGCGCCGCAGTGGCGAGCACGAGTCGCCGCGGGCGCGTGAGTTTCCTGACGGACACGGTCGTACACCACCAGAGCTCGGGAATATGGACCCGCACAGTAAATCGATATCTGTCGCACACAGGTTCGCGACGCGACATCGACCGATCGAATCACTCTCCTGCGGGGTCTGTGGAATGATGCGGGAACCACACCGGATGGGAGGGGAAGATGGCGCCCGATCCCGGCAAATGGGAGCGGATGGCCTTCATTCCGAAGAGCCGTTATGTGGTGGACCCGCCACCCGCCGACCAAGGACCGTTCCCCCTCTATTCCTCGCTGGTACAGCGGTGGGCCCAAGCAGGCCGCACGGTGCCGGGAGCCCCCGATCACGAGTGGGAGCGGCTGATGAGGACGCCGATCTGGCCGCGCTGAGCCGGGATGCGCGGCGTCCGGCGTAATTCGGTCTGTCCGATGGAGTGAATACCGTCGGGAAAATGGCGTGCGATGCGGCCGTCGGTTTTCCCGGGCGCCCTCACGCCTGCCGGGCCCGGTCTTTCGTCGTGCCTCCCTCGCACGCCCCCTGGGAGGGGATACGCGCCGCGGGCGGAGACGGCAGCGCGGTCGCCGGACCGTTCGCCGGCGTAAGGCCTTCGGGCCGGGCGGGTCGGCGGAGTGCGGTGAGTCCCCTGCGCAGGGCGTGGCGGAACCAGGCCCAGGTCATGGCGAGGGCCGGCACGGGGTCGTCGGCGGCGAACCAGGCCGTCTCCACGCGCCGCGTCGCGTTCCCGGACTCCGCGGCCGGTGTCGCGTCCGTCTCCGTACCGCCTTCGGCGCCGTGGTCCGCTCCGCCCCCGATGCCCCGCTCGGCGTCGGGGCGGCGGCGCGGGGAGGTGAGCAGGGCCAGCGCCGCGTAGTTCTCCACCACGAACCGGCGGCCGTACGCGGGGGAGTGCGGCGGGACCCGGCGCCCGGTCAGGTCCAGATGCATCGCGCGGACGACGTCGAGCCCCTCGCGGTCCGCGAAGAGCCGGAACTGGGCGCCGGGGCGCGGGTTGAAGTCGAGCAGGTGGTACGTGTCCGTCGACCGGTCGAGCCGGAAGTCGAGGTCGACCACGCCCCGGTGGCCGAGAGCGGTGAGCAGGTCGCGGGCGACGCGTTCGACGGCGGGATTCGGCGTCCATCGGCCGACCGCGGTGAGCCCGGCCCCGTGCGGCCACGAGCGTTCCTTGCGCCCGGTGGCGGCGGCGGAGCAGCGGCCGGTGGAGTCCGCGTACCCGTGGAAGAACCAGTCCAGGTGCCGCCCCGCCGGCAGCAGTCGCTGGAGCAGCAGCCGGCTGCCGGCCTGCGGGGTGCGGGCGTACAGCGCGCGTACCTCGGCGAGTGACCGCACGATCGACGTACTGCGCAACCCGCTTCCGGCCGGGAGCAGCCAGGGGCGGCTCCACTTGGCGACGGCCGGCAGGCCGAGCGACCACGCCATGGCAGCCGCCTCGTCGGCGCCGGCGGGGATCTCGGTACGGGGATGGGGGAGGCCCAGGGCCCGGCAGGTCTCGGCTAGGGCCGCCTTGTCGGCCACCCGTACGAGCCGCTCGGGCGTCTGATCCGGCAGCAGGTACCTGCCCGCGAGCTCGGTGCGGTGCTCGGCCAGCGCGAGGGCGCTGACGTCGTCCATGGGGACCAGGAGCGCGGGTCCGGGGCCCGGGAGTCCGTCGGACAGCGTCAGCAGGAGGCGGGCGAGCTCGGCCGGGGAGGGGGCGTCGGGGCTCACGTGGACGTCGCGGACGTAGCGCGAGCGGGTGACGGGGCTGGTGAGCGATTCGATCACCGCGTGGACCGGAATGCCGGCCCGCCCGAGGGACCGGGCGGCGCCGAGCGTGCCGTGATGAAAGGGATTCCGGTCCAGCCGCACGAGGAGCGCGGGGACGCTGGTGTCAAAACTCGGCACGGCATGCCCTCGTCTCGGGTGCCCCAAGTGGGCGATGAAAGCCACCAATGGACTACGGATCAGATTGTCGGCGCGTTCACGGTCGGCTTATTAGGAATACTTTCTGGACATCGGATTGACGGCTCATCAAGTGGCGCGGGACGAGTAGGAGTAGTCATGGCCATCGGAAGACGGAAAGTGTCGAGGACATGGTTGGGGGTGTTCACCGCGGGGCTCCTCGCCTCGGGCTCGGTCGTGTTGTCCTCTCCGGCTCACGCCACCGAACCCCTAACGACCGGGGCCCCCGAACCGACTCCCTCCAGCGCGATGGGCGCGTTCCTGGAATCGGGCCCCGTCGGGGTCAGCCGCATCGGCCAACTGGAGCGCTGGCTCGGCGGCAGGGAGCTGCGGGTCGGGCACACGTACCTCCCCGGCGACCTCTGGTCGAACATCGAGGGCCCCCCGGGCTTCCTGGACGCCTGGGCGGACTGGCGCAACGAGCGGGCGGACCGGCTGTTCGTCCTGAACGTGCCGATGCTGGAGCGCAACGAGGCCGGGGTCTCCGACCGCGAGGTCCGCAGGCAGCTCGGGCTCGGCGCCGCGGGGTACTACGACCATCACTTCAAGGCGCTGGCCGAACGCCTGGTCGACCTGGAGGCGACGGACACGGTCATCGTCCTCGGGTGGGAGATGAACGGCACCACGTACACCCACCGGTGCGCACCGGATCCGACGGCGTGGAAGAAGTACTGGACCCGGATCGTCACCGCGATGCGTTCCGTCCCGGGCCAGGAGTTCCGCTTCGACTTCAACCCGAGCCGGGGCAGGGACGCCGTTCCGTGGACGGAATGCTATCCGGGTGACGACGTGGTCGACATCATCGGAATGGATTCGTACGACCAGCCGTCGGGGTCCACGTTCGACAGCCACGTCAACGAGCCGTACGGGCTGCGCAAGCAGGTGGAATTCGCGGCCGAGCACGGGAAGCAGATCTCGTACCCGGAATGGGGGCTCTTCCGGAACGGGGACAACGCCGAGTACATGCGGCGCATGATCGAATGGATGAAGCAGCACCAGCCGCTTTACCACACGATCACCGACTACTGCCCGCACGGCGTCTGGCAGTGCGACGACAATCCGAGGTCGTCGCAGGTGTTCCGTCAGATGCTGTACGGCGCCGAACCCGAGGTGCCCGAGGTGCCGGAGGTGCCGACGGAGCCGGAGGTGCCCGAGGTGCCGCCGAGGCCCGAGGTGCCGCCGAAGCCGGAGGTCCCGCCGAGGCCCGAACTGCCGCCGAAGCCGGAAGTTCCCCCGAAGCCTGAGCCGAAGCCCGAGCCGAAGCCTGAAGTTCCCCCGAAGCCTGAGCCGAAGCCCGAGCCGAAGCCTGAAGTTCCGCCGAAGCCCGAGCCGAAGCCTGAAGTTCCGCCGAAGCCCGAGCCGAAGCCGGAAGTTCCGCCGAAGCCCGAGCCGAAGCCGGAAGTTCCGCCGAAGCCCGAGCCGAAGCCTGAGCCGAAGCCCGAGCCGAAGCCTGAGCCGAAGCCCGAACCCAAGCCCACGCCCAAGCCCACGCCCAAGCCGGAACCCAAGCCGACGCCCAAGCCCGAGAAGGACTGCTGGAGCATCAATCTCGGTTCCTGGGTCGAGAGCTGGATCGGCGGGCCCATCTGCATCGACAAGGGCGGCTCGAAGGACGCGATCGACGATGTCGTCGACATCGTGGACCTCAACGACGTCGACGACATCGAGCCCTGGGAGGAGCTCATGGACAGCGAGACCTGGCCCTTCTGATCACCCGAGGGTCACCGCGGCGGCGCGGGAGCTCATCCTTCGCCGCCGCTCGGCCGCCCGCGCAGGCGGCCGACCGCACGCCCCACCCACGCCCGCTCACGCGCCTGCCGCGCCAGTCCGCGCCGCGCGTCCGCCGCGCCCGCCCGCAGCCACAGCAACGGAGCCGCGCCCCGGCCGGACAGCATCAGCCGCTGGTTGGGCACGGTCTCCGGCCGCCAGTGCCGCTTGTACGGCTCCGTGCCCCGCAGCATGCTCAGCGTCGCGCGCCCGCTCGCGCTCGTCTCGCGGGCCCCGTGCCGCAGCAGCATCGTCGCCACATCGACCTTCCGGGCCCGCAGCACCGGATCCGCGCCGTACAGATAGCCGCCCGCGAGCCGCGGTGACATCAGGGTGAGGTCGGCCGCGACCACGTCCCCGGCGAGCCGGAACTCGGTCACCCGCGCGTCCCCGCACTCGACCATCGGCCGGACCGCCCGCGCGAGATGCTGCGCGAACCGGTCGCTGGTGTGTTCGGCGGTCACCCCTCTGCCCTGCCACTGGAGCTGGTGGAGCCGCAGCAGCCGTTCCAGCGCCGCCGGCACCTCCTCCCCGGTCACGACCCGCTCGTCGATGCCGAGCGCGTCGAGCTTGCGCAGCTTGGCCCGCACCCGCTGGGCCTTGGCCGACGGGATCCGCTGGAGCAGGTCGTCCATCGGCACCGCGGGCAGCTCCAGGCAGAGGGAGTCGGCGAGCCGCCTGCGCGGACCGCTCCAGCGGCCGAAGACCCGCTCGGCCGCCGCTCCCGGCCGTACCTCGCGCAGATCGATCACCCCGCCCCGCGCCGCCCGGGCCAGCGCCCCGGCCAGCGCGGGGACGGCGTCCGGGCAGGAGTCGTCGAGGAGGACGTCGGTGAAGTCGGTGATGGCGCCGCCGAGCTGGGTGAGGACCGGGAGCGGGCCGCGGGCGCGCATCAGGGGCGCCGCCGCGACCAGTTCGCCGTCCGCCCGTCGTACGAGCACCACGCGCAGCGCGCCGGGCCTGCCGTACGACACCCACCACGAGTGCAGCCACGCATGGGACTGGAACGGGGTCGCCGTCGAGCAGCGCGCGTACAACGACGTCCACCGGTCCGCGAGTCGGCCGAACTCCGCGTCGTCCCGGCAGATCTCGGCCCGCAGACCGCCCCCGCCCGCCGTACTCACACCGTCTCCGGTTCCGGCACGTACTGTGCGCCCGCCGGACCGGGGACGGCGGCGGGCTGCCGCGAGTGCCGCGCCTCGGCGCGTGTGGCACGCCCGGGGCGGACCAGGAGGGCCAGACCGCCGAGGAGACCGCCCGCGCAGCCGCCGACGAGCGCCGAGAGCGGCGCGGACGGCGAGACCGGCGCGGAGGGCCTGGTCGCCCGCGAGAACTGCACCACCTTCACACCCGTGCTCCCGGAGACGTGCGAGCTGTTGAGGACCAGCGCGCGGGCCACCCCGTCGGCCATGGACACCGCCCGGGCCGGTTTGGCCGCCCGTGCCGTGATGGAGATCATCGGCGCGTCCGGGCTGGTGGCCGCCTGCACGCTGGAACGCAGGGTCTGCGCCGAGACCCCGGCCCACACCTGGGCGTCGCCGGTCACCGCGATGTCGGTGGCGACCCGCCCGTACGCCTGGGCGAAGCCGAGGGCCGCGGCCGGGTCCGACTTCCCGGCCGGGACCACGATGACGTAGCTCGTCGCCGCGTACTCCGGAGCCTTCAGCGCTCCGTATCCTCCGCCGAGGAGGACGCCCGCCAGCACGGAGGCGGGCAGCACCCACCCGCGGTGCGGGGTTCGCAGAGCCGTCGGGAGGGGGGAACGGCGCGAGGGCGGCGGGCCGGGATCCGCGGAGCCGGGGGAGCTCGCCGGTCGTGAGGAGCGTGAAGGGGTCATCGGGTGTCTCGCTTCGCGGGGAGAGGGGTGCCGGGAACGGCCTGTTCGTAGAGGGACATCAATTGCCGTGCACTGTGGGCGATGTCGTAGCGGGACGCCGCGGTGGGCGCCGGGAGCCGGGTGGGCCGGGCGTCCTGGACGCCGCGCAGCGCCGAGACGAGCTCCAGGACCGACCCGCCGATCCGGCGGGCGCCGGGCGCCGCGTCGGCCGGCAGGTCGTCGATCGCCGGACACGCCACGTACAGCACCGGCAGTCCGGCGGCCAGCGCCTCGACGACCGCCAGGCCGAACGACTCGTCGGGCGAGGTGGAGACGAAGACGTCCATCGCGGCGAGCAGCGACGGCAGATCGGGCCCCTCGGCTCCCTCCGGCGCCGGGTCCTCGCACGCCCCCGCGAACAGCACCCGGTCGGCGGCCCCGCACTCACGGGCCAGCGCCGTCAGCCGCGCGCGCTCCTCGCCCTCGCCGACGAGGAGCAGCCGCGCCTCCGGCACCGACGCCACCGCCCGTACGAGACGATCGAACCGTTTCGCGGGCGCGAGCCGCCCCACCCCGCCGACGACGAACGCGTCCTCGGGCAGATCGAGCAGCTTCCTGGCGAGCCGCCGGCGGTCCTCGGTGTAGCCGAAGCGGGCCGTCTCGATGCCGTTGGGCACGACGCGGATACGGGACGGGGCCACCCCCCACTCCTCCAGGCGGCGCGCGACGCTGGGGGAGACGGCGACGGTGGCGGTGCCCAGGCGCTCGCCGGCCAGATAGAGGGCGCGGGTGCCGGCGGACAGCGGGCGGCCCTCGATCTGCGTGTCGCCGAGGGAGTGCTCGGTGGCCAGGACCGGACGGACCCCGGCGACGCGGGCGGCGAGCCTGCCGTACAGGTTCGCCCGGTACAGATGGGTGTGGACGAGGTCGTACCGGCCCCGTCGGATCAGCCAGGTGAGGCGGGGCAGCGCGCCGAGGTCGCGGTTGCCGGCCATGCCGAGGTGGGTGACGGGCGTGCCGTCGGCCTCGATGCCGCGGGCGACCACGCCCGGGTTGGTGAGCGTCACGACCTCGGCGCGGACCGGCAGATGGCGCAGCAGCAGCCGCAGCTGCTGTTCCGCGCCGCCGATGCCGAGACCGGTGATGACGTGCAGGACCTTCATGAGACGTCCGCTCCGACGAGTCGCTGCGGGGCGGGCACCAGATCGGCGGGGCGACGGCGGCGCAGCGGGTGCAGGACACGCTTGGCGGTGAGGCGCCAGGCGGCGTCCCGCTCGTCGATGTGGATGCGCGGCAACGCGTGCGTGCTGGTCAGCGCGCCGGGGTCGATGGCGCAGGCGTGGCGGTAGCCCGCGGCCCGCACGGCGTGGATCGTGCGGGCGTCGACGTGGCCGTACGGGTAGCAGAACCCGTCCACGGACGTCCCGGTGAGGTCCTGGAGGAGGGCGCGGCTGCGGCGGGTCTCGTCGGCGAGGGCCGCGTCGTCGGCCGCGGGCAGCGAGACGTGCCGCAGACCGTGGGAGCCGATCTCCATGCCGGCCGCGGCGGCGCGCAGGATGCCCTCCTCGGTCAGCAGCGGCTTGCGCGGGCCGTCTCCGTCCCAGGTGTTCGCGCCGCCGAAACGGCCCGGCAGGACGTAGACGGTGGCCGTGAACCGGTGGTGGCGCAGCAGCGGCACCGCCGCTTCGACGAAGTCCGCGTACCCGTCGTCGAAGGTGAGTCCGACCAGCCCCTTCGCGCGGCCCGCGGCCGTGGCGGCGAGCAGTTCCCGTACCGAGACACCGCGCAGTCCCCGGTCGCTCAGCCAGTGCAGCTGCCTGGCGAAACGCACGGGGGAGACGGTCACCCGGTACGGATCATTCGGTGTGTCCGCGATCGAGTGGTACATCACCACCCAGGGGGGCGGCTTCGGCAGCAGACGACGAATCGCGGGGGTGCGGGGCGCCAAGGCAACGGGCATGGGCGAGCCTTCGTGATGCGACGGGGGTGAGGGGCGGGATGTCGGGCGCGCGGGGCGCGCAGGCGGTGAAGAGCAGGAAGACGGACGCGGTGACCACGCTCGCGACGGCGAGCGAGAGGAGCGCAGGGCTCACGAGGGAGGCGCAGAACCAGCCGGCTCCGGTGGCCCAGGCGGCGGCCGTGGCCAGTCGCAGGAGCCCCTCACCGAGGTAGCGGACGCGTAACGGGATGGACTGGCGGCGGGCGCCGACCAGCATCATCACGGCGGTGAGCGTGATGCCCAGCGCGTTGGCCGCGGCGATGCCGACCGCGCCCCAGAGGAGGGCGCCGGGGATTCCGGCGAGGGCGGTCACGGCGAGCCCCGTGGCCATGGCGGCGGCCGGGTACCAGAGCGGCCGCGCGGCGGAGAAGTAGCAGCGGACGAGGGTGCCGACCAGTGTCTGGCCGAGCAGCCCGAGGGCGTAGACGCGCATGACGGCGGCGGTGGCGTCGGTGTCGGCGCGGTCGAACGCCCCCCGCTGGAAGAGGACTTCGACGATCTGGGGGGCGGCGGCGATCACGATCGAGGCGCCGACGAGTACGACGACGGCGGCCAGCAGCAGGTCGCGCTCGACGCGGCGGCGGGCGCCCTCGGCGTCACCCGCGGCCATGGCACGGGCGACGACGGGGAAGCTGACCGTGCACAGCATCAGGGAGAGGATCATCGGCATCTGCGCGATCTTCTGCGCGTAGTTCAGGTGCGAGATGGCGCCCGCAGGGAGGGGGGAGGCGAGGAAGCGTTCGACCAGGATCTGGGACTGACGCGAGAGCGCGAAGGCGATGACGGGTGCGATGAGCCCGAGGACGAGCAGCCGCCCGTCACCGGAGAGCCCCGTCCCCGCCGTCTCCTTCGGTGCCGGTGCCGGTGCCGGTGCCGGTGCCGACTCGGGTCGGCGGCGCAACTCCTTCACCAGGTAAGGAGTCTGGACCAGCACCATCAGCAGGCCGCCGACGGCGACCCCGGCGGCCGCCGACCGGACGCCGAAGGACTGGCGGAGCACCACGACCGTGCCGATGATGCCGATGTTGTACGCGACGTAGATGGCGGCCGGTGGCAGGAAGCTGCCGTGGGCGCGCAGCGCGGCGGAGCAGTAGCCCGCGAGCGCGAAGGTGAGTACACAGGTCGCGGTCAGCCGGGTGCAGTCGACGGCCAGCCGGGGATCGGCGAGACCGGGCGCGAGGGCGGCGACCAGGAGCGGTGCGGTGAGGACGAGCAGTCCCGCGACGGCGCTCACGACGAGCGCGAGCCTGGGCAGGGTGGAGCGTACGAGGGAGAGGACGGGGTCACCGGAGAGGGCGCCGCTCCGCCGCGCGAGCGCCCGGCTGAACGCGGGCACCAGGATCAGCGCCATCGCGTCCTCGATGAGCAGCGTCGAGGCGAACTCGGGCACCGTCCAGGCCACCAGGAAGGCGTCCGTCTCGGCGCCCGCGCCGAAGAAGTGCGCCAGGATCTGGTCCCGTACGAGCCCCAGCGCCGCACCGGCGGCGGTGAGCCCCGCGGTCACGGCGGCGGCCCGCGCGAGGAACCGGCCGGAGGACGGCTGCGGGCGGAGCCGGTGGCGGCCTCGGCCGCCGGTGGCGTGCGCGCGCGTGCCATCCGGGCCCCCGGCCCCGTCGGTCCTGCTCCGGTCCGCCGTGTCGCCGCGCCCGCCAGTCCTACCGGCCGCACCGGTCCCGGTCCCGTCAGCCGTACCGGTCCTGGCCCCACCGGCCCCACCGGCCCCACCGGTCCCTACCCCACCGGCCCCACCGGTCCCCGCCGTCCCGGCCCCGGGCTGTCCCGGGGCCGGAGAAGGTGCCGGCACCGGGGACGACCCCGGAGCCGGGACCGTCACCGCGTCCGTCGCGTCCGGCTCCCCGCCCCAGCGGTCACGCACGCTTCACCTCCGCCAGGGACCACCAGGCCGCCAGACCGAGGACCACCGACATCAGGACCGTGGAGGGGCCGCCGATGTCCGCGTAGAAGAAGTCGATGAGCTGCCAGGACAGCAGGCCGACCGCCACAAGCGCGCAGTCCGCGCCCCGACCGCGCCGCCACAGCGCCCCCGCCAGCAGCGCCACCCAGCTGCCCGCCAGGGCGAGCAGCCCCACCAGGCCCTGCTCGCTCAGCACCAGCAGGTACATGTTGTGCGGGGAGAGCAGCGGCTGACGCCGGAAGTCGGCGCCCGCGCCCGCCGTGTCGCTGCCCGAGGACAGCGCCACCGAGGCATGGGAGTCGCGGTACTGCGGGAAGCCCTTCAGCCCGACCCCCGTCACCGGCTCCGCACGCCACATCCGCCCCGCAGCCGCCCACATCGTGTAACGGTCCGTCACCGACTGGTCCGGCGCGGCCGTCACCTGCGTGATGCTGGCGACCCGCTCCTTCACCATCGACGAGCCGACGCCGAGACCGCCGACGAGGACCACGGCCAGCGCGCCCACCACCAGCGCCACCCGGCCGGCCCGCCGGAGCCCCGACAGCACCAGCTGGAGCGCGCACGCCAGCACCGTCGCGATCCACGCGCCCCGGCTGAACGACACCACCAGCGGCACGCACAGCAGTGCCGCGCAGACGACCGCCGCCGTCCGTGTCCGGCCGCCGCCGCCCAGCGCGAACCCGGTGACGACGACGAGTCCGTACGACACGATCGTCGCCATGCCCATCACGTCGGTCGGTCCGAACGTCCCGACCGCCCGGATGTCCTCCCCCATGTACGAGGCGCCCGTGCCGGTCAGGTACTGCACCACGCCGACCCCGCCCTGGACCAGAGCCAGGGCGACCAGCGCCCACGCGACGAACGCGAAGTCCCGCCGGTCCCGGATCGTCAGCAGCACGGCCGCCGGGACGAGCACGAAGACCTGTACGTAACGGGCGACACCCGGCAGGCTCGCCGCCGGGTCGTTCGACGTGATCGCCGACAGACAGATCCCGAGGACCGGCAGCCCGAGCACGACGGCCGCGCCCCGGGTCAGCGGCCGTGCCCCGCCCCGCACGACCCGTACCAGGCAGACGAGCACGAGCAGCCCCGAGGCCGCGTCGGCGAGCGTGCCCGAACCGCCCGTGCCACCCTCCGCGCCACCGGACGGGACGAGCAGCAGGGCGATCACCGCGAGGACCGGGGACAGCGCCCCTGCCCGGCGGAGCCCGTCCCGCACCTGTCGGCGCGCGGCGACCGGCCCGGGAACGGGTACCGGCACGCGTACCGGTACGGCTGTCGCCATCATCAGCTCCCCGCGGGCCGGACGAGCCCGGCCGCGGTCCGCAGCAGAATGCGGATGTCCTGCCAGAACGACCAGTGGTCGATGTAGTGGTTGTCGAACCGGCAGCGGTCCTCGATCGAGGTGTCACCGCGCAGTCCGTGCACCTGCGCCAGACCGGTCAGCCCCACCGGCATCCGGTGCCGGTCGGCGTACCCGGCGTGGATCTTGCTGAACTGCGAGACGAAGTAAGGGCGTTCGGGCCTCGGGCCGACCAGGCTCATGTCCCCGCGCAGTACGTTCC
The DNA here is from genome assembly GCF_042716475.1 of Streptomyces sp. NPDC058671. NCBI lineage: Bacteria > Bacillati > Actinomycetota > Actinomycetes > Kitasatosporales > Streptomycetaceae > Streptomyces > Streptomyces sp. NPDC058671. Next base: position 185,376 of record NZ_JBHXSA010000010.1, on the reverse strand, counting down.
ACAGCTGCGGCAGCTCGTCCAGCGACGTCCGCCGCAGGAAACTGCCGACCGCGCTCATCCGCCGGTCGTTGGCGACGTTCCACCGCGTCGCCGACTCGGTCTCGTCGGCCGGGCGCAGCGTACGGAACTTCAGCAGCGTGAACAGCCGCCCGTTCTGCCCCACCCGTTCCTGGTGGAACAGCACACCGGGCCCGTCCGCGAGCCGTACCGCCACCGCGCACAACAGCAGCACGGGCAGCGCGAACACCAGGGCCGGACCGGCCAGGGTCACGTCGAGGACGCGCTTCGCGGTGACACCGCGCCGCTCCGCCGGCGGTACCAGCCGACGGCAGCCGTGCCCCCACAGGTGCTCGCCCATCGGCCCGCCGTGGCGCTGCTCGCCCACCCGCCAGGTGGTGCACCCGTAGTGCTGGAAGAGCATCACCAGAGCCGGGTCGTCGGTCAGGAACACGGCGTCGAGGACGGTGTTCTGGATGACAGCGCGGTGGATCTCCTCCGTGGTGCTCAGGACCGGCAGCCCCGTCTCCCCGGCCGGTTGCGGCGAGTCGCCGTTCTGCCGGTCGCCGACGATGCCGACCGGCCGGATCCCGTACTCCGGGTGCTGCCCGAGCGCGGTCGCGAACTGCCGCGCGGCGGCCGTGCCGCCGACGACCAGCGCGGACCGCGGATGCGCCCGCGCCGTCCGCCGCCTGCGCGCGTGCACCGCGCCGCGGAGCAGGCACACGGCGACGAGCTGCGTGGCGTACGCGGAGCAGAGCGCGGCCGGACCGATCGCGAGAGCCGGGGTGTACGCGGCCACGGCGGCGGCCGCCGCACACCACGCGACGCCGATCCGGGCGGCCAGCGCGGGCAGCTCGTCCAGGACGGAGGTGAGGGGCCCGGGCCGGTACAGTCCGGCACGGCCGTTGAGTACGAGGACGACCGCGACGATCAGCAGGAGCGGCCGGATCTCGCGGTGCGCCTCCGCGAGCGGTCCGGCCGCGAGCAGCACGGCCAGGGCGTCGGCCGCCAGCAACGGGACGGCGGCGGACCGCGTCCGCGTCGCGGACCTGCGCGGCGGCAGCGCGAGCCGGTCGGCCGCGCCGCGCCGCGGTGCGAGGGAGGCGAGTCCGGGAGCGTGGCCCCGGCTCGCCGGGGGCCAGGCGCCCGGTGCGGAAGGGACGCTGGTGCTTTCCGTGGTCACGGCGAAATCGGCTCCCTGTGCTCGGTGCACCGCACTCCGGCCAGCTCGCGGTACATGTCCGCGACGGCAGCGGCGGTGCGCCGCACATCGAATCTGCTGAGTACGTGTTCGTGGGCCTGACGGCCCAGTGACCGCCGCAGCTCCGGCCGGCCGAGGAGGCGGCCGACGGCGGCGGCGAGGGCTGCCGGGTCCCCGGGTGGGACCAGGCACAGGGGTTCGTGGCCCGGCGGCAGGCTCTCCCGCGCGCCGTCCACGTCGCTGACCACCACCGGACGGCCGCTCGCCATCGCCTCCAGGGGGGCGAGCGCCATGCCCTCCCAACGGGACGGCAGGACGACGAGGTCGGCCGCCCGGTACCAGGGGGTGGTGTCGTCGACGGCGCCGGTGAAGCGCACCGACGGGGGAGCCCCGGCCCGCAGCCGCTCGCCGTCCGGGCCGTCACCGACCAGGACGAGGCGGGCCGTGGGGATCTGGGCGAGGACGGCGGGCCAGGCGGCGAGCAGGGTGTCCTGCCCCTTCTGGCGGCAGAGCCGACCCACGCAGACGACGACGGGGCCGTCACCGGACCGGTCTGACGCGGCGGCACGGGCGTCGGTGGAGGTGTCCGCGAACCGGGCGACGTCCACACCGTTGTGGATGACGGACCAGGAGGCGCGTACGCCGGCCTCCTCGCCGGTGCGGCGCTCGGCCTCGCTGACGCAGACGATGCGGTGGGTCCAGCGCGCGGCCCGGCGTTCCCAGCGCCGGGCCAGCGCGGCGACCGTGCCTTCGACCGCTTCGAAGGACCAGGCGTGCGGCTGGTACACCGTCGGCAGGGCGCCGCGCAGCGCGAGCCGGGCGCACAGTCCCGCCTTGGCGCTGTGGGCGTGGACCAGGTCGGGGCCGGCGGTACGGATCAGACGGGCGAGGTCGAGGGTCTCGCGGACCAGCCGGGGGCCGGGGTCGCGTCCGGCCCGCCACGCGTGCACGTCGGCACCCTCGGCGCGGACGGCCGCGGCGAGCGGCGTGCCGGGCGGACAGGCGACGGTGACCCGCATCCCGGCGCGGAGCTGGTCGCGGACCAGGTCCGCGACGACACGGGCGACGCCACCGTCACCGGGCTGCACCGCGTGCAGGACGGAGAGGGGGGAGGCGTCCGGTTCTCGTGGAGGCAGCATGTCAGCGTCCGACGTCCGCCCGGAGGGAAAGCGCCGCCCGCCGAGTGGCGCCGGACCGGGCGCGCGGCACGCCGCGGCGCACAGCAAGAACCGTTGAATTCCGCATACAGGTTCTCCGCTTTGATGAGAGAAACAAGGAAACACCCGTGAAGATCGGGGAAGAGGAAGCAGCCGGCCGTGCGAAAAAAGTGTCCGCGCGGCTGGGCCGTGAGCGACGCTGGGAAACGTTATAACGCTGATTCCGGGCGATAGTAAGCATTAGATGCTCACAAAGACTAACTTTCGTATCCGGGCGGCCGGTTCTTCGTTGGGCGTGTTGCGCCGTTCCTGGCTCATTCGCTCGAATACCCCTCTGATGGCCCAAAGATAGGGTGAACGTCACCCATTCGGGAGCGCAACCGAAGAAAGGGAACCGCGTTGTTGATGGAGCCGGGCAGATCCGGTCACACCACCGGCCTTCCGGTCCGAATGGTTCGCAACGATCGAGGAGCGCTTCCCATGTCCCGTATCGCAAAGGCTGTCGTCCTGTCCGTGGGTGTCGCCGCGTCCGTCGCGGGTGCCACCGGTGTCGCCGTGGCCGACGCCGGGGCCAAGGGTGCGGCCGTGGCGTCCCCGGGCGTCCTGTCCGGCAACGTCGTGCAGGTCCCGGTCCACGTGCCGATCAACCTCTGCGGCAACACCGTCAACGTCGTCGGCCTCCTCAACCCCTCCTTCGGCAACACCTGCGTCAACGCCTGATCCCGCACGCCGATCGCGGTCCTCCCGAGGCCGGTGCGCCCCCCTCCGGGGTGTGCGCGCCGGCCTTCCGCTTGCTCGGACGCATCCGTGTGCGCCGCCCGGTGCAACGGCGTACGCCCCCGGGAGTAGCAGGTCGCAGGGGTGGATTCACTCGAACGAATGCGTGGCGCTCGGTAGTTCTCCCATCGCTGAGAGCTATAAGCGCAGGCGCGGTGGGGGGAAGTCGCACACCCTCGGCCCGACGGGGCCCGCCCCCGCCGACGTGCACCAGCGACCCCACGGGCCACCGCCGCCCCCGTTCTCCGGCGGCGGCGCGGACTGCGCCGTACCGGCCCGGCACCCCTGGGCCGGTACGGCGTTCATGTGTCCGATCGGGAAATAGGACCGGGCCCTTCCTTCGGGTGCAGTGTCGAGAAATCGCTCCTCCCGGAGTTTCCGGCGGGCGCACCTCTCGTTACAGAAGCGGAACGACGCGCGGGAGTTACTCAACTCCACCGCGCCGCAAGCGACTTGCTTGCGCAGAGGACGCATTGACGCTTAGAGGAAGGACTCACTCCATGAAGCCCATCAAGGTCGCCGCGATCGTCGCCGGTTCCGTCATGGCCCTGGGCGCCGCCGCGCCCGCCATGGCCATGGGGCCGGCGGAGCTTCCCACCAGCCTCGACGGGGGTCTCGGCGCGATCTCCAGCGATGGCCTGGAGACGGACGCGCTGAGCAGCACCACGAACGGTTCCCCGGTCAAGACCGTGGGCGATGTCGCCGGGCAGCTGAACGAGGCCGGCAAGAAGGCGCCGCTGCTCGGCGGCGTCCCGCTGGGCGGCTGACCCTCTCCCGGTGACGACGATCCCCGCGCCCTTTTCCCGCGCGGACGACCGCGTCACGCGGTCCCGACCCCTCTGGAACGGCCCCTCGCTCCGCCCGGTTCCGGCGGCCGCTCCCCCCGGCACTTCCCTGCCACCCGCTGCGATCGGCTGATCGAATGATTTTCTGATCTGACGCAGTGTGGGACCGGTTCTTCGTCCTGTGCCGCTCCTTACGCTCTCGCCCATCATCCACGGAAGGTCGGGGCATGGAGAGACCGAGGGCGGCAGCATTCGATCTCGCGCCGCAGTCGCCGCGGCGTATCCGTCCGGTGTCCCCAAGTCCCGCGTTCCGTAACCAGATCGTCAGTGACTGACGCACTGGGCGCGCGGAAGGACCGGCGGAGCGAGGGGACTCCCCGTCGGTCGCTCCCTTTCTCCAGAGGAAGAGCGGTATGCGATCCACCATCACCAGGAAACTGCTCACTGCCGCGGCCGCGACGGGCATTCTGTCGCTGACCGGAGGCTTCGCCGTGGCGGCGAATTCCACGGGCGATGCGCCGGGGTCCGGCGCGGGTCACCACCGTCAGGCCCCCCTGTCGGTGAGCCTGTGCGGGGACCCCGTGCACCTCGGCGACATCGCCGGCCAGGCGGCCCGTGACCTCTGCGCCCAGGCCGTCGACGACCCCGGCGGCTACGGGGACGAGGACGGCCCGGACGGCGAAACCCCCGGCCACCCGGGCGAGAACCCGGCCCCTCCCGGCCACCCGACGACCCCGGGGCATCCCACGACTCCGGGGCATCCCACGACTCCGGGGCATCCCACGACTCCGGGCGAACCGACGAAGCCGGGGTATCCGACGAACCCGGGGCACCCCACACACCCCGGTGAGCCGACGAAGCCGGGGCATCCCACGAATCCGGGTGAGCCGACCAAGCCGGGGCACCCCACGAATCCGGGGCACCCCACACACCCCGGTGAGCCGACCAAACCCGGTGAGCCCACGAAGCCGGGGCATCCCACGCACCCCGGTGAGCCGACCAAGCCGCCGACCGCTCCGCCGACCACTCCGGGGCAGCCCGGTGAGCCGGGTGAGCCGACGAAGCCGCCCACGGCGCCGCCCACCCATCCCGGTGAGCCAACGCCGCCGCCCACCCATCCCGGTGAGTCGACGAAGCCCCCCACCACCCCGCCGAACCACCCCGGCGAGCCGACGTCGCCGCCGGCCACGCCGACTCACCCGGGCTCGACCGGGCCGGGTGAGCCCCAGCTCCCCGACACCGGAAGCGACACCGCCGCACTGGCAGGTGCCGCGGCCGTCAGCGCCGCCCTGATCCTCGGGGGGACGGTCATCCGTCTCCGCGCCGGACGCGCGGTCCGGGCCGGACGCACCGAACGCCGCCACTGACACGTGGGTTGACCGCCTGTCAACAAGGGTCCTCACTTTCACCAGTGAGGACCCTCGGCGTTGCTGCATACAGGCGAATTCCGCGACGTTCTCCCCGGAGGGATCGTTCAACAGGCGACAGCTCCACCGCACCGTCGTCACCCTCCGAAGGGCACACGCAGTCATGAACCTGCGATCACAAGCCGGCATGGGAATCCTCATGACCGCTCTCGCCTCCGTGGCCATGGCCGCCCCCGCATCCGCCGCCGAGGCACCGGTGGTCGTCCCGCTCCAGGGCCTCGAGCCGGCGATCCCGATGGACGCGCCCACCGTGGCCGCCGGTGTTCCGCTGCCCGTGCCGGGCGCTCCCACCGTCTTCCACGAGGGGGGCTCCCCGACAGTGCCGGACATCGGCCTGCCGCGGGTCCCGGTCTCCAGCACGCTCCCGAGTACGGTCCTCGCCGCCCCGCTCCCCGAGGTCATCGAGAGAAGCCACCCCGGCACCGCTCTGTTCACCCACGCCGGTTCGCCCCTGAGGGCGGCCACTCCCGCGGCCCGGGTCGGCAACCCGGTCGGCCTGCCGCGTGGCGACAGGTCCGGGCTCCCGGACCTCGCGACCCCGGACGCCGGCATCGTCACCCCCGCGGTGCAGGGGGGGCTGGACCCCCAGCTGGGCCTGGCGCAGCCGACGGCCTGACCGGAATCTCTTCGTACGACCAATGGCCCGGCGGGTGAAGACACGATTCTTCCCCGCTACCCGAGGGGTCGTTGCTCGTTACAACATCAGGCTTGTCGCATGGCCGTGGCCCGCGGGTCCGGAGGTTCGCCCCGTCGTATCCGACGGCGGGGCGGACCACTGGCCCGCGGGCCTTCCTTTCTTCCTTCCGCCCCGTCCGGCCTAAAGCCCGTTACTCGTGTGCCTTTTCGGCGTTGAACGGGAGTGTGCGGCCGTGATTCTCGCGGTCGACTTTCCACGTCCAAGGAGTTCTTGATGTCTCGCATCGCGAAGGCTGCCGCTGTCCTCGCCGGCACGGGTGCCGTTGCCCTCAGCGGAGCCGGCATGGCCGTCGCCGACTCGGGCGCCGAGGCCGTCGCCGCCGCGTCCCCCGGTGTCCTCTCCGGCAACGTCGTCCAGGTCCCGGTCCACGTGCCGATCAACCTGTGCGGCAACACCGTCACCGTCATCGGTCTGATCAACCCGGCGTTCGGCAACTCCTGCGCGAACGTCGACGGAGGCCACGGTCACCGCGACGGCGGCTACGGCGGCTGATCCCCTTTCCCACGGAGCGGCCCCCCGGCAGACCCGCCGGAGGGGCCGCTTCCGCGTGTGCGGCGCGCCCGCCCTGTCGCGCCTCAGGCGTACCGGTAGATCGCGCTGTGGTCGAGCATCTGCGCCGGGGTGACGCCCCACGGGCCCATCCGCTCGTCGCGGGCCGCGATCCGGCCGTACTGCGGGTCGCCCAGCGGAGGGGGCTGCGCCGGCTGGTAGCCGGCGCGCGGGTTGCGCCGCTGCCAGCGTGACCAGAGCAGGTCGACGAAGGAGTGGTGGAGCCAGAAGACCGGGTCGTTGACCGAGGCGCCGCCCAGCATCAGGCCGCCGATCCAGCGGTGCACCCGGTTGTGGATCCGGAAGCGCTCGTTGCCCCGGCCCGGGGCCCAGCCCTCCAGACGGTTGCGGAAGCCGGAGGCGCTCGTGGAGTTCCAGGGCGCCACGTCGTACACCGTCTCGCGCATCACCTCGTCGAGCTCCGCCGCGGTGGGGAGCGTGATCGGGTCGCGGGGGCGGCCGAAGTCCCTGGTGAGGAAGGCGCCTTCGGTCATCCCGTGGGTGATGGTCCAGCGTCCGCCCGCGTGGGCGAAGGGCCCGGTCATCACCTGGAGATCGCTGCGCCGACCGTTGCCGCCCAGGAAGTCGTCGTTCCAGAGGGAGGCGGCCGGGGTGTTGTCGCGGGTCCAGTCCCAGTACGGCACGGTGACCGTCGGGTCGATCCGGCGCAGCGCCCGCTCGAACTCCAGCAGGAACTTGCGGTGCCAGGGAAGGAAGCTGGGCGTCATGTGGGCCACGCGCAGGCGGCCGTCGCCGTCGGACGTGTAGTAGTCGATGTGGGTGCGGACGAAGTCGTCGTACTTCCCGCTGCGCTTCAGCTCCAGGACCGCGGCGACGAACTTCTTCCGCTCGGCGCTGGTCAGATCGCGCTGGTTCTTACGTGTGTAGGCCACGCGGACTCCCTCCCGGGACACCGTGGGCGGCGGCGAAGCGGGTCAGCGGCGCGGACCCGAGCTCGTCCACGGCCGCGCGCGTGGCCGCCAGCGGCGTCGGATAGGTCTGGTAGTGGTCGATGGGGGTGAGATAGCCGCCGTCCGCGCAGCGCATCAGATGCAGCGGCCGGTCGTCGACGAGGATCTCGATCCCGTCACCGGGAGCCGGCCGCCCCTGGATGCGGCGTCCCCGGTACATCTCGTCGAACGTCCCGCCGGGCAGCGCGTCGGCGACGGGGGCTCCGCCCGCCGCTCCGCTCCGGGGCGTCAGGGCGATACGGGCGAGCGCGCCACCGGTGAGGGCGGCGACAGTCAGGGTGAAGAGGGACCGCAGTGCGAGGCGGCGTGGGACGGTCATGAGTGATCTCCTGGTGGTCCGGAGGACCCGCCACAGGCGGAGGGAAATGCCCTGAGGGAACAACGAGGAAAACGCCGTTTCGTTGTGGTGAGAATTGCAGCTGGGTGAATGTCGGCCGTTCGGGTGAATGGGGTGCGGAGTTGCGGACGCGCGGCCATTAGCATCCGGACCCATGACTACCTCCAATTCCGTTTCCGAGTCGCGCAGCGTCTCCCCGCTGGGCACCCTCTCGACCGTCTTCTGGACCACGGGCCCCACCGAGGAGAAGCCGGCCGCTCCGTATCTGATGGTGTATTCGCTCGGCAACGGCAGGGACGGCCGCGAGGCCGGTGCGGAAGCGATGCGGGCCGCCATCGAGGGCATGGGTCTGACCGTCGGCGGGCCGGTAGTCGACGCGTCCCAGGAGTCCGGTGTCGACGCCCACCTCCTCGTCGAGGCCCAGCGGGCGGTCCTCACCCTGCCGTTCATCAAGGTGCAGTGCTCGGTCCCGGCGGAGTGGGAGGCCGCTGCCACCCAGCTCGGCCACGCCTACCTGGTCTGCTCCGTCCGCCCGTGGCCCGAGGTCGCGCCCGGTGAGCCGGTCTCGGAGGAGCAGCTGCGTTCCTTCTTCGCCGGCGAGGACCCCCTGGCGGACGCGGCGCACGTGGTGCTGCCGGTCCGCCGACTGCAGGGCTGAGATGACGGCGGGCGGCGGCGACATGGCGACGACGGTGGATGCCCGGGGCGTGCCGGGGCAGCGGCGGCTCGCGCGGGACGACGGGACGGACGGGACGATCGGCGCGGGCCGGGCCCTCGCCTGGCTGCTGGTGATCACCGGGGCGGCGGGTGTGCTGTCCGGCTGGGTGATCACGATCGACAAGTTCAAGCTCCTGGAGGACCCCGGCTTTCAGCCCGGGTGCAGCCTGAACCCGGTGGTCTCCTGCGGCAACATCATGAAGAGCGAGCAGGCGGCGGTCTTCGGCTTCCCCAACCCGATGCTCGGGCTCGTCACGTACGCCGTCGTCGTCGCCCTCGGGGCGGGACTGCTCGCCGGTGCCCGCTACCGGGGCTGGCTCTGGCTCGGCCTGAACGCCGGCATGCTCTTCGGTGTCGGTTTCTGCACCTGGCTGATGTACCAGTCGCTGTACGAGATCAACTCGCTCTGCCTGTGGTGCTGCCTGGCGTGGGTCGCCACCATCGTCATGTTCTGGTACGTCACCGCGCACAACGTCCGCCACAGGGTGATCCCCGCGCCGGCGGGGCTGCGGAGCTTCCTCGGCGAGTTCACCTTCGCCCTGCCCGTCCTGCACATCGGGATCATCGGGATGCTGATCCTGACCCGGTGGTGGGAATTCTGGACGAGCTGACGTGAGCCGTCCCCTCCTCCGGCCGTGGGCCGCACCGACCGTGCTGCTCGCGGCCGTTCTCGTGCTCCTGCTCGTGCCCGACCGGATCGCGCCCGGCGGGCGGCACACCGGGACCCCGGCCGCGCCGGAGGCGGCGCCCCTGCCGGGGGTGCCCTCGGGGTTCTTCACCGGCTCCGACGAGGCGGGGATCGGCAGGATCGCCCAGGCGCAGGCCTGGCTCGGCGGCGGGGCGCTGACCGTCGGTCACACGTATCTGCCGGGCGACCGGTGGTCCAACATCGAGGGTCATCCCGCGCTGTTCGAGCCGTGGGCGCGCTGGAAGAAGGCACGGCCCGGGCGTCTCTTCGTCCTCAACGTGCCGCTGCTGGACCGCAGCGAGGAGGGGCTGCCGGACGCCGAGGTGCGGGCGGGGCTGCGGAGCGGCGCCACCGGCGCGTACGACCGGCACTTCCGGGTGCTCGGGGAGCGGCTCGTGGAGCACGGCCTCGGGGACGCGGTCCTGGTCCTCGGCTGGGAGATGAACGGCACCACGTACAGCCATCGCTGCGGCCCGGATCCGGCGTCCTGGAAGACGTACTGGCGCAGGGTCGTCGGGGTGCTGCGGGGTGTGGCGGGGGAGCGGTTCCGCTTCGACTTCACCCCGAGCCGGGGGCGGGACGCCGTGGAGTGGCCGCGCTGCTACCCCGGGGACGACGTCGTCGACATCATCGGTCTCGACGCGTACGACCAGCCCGAGGGGCTCGCCTTCGAGGACCAGGTCTCCGAGGAGTACGGGCTCGCGCACCATGTCCGCTTCGCGGCGGCGCACGGCAAGCCGGTGTCGTACCCGGAGTGGGGGCTCTTCAGGAACGGGGACAACCCGGCGTACGTGCGGGGGATGCTCGACTGGTTCGCGCGGCACCGGCCCGTGTACCAGACGGTCACCGACTACTGCCCGCACGGCGTCTGGGGGTGTGCCGACAATCCCGAGTCGGCGCGGGTGGTCAAGGACGCGCTGGGGGCGCCGGCCCGCCCGTGAGGGGGGCCGGGGTCGGTCAGCCCTGCTGGTGCACCACCAGGGAGATGGCGACGTAGTGGGCGATGAAGGCGGCCAGGGTCAGCGAGTGGAAGACCTCGTGGAAGCCGAAGTAGCGCGGTGACGGGTTGGGGCGCTTGAGGCCGTAGATGACCCCGCCCGCGCTGTAGAGCAGTCCGCCGGCGATCACCAGGACGAGGACGGCGACACCGCCCGCGCGCAGGAAGTCGGGCAGGAAGAAGACGGCGGCCCAGCCCATCGCGATGTAGCAGGGCGTGTACAGCCAGCGGGGGGCGCCGACCCAGAAGACCCGGAAGGCGATGCCCGCGAGGGCCGCCGTCCAGATCGCCCACATGAGCGGCTTCGCCGTGGAGTCGGGGAGCAGGAGCAGGGTGAGCGGGGTGTAGGTGCCCGCGATGATCAGGAAGATGTTGGCGTGGTCGAGGCGCCGGAGCACGGCCTCGCCGCGCGGGCCCCAGGTGCCCCGGTGGTAGAGCCCGCTGGTGCCGAAGAGCAGGCAGGCGGTGAGGACGTAGATCCCGCAGGCGACGCGGGCGCGGGGCGAGCCGGCGACGGCGACCAGGACGGCGCCGGCGACGATCACGGCGGGGAACATGCCCGCGTGCAGCCAGCCTCTGAGCCGGGGCTTCGTCGGGAGCGCGGGGAGCTCGATCGGGGGCACGTCCGGCGTTGCTGCAGTCATGGGAGAAATCGTACCTACGCCCCCGTAGGTCGCGGATATGAGTGGCGATGCTCACGTGGGCGGCCCCCTGGACATATGGGCGTTTCCGTCGGATGATCAAATGAGTGCGGTCGGCACCGGATGAGCGGCTACGAAGCATCCGGGTCGCGGCCCCCACGGGGCACACAACAAAAAACCCCTCTACAAGGAGCAATCGTGGCGCGCGACAACGCGGCTCCCCCTACCCTTCCGACCCAGCACCAGGAGCTCGTCTCCTGGGTGAACGAGATCGCCGAGATCACCCAGCCGGACAGCATCGTCTGGTGCGACGGCTCCGAGGCCGAGTACGAGCGCCTGTGCGAGGAGCTCGTCGCCAAGGGCACCTTCACGAAGCTCGACCCGACCCTGCGCCCCAACTCGTACTACGCCGCCTCCGACCCGACCGACGTCGCGCGCGTCGAGGACCGGACCTTCATCTGCTCCGAGAAGGAGGAGGACGCGGGCCCGACCAACCACTGGAAGGCCCCGGCCGAGATGAAGGAGCTCTTCGTCGGCCGACGTGGGGGTACCTCCCAGGCCGAAGGCTCCGGGGGAGGCATCTTCCGCGGCTCCATGCGCGGCCGCACCATGTACGTCGTGCCCTTCTGCATGGGCCCGGTCGGCTCCCCGCTCTCCGCCATCGGCGTCGAGATCACCGACTCCGCGTACGTCGCCGTCTCCATGCGCACCATGACCCGCATGGGCCAGGCCGTCCTCGACGAGCTCGGCACCGACGGCTTCTTCGTCAAGGCCGTCCACACCCTCGGCGCCCCCCTGGAGGAGGGCCAGGAGGACGTGCCGTGGCCCTGCAACTCCACCAAGTACATCTCGCACTTCCCCGAGAGCCGCGAGATCTGGTCGTACGGCTCGGGCTACGGCGGCAACGCGCTGCTCGGCAAGAAGTGCTACGCGCTCCGCATCGCCTCCGTCATGGCACGTGACGAGGGCTGGCTCGCCGAGCACATGCTCATCCTGAAGCTGACCCCGCCGCAGGGCGAGGCGAAGTACGTCGCCGCCGCCTTCCCCTCGGCCTGCGGCAAGACGAACCTGGCCATGCTGGAGCCCACGATCTCCGGCTGGACCGTCGAGACCATCGGCGACGACATCGCCTGGATGCGCTTCGGCGAGGACGGCCGTCTCTACGCGATCAACCCCGAGGCCGGTTTCTTCGGCGTCGCGCCCGGCACCGGCGAGCACACCAACGCCAACGCCATGAAGACCCTCTGGGGCAACTCCGTCTTCACCAACGTCGCGCTCACCGACGACGGCGACGTGTGGTGGGAGGGCATGACCGAGGAGGCCCCGGGCCACCTCACGGACTGGAAGGGCAACGACTGGACGCCCGCGTCCGAGACGCCCGCCGCCCACCCCAACGCCCGCTTCACCGTCCCGGCCGGCCAGTGCCCCACGATCGCGCCGGAGTGGGAGGACCCCAAGGGCGTCCCGATCTCCGCGATCCTCTTCGGCGGCCGCCGCGCCACCGCCGTACCGCTGGTCACCGAGTCCTTCGACTGGAACCACGGCGTCTTCCTCGGCGCGAACGTCGCCTCCGAGAAGACCGCCGCCGCCGAGGGCAAGGTCGGCGAGCTGCGCCGCGACCCCTTCGCCATGCTGCCGTTCTGCGGCTACAACATGGGCGACTACATGGCCCACTGGGTCAAGGTGGGCGCCTCCGCGGACGCCGCGAAGCTCCCGAAGATCTACTACGTGAACTGGTTCCGCAAGAACGACGCCGGCAAGTTCGTCTGGCCCGGCTTCGGCGAGAACAGCCGCGTCCTGAAGTGGATCGTCGAGCGCCTGGAAGGCAGGGCCGAGGGCGTCGAGACCCCGATCGGCATCCTGCCGACCGCGGAGTCCCTCGACACCGACGGCCTGGACCTGCCGGCCGAGGACCTGGAGTTCCTCCTCAAGGTCGACCGTGACGTGTGGCGCGAGGAGGCCGCCCTCGTCCCCGACCACCTGAACACCTTCGGCGACCACACGCCGAAGGAGCTGTGGGACGAGTACCACGCGCTGGTCGAGCGCCTGGGCTGATCCCGCACCGCAGACTCGTGGTGGGTTGCCCCGACATTCCGCCCTGACCAGTGGGGTCACGACGGCCCACCACGATCCGCCCGGCCCCCGGTGCCCCCTCAGGCTCCGGGGGCCGGCGCATGCCCTCAGGCGCCGCGGCCCTCCACGTACCGCGTGATGATCTCCTGGTGCAGCGCCCCCGCGTCCCGGAGGGTGGCGGCGATCGCCGTCGCCTCTTCGAGGAGCGCGGCCAGCTGTCGTTCGAGGTGGGTCTCCGGCGGCTCGCCGCCCGGGGTGAACCGCGACCACCACCGCGTCCGTACGAAGGCGTCGACCGCCTCCGGCACGTCCTGGCGGACCGCGCGGGCAAGGACGTGCAGGTGCTCCGGGTCGCTCACCGAGCCCGGTTCGAGCAGGGCCCCGACCAGGGTGTCGAGTGCGGTGAGCCGCTCGCGCGCGGCGGCCGGCAGGTCCACCTCCGCCAGGTACGCGCGCAGCGTGGTGAAGTCGGCGCGCAGCGCTTCGAGCTGCTCGCCCGCGTCCGGGAAGTCCGGGGTGCCGGGTCGCTCGGGCGGGGCGATCAGCGCCCCCGCCCCGTAGAGCCCGGCGATCACCAGGGGCCAGAGCGCGCCCGCCGCGCCGGTGAGGGTGAGGCCGACGCCGGCGAGCCCGCCGACGCACCCGGCGAGGTTCTTGCGGGACTCGGCGTACCTCAGCAGCCGGTCACTGGTAGCCACGGATCTCCTCGAAGGCGCCGTCCAGCGAACCCCTGGTGGCGTCGAAGAGCTTGCCGCCGGTCAGGCTCGCGATGTGGTCGAGCTCGGCCCGGTCGGAGTCGCCGAAGAGGATCGGGAAGACCGGTGTGCCCTTCCGCTCGGCGGACAGCGAGCGGTAGAAGGCGTCGAAGGCGGTGGCCGGGTCGCCGTCGGTGTTCTCCCCGTCCGTCATGAGCACGATCGAGGTGAACGTGTCACCGGGCGCCTCGCCGAGGAAGCGGTACGCCTCCTGGACGCTGGAGTAGATCGCCGTGCCGCCGGAGGCCGAGAGCCCCCGCGCGTCGGACCTGATCGCGTCGAGCGCCGCTGCGGGCGAGGCCGGGTCGACCGTGTGCGTACGGACCTCACCGCGCTTCACCGCCGAGCCGAAGGGCATCAGGGTGACCTCCTCCCGGTCCCGGAAGTCGCCGGTCAGCTCGGCGAGGGCGGACTTGAGCCGGTCGAGCCGCTCGCCCGCCATGGAGCCGGAGGTGTCGAGGACGTAGACCGTGCGTGACGGCCTGCGCAGGGTGTTGTCGTACGCGTCGAGGAGACCGTCCGCCACGGCCCGGCTGCCCGGGAACGGCAGCTCCCGCCGCTGGTCGCGGGCGAGCGCGGACGCCGGGCGGACGCCGGGGACCACCGGGCGGCGCAGGGTCGTCCCGGTGATGCGCTGCTGGACCTCCGGGGTGCGCAGATAGCGGGTGAGCCGCCCGGCCGCCGCCTTCGCCTCCGGACGGGCCGAGGTCAGCAGGGTGAGGGGATAGTCGGCGGTGACGACCCCGTCGGTCGGCCGGATCACGGTCAGGTCGCCGGACGGGAACGAGGAGAGCAGCACCGACTCGTAGTTGACGAGCGCGTCGACGTCGTCCCGGCGCCCGTAGGCGGTGGCCAGCCAGCCGGAGGAGCCCGAGGTGAGCTTCTGCCCGGTGAAGAACTCCTTGAGCTTCGGGGTGGACCGGCGCACATCCTCCTCGGTGAGCGCGGCCTGGGCGCCGGAGAGCCCCGACGCCACCGAGACGAGGGCGGAGAAACCGGAGTTGGAGCGCATGGGGTCCGTCATGCCGTAGCTGAGCTCTCCGTCGGCGACGGCCCGGTGGAGCTGCGACCACGTGACCTTCGCCGGGTCCCAGCCGAGACGGGTGACGGCGGCGGGCCGCACCCCGAGGGCGACCGGCGAGACCATGATCGGCGTCTCGCCGGTGATCCTCTTCGCGGTGTCGGGGCGGAGCCGCAGGTAGTCGTTGGAGGAGAGCCAGACCGCGTCGTAGTCCTTGTCGGCCTGCCCGGAGGCGATCTGCTCGACGGCGTCGAGGGTGCCGACGTACGTGGGACGGACCTGGACGCCGGTCGCCCGCCGGGCCGTTTCGAGGACGGGCTCCATGTCGGTGAGCTCGGAGGAGGCGAGGACCCGGAGCGTGCCGGGGGCGAACTCCGTGCCGTTCCGCTCGACCGGGTCGGCGGCGCGATCGGTGCCGTCGCAGGAGCTGCCGGTGGCGGTGACGAGGAGGGCGAGGGCGAGTCCGGCGAACGTACGCCTCAGGCGGCGGGCGCGGGCGCGGGTGCGGGTGGTGGTGCGGGTGGTGGTCGTCATGCGGGGCCGCCACCCTCCAGGGCTCCGGTGCGGCGGCTGCGCTCCAAGTGGGTGCTCGCCCCCTGGAGTTCGGCCGTCAGCGACTCGACCGTCGCCGCCATCGACTCCGTCGCCCGCGCCTTGTACGTGTCGATGGCGTCGAGCGTCCGGTAGATCTGCTGGAACGCGGTACGGAGGGTCTCCGCGCCGACCGCCGGGTTCGCCGCCATCACCTGGATCTCACCCGCCTGCTCGGCCAGCATGTCGGCGTTGCCGCGGATCAGGTCCTCGGTCGTGGAGCGCAGCACGTCCACCTGCTCGGTGACCTTCCGCTGGTGTTCGAGTGCGGAGGCGAGCATCACCGCGATCCGCAGCGCCGACACGGTCGTCGTCGCCGCCCGCTCCACGCCCTTGATCAGTTCGTCGTTGTTCCGGCGGACCACGTCCATCGCCAGGTACCCCTGCGCGCAGACGGCGAGCTGGGTCAACAGGTCCTGGTGCTTCTGCCGGACCGGGAAGAGGAGGTCGGCGCGGAGCGCGTCCGCCTGCCCCGGGTCGGGCGCGAGGGCGATGCGCCGCTCCACGACCGCGTCGAGGGCGTCGGTGAGCACCGCGTACTCCTGGAGCCTGCCCATGGTCTCCCACAGCCTGGTCCGCTCGGTCAGCAGCGCGGCGTTGTCGCGCCGCAGTTCGTCCTGGCCGCTGCGCAGGGCTCCGACGATCCGGTTCAGCGTGGTCTGCGACGAGGCGTACCTGGCGACGTGGTCGCGCAGCCTGTTGCCGCCGGGAAGCTTCGCGAGGAGACCCCTCAGACCCTTGCCGGGGGTGTCCCGGGGGTCCAGATCCTCCACGGTGCGCCGGAGTTCGACGAGGGAGGTGCCGACCCGGGACGGGGCACCGCCGCCGGTGGCGCCGGAGCCGAGCGAGCGGACCGTGCGGTCGAGCATGCGGTTCGACTGCTGCGCCGCGGAGCGCATCTCGCCCGCGCCGAGCGCGGCGATCTCCCCGACGCGGCCGGCGAACTCGGGGGAGCGCGGGTCGAGTCCCTCGATCGAGCCGACGTACTCGGCCGCCCGGCGCGACATCTCCGTACGGGTCGCCTCGTCCATCGGCACGAGCCCCGAGGCCTGCGCGGCACGCACCGGGGGCACGGGCTCGGGCGGGGTGAGGACGAGCGGGGTGTCGTGCTCGGGCGGTGTCAGGGCCATCGTCCTTCTCGGATCCTCGGGCGTGGTCATGCGGCATCCCCCTGGTCACGGGCCCGCAGGGCCATGTCGTGCAGCACCTTGCCGGTGGGCACGGGCGCCTGGCGGACTCCGGTCAGCGTCTGGTTGAGGTACTCGGTGTGCGGGTCGGTCGCGGCGGTGAACTCGCTCGCCGCGCCCTGCGGCCGGAAGCCGTGGCGTACCACGAGCCTGCGCAGTTCGGGGTCGGTGGAGAGGAGTTCGCCGAGCGCCCGGCCGTTCGCGGTGATCGGTACGAGGGTGTGGTCGCTGTTGACCGTGGTGTCCGGGTAGAGGACGACGAGGTCCCCCATCGGCCGGCCTGCCAGGAGCTGCGCGGCGACCTGGGACTCGTACACGAGGACCAGCGGATTGCCGACGCCGCTGACGAAGTCGCGGAAGGGGGCGTCGGAGCCGGACTGCTGGGCGCCCTGCACCTGGACGAGCTTGCGGAGCAGCGGGGCCGTGCGGGTGACGGCGGCCTTGTCGCCCGCGACCCGGCCGCCGTCGGCGACGTAGCCGGCGGCGGCGAGGTAGAGGGCGCCGGAGTTCGAGGCGACCGGGTCGGTGGAGGTGATGAAGAGGGTGCCGCTCAGTTCGGCGTGGCCCGCGGAGCCCTTGAGCTGCTGCCAGGTCCGGTCGGCGCGGGCCGCCGCGAGATAGGCGTCCATCTTCAGGGTGCCGCTGGTGCCGCGCGGGCCGAGGGTCGCCAGGCCGTTCCCGGCGAGGACCCGGGCGGCGGAGCTGCGGGCGACGACGACGAGCGGCGAGTAGAACGGCCGCAGCGGGGCGCTCGCCGTGTTCTCGGCCTGCGCACGGGCCTTCGCGCGGAGCTCGTCGGCGGGGCCCTTGGAGGACGGGAAGGCGAAGTCGTAGCCGTCGAGAGGAAGTTCCTCCATGTCCCAGGACCCGGAGGTCTCGGATTCCACGGTGAAGCCCTTCGCGGCCAGGGCCTTCACCACGTGCGGGTCGGCGAAGAACTCGGCCTTCTCCGACCCGATGACTCCTCGCACGGTCTTCGTCGCCGTGCCCGTTCCCTTGTCGCCGCCCGTCACGAGGACGGCGGCCACGCCGCCGAGGAGCAGGACGGCCAGGACGATTCCCAGGATGCGTCTCACGCGGGCAGCGTGCTCGCGGAAACCCACATTCCAGGGGGAGTCGGGTGGACGAGGGGTGAAGTACCGATCCCGGTACCGAACCGGAGCGGGCCCTACCGCGGCGGGTTCCGATGCCGCCTCCGGGTGGTGCCTTCGGGTCGTCGCGAGTGCCGCCGAGCTTCCGGTCGTCGCGAGGTGCGCTGTGGGTGGTGCCTTCGGGCCGTCCCGAGTGCCGCCCTGGGTGGCGCCGTCCGGTCTTCCCGAGTGCCGCTGTGGGTGGCGCCCGGTCCGCGCGGTTCATGGCGCGCGGACCGGGGCCGTCAGGGGGTGCCGGCCGCGGCCAGGGTGGGTTCCCCGGCCAGCGCCTCGGTGTGCGCGTCCATGCGCTCGGCGGCGAGGATCGCGGCGGTCGTGTCGGCCCGGGAGGCGGCGACGACCAGGGCGCGGCCCGCGAGGGCGTGGGCCCTGCGGTGCAGGTCCTGGGCGGGGGAGCCGCTCAGGCCCGCGTGCCGCGCGGGCGGTGCCCCGCGCAGCCGCGCCACCTGCCGGGCGATCCGCTCGCCGGCCTCCGTGTCGCCGAGCTCGTCGGTGACGGCGAGCAGGGCGGAGAGGTGTCCGGCGAGCTGGATGTCCAGCTCCTCCTCGCGGGAGCGGTGCGGGTACGCGTCGGGGGCGTCGTCGGCCATCCGGTGGACCGACTTGGTGCGGATCGGTTCGTACATGGGATGGCCTCCTCAAGCTCTGGAGCCATCCTAGCTTAGATCCTGTCTAAAGTTGATTAGGGTCCGATCCGGGGAGATCAGGGCTGGCTGTAACCGTCCAGGAAGCGGCCGATCCGCGTGACCGCGTCCGCCAGGTCCGCCGCCGCCGGAAGCGTGACGATCCGGAAGTGGTCCGGCTCGTGCCAGTTGAAGCCCGTCCCGTGCACGACCATGATCTTCTCGGCCCGCAGCAGGTCGAGGACCATCTGCCGGTCGTCCTTGATCTTGTAGACGGTGGGGTCGAGGCGCGGGAAGAGGTACAACGCCCCCTTCGGCTTCACGCACGTCACCCCCGGGATCTGCGTGAGCAGCTCGTACGCCGCGTCCCGCTGCTCCAGGAGCCGCCCGCCCGGCAGCACCAGGTCCTCGATCGACTGCCGGCCCTGGAGCGCGGCCGCCACCGCGTGCTGCGCCGGCATGTTCGCGCAGAGGCGCATGTTGGCGAGGATCGTGAGGCCCTCGATGTACGAGGACGCGTGGTGCTTCGGACCGCAGACCGCGAGCCAGCCCGAGCGGAAACCGGCCACCCGGTAGTTCTTGCTCATCCCGTTGAAGGTGAGGCAGAGGAGGTCCGGGGCGATGGCCGCGGTCGGGGTGTGCGTGGTGCCGTCGTAGAGGATCTTGTCGTAGATCTCGTCCGAGCAGACGACCAGGTCGTGCCGACGGGCGATCTCCGTCAGGGAGCGGAGCATCTCGTCGTCGTAGACCGCGCCCGTCGGATTGTTCGGGTTGATGATCACGATCGCCTTGGTGCGGTCGGTGATCTTCCGCTCGATGTCGGCGAGGTCCGGCATCCAGTCCGCCTGCTCGTCGCAGCGGTAGTGCACGGCCGTTCCGCCCGCCAGCGAGACCGACGCGGTCCACAGCGGATAGTCGGGGGCCGGTACGAGGACCTCGTCGCCGTCGTCGAGCAGGGCCTGCATCGACATCTGGATCAGTTCCGAGACGCCGTTGCCGAGGTAGATGTCCTCGACGGAGAGCGGAATGCCCTTGGTCTCGTAGTGGCTCATCACCGCGCGCCGGGCCGAGAGCAGCCCCTTCGCGTCGCCGTAGCCGTGCGCGTCGGAGAGGTTGCGCAGCACGTCTTCGAGGATGGCGGGCGGGCACTCGAAGCCGAAGGCGGCCGGGTTCCCCGTGTTCAGCTTGAGGATGCGATGACCCGCGGCCTCAAGCCGCATCGCCTCTTCGAGCACCGGACCCCGGATTTCGTAACAGACGTTGGCGAGCTTCGTGGACTGGATCACCTGCATGACGAGAGCTTACGGCCGGGTCGGCCGGGCCGCCTCGTGTTTTGGGACACGTCGGACACGGGGGCGGTCACCGGGCGGGTGTGCGGATGACGGAGGGGCGGGGCGCCGGCCGGTCCCGGATGGCGGAGGGGGCCAGGGGCCCGCCGCCCTCCCCGCCGGTCGCGGAACCCCCAGGGGGCCAGGGGACCCGCCGCCCCCGACCGCCGGCGGACCCGGGTCCGAGCGCTGCTCCACCCGGGTGGGCTTGTCGGCCTGGGGCTCCGCCCGCGGGCGGAGTAGGGGTCCTCGGGCCGTCGGGATAGGTTGGCCCGTCATGTGGGTCGTTAGCGCCTCCGGATGCCGGTGGCTGGGTGTGGGCGGGTCCGTCGGCGTCGCCGTGGGCGGTTGGGCCGCCGGGACGCTGCCCGTACGCGGCGGCTGGGGGCTGTGGGAGCCGCGCGGCTCCGGGCTCGCCCTGGCCGGCGCCCTCCTCGCGTACCTCGGCCTGACCCTGCTCGTCGCCGCCTGGTGGCGGTACGGCGTCCTCCTCGCCCGTGGCGCACGGGACGGCGTGCTCGCCACCCTCGCCTGCTGGACGGCGCCGCTGCTCCTGGCCCCGCCCCTGTACAGCGCCGACGTCTACAGCTACATCGCCCAGGGCGCCATGGTCCTCGAAGGACACGACGTGTACGGCGGCGGGCCCTCCGTCCTCGGACCCGACGAGCTCGGGGCGGACGCGGCGGCGAGCGTCGGCGGGAACTGGACGGACACCCCCGCCCCGTACGGCCCCGTCTTCCTGCTCCTCGCCGCGGCCGTGGTGAAACTGACCGGCGGCGCGGTCGTCCCCGCCGTCCTCGGCATGCGGCTGATCGCCCTGGCCGCGCTCGCCCTGATCGTCTGGGCCGTACGCGGGCTCGGCGGCGGGCCCGGCGGCCGCGAAGGCGCCCTCTGGCTGGCCGCCCTCAACCCGCTGCTCCTCATCCATGTCGTCGGCGGCATGCACAACGACGGCCTGATGATCGGGCTCCTGCTCGGCGGCGTACTGCTGGCCACGCGCGGGCGATGGGTGCTCGGCTCCGTCCTCGTCGGCCTCGCGGTGATGATCAAGTCGCCGGCGGCCGTCGCGCTGCTGTTCATCGGCGTGCTGGTCGCCCGCAGGGACGGTGGCGTACGGGGGCTGCTCAAGGGCCTCGTCCTGCCGGGGGCCGTCGCGGGCGCGGTGGCCGCGGGGGCGACGGTGCTCGCCGGGACCGGGTTCGGGTGGCTGCGGACCCAGAGCGTCGCCGGGTCGATCCACACCGCGCTGTCGGTGACCAGCGATCTCGGGCTCGGGCTCGGGCTGCTCGTCGGGGACGACCCCGACCCCGTGAAGAGCGCCGTGCAGACGGCGGGCCTCGCCGTCGCCGTCGCCGTGATCCTCGTGCTCGCGTGGCGGGCGTGGCGGGGGGCGCTCGATCCGGTCCTCGGCCTCGGGCTCTCGCTGGTGGCGCTCGTCGCCCTGTCCCCGATGGTGCAGCCCTGGTACGTGCTGTGGGGGACGACGGTCGTCGCGGCGGTCGCCTGGCGCAGCCGGGCGGGCCAGGTGCTCGCCGTCGTCTCGGCGGCGCTGGTGTACGAGACGGCGCCGTCCGGACGCACGCCCTGGTTCGGGTTCGTGGTGGCCGGGGCCGTGCTGGTGGCGGGGCTCGTGCGGGTGCGGCGGGATCCGCGGCCGACCGCCGCGGGCGGCGCCGCGGAGGACGCCGCCCCGGTGGCCGCCGGGCGGTAGGGCCGGAGGCGCCCGCTCCGATGCGGGCGCGTGGGCCCGTCAGGGCGTCCGGCGGATCGAGCGGCCCGCGAGGATGTCCGTTCGGCGGCCGTCCTCGATGACGAACCTGCCGTCGATCAGGACGTGCGGGACGCCCACCGGAAGGGTGCGCGGGGCGGCGTACGTCGCGCCGGGCGCCACCGTCGCCGGATCGAAGAGGACCAGGTCCGCCACGTACCCCTCCCGGACCAGGCCCCGGTCCGGGAGCCGCAGGCGGGCCGCCGGGCGGGAGGTGAGGTGGGCGACGCACTCCTCCAGGGACAGGACGCCCAGCTCGCGCACGTACCGGCCCAGATACCGCGGAAACGTCCCGTACGCGCGCGGGTGCGGCTTCAGGCCCTGGAGGATGCCGTCCGACCCGCCCGTGTGCGCCGGGTGCCGCATGATCGCCCGCACGTTCTCCTCGTGGCCCACGTGCTGGAGGACCGTCGTGCCGAGCCGGTCCTCGACCAGCAGCCGCCGGGCCGTCGGCCAGCCGTCCAGGCGGCGGCCCGTGAACTCCGCGAGCGCCGGGTCCGACACCCCCGACACCTCGACCGTGTCCCACTCCACCGGCACCCCGTGGCAGCCGTCCGAACCGAGGACTTCGAGGTGGTGCCGGATGCGCTCGGCCGTCCCGTCGTCCCGGAGCCGCGCGCGCACCGCCTCCGGGCCGCCCTCGCCCGCCCAGCTCGGCAGCAGGGCGACCAGGCTCGTACAGCCGGGCGTGTACGGGTACGTGTCGAGGCTGATGTCCGCGCCCGCGTCGAGGGCCTCGTCGAGGAGGGCGAGCAGCTCGGGGGCCCGGCCCCTGTTCACGCCGAAGTTCATGGTCGCGTGCGCCAGGTGCAGCGCGCAGCCCGCCTCCCGGCTGAGGGTGATCATCTCCTCGTACGCGCGCAGCGCCCCCGCCCCGTACGAACGGTGGTGCGGGCAGTAGTAGCCGTCGTACTCCGCCACCACGCGGCACAGCTCGGTGAGCTCGGCGTCCGGCGCGTACATCCCGGGGGTGTACGTCAGGCCGGAGGACATGCCGACCGCGCCCTGCTCCAGGCCCTCCGCGACGAGCCGCCGCATCCGGTTCAGCTCGGCCTCGGTGGCGGGGCGGTCCTCCCAGCCGACCGCGTGCATCCGGACCGTGCCCTGGGGGACGAGGTAGGCGGCGTTGACGGCGATGCCCCGGCCGTCGTGGGCGCGGTCGAGGCGGTCCAGGTATCCGCCGACCGTCCGCCAGTCGAAGTCGATGTCGTCGCCGTACCCGTTCCACCCGGTGATCGCCCCGCGCACCTCCGCGAGCGTCCGGTCGTCGACCGGCGCGTACGAGAGGCCGTCCTGGCCCAGGACTTCGAGGGTCACGCCCTGCGCGGCCTTCGCGCTGTGGTCCGGGTCGCGGAGCAGCGCGAGGTCGCTGTGGGCGTGCATGTCGATGAAACCGGGGGAGAGGGCGAGACCCTCCGCGTCCACCACCCGCCGGGCCGTGGGCCGCTGACAGCCGGCCGCCGCGCCCTCCTTGACGATCGCGGCGATCCGGCCGCCGTCGATCGCCACGTCGGCACGGTAGGAGGGGCCGCCGCCGCCGTCGACGACCTCCGCGTCACGGAAGACGAGATCCATGACCCGTTCCCCTAGAAGAAGGTGCGGACGTGGTCGACCACCGTGCCGTCCGCCTCGACCAGCGGGATCAGCTGCCACTTGTCGAAGGACGTGCACGGATGGGACAGCCCCATGCCGACCCAGTCGCCGACCTCCAGGTCCGCCCCCGGCCCGGTGGCGAGCCAGGCGTGCTGGTCGGAGAGGCGGGTGACGGTGATGCCCTCGGCGGCGCGGATCTCGCCCGTACGGGCGTCGCGGACCACCTGCGCCTCGGGGAGGTGCAGGTCGTGGGCGGCGTCCCGCTTGCCCGCGTTGGTGAAGGCCTGCTCGTCGGTGGGGCGGGAGACGACCTGCGACCACAGCCGGAACGCGGGCTGGAGCGCGCCCTCCCCGGGAACCCGGTTGAAGGGGGTGAGGTCGCGGTACTGGCCGTCGTCGTGCGAGACGTACGCCCCGGAGCGCAGCAGCTTGAGGACCGGGAGCGAGAGGTCGGGCAGCTCCGCGAAGACCTCCGCGACCGTGTCGAACCAGGCGCTGCCGCCCGCGCTGACGACGATCTCCCCGATGCCGGCGTCGAAGCGGCCCTCCTTGTCGAAGGCGGCGGCGAGCGCGGTCAGCCGGAGCAGCCAGGCACGCACCCGCTCCGGGTCCGGCGCCGGCACCTCGCCCTCGTATCCGGCGACGCCGACGAGCCGCAGGGTCGTGACGGCGGCGACCGCGTCCGCGACGGCGGCGCACTCGGCCTCCGTACGGACCCCGGTACGGGCCCCCTCGCCGGCGCCCAGCTCGACGACGACGTCCACGGCGCGGCCGGCACCCGCAGCGCGCAGGGCCTCGTCCATCAGCTCCACGCCACGGACCGAGTCCACGTAGCAGACGAGGCGGAAGTCCGGGTCGGCGTCGAGCTCGGCGGCGAGCCAGCGCAGCGCGGCGGCGTCGACGACCTCGTTGGCGAGGAAGATCCGGGCGATCCCGTGCGCCCGGTAGACGCGCGCCTGGTGGGGCACGGCGGCGGTGATGCCCCAGGCGCCGTGCGCCAGCTGCCGGTCGAAGAGCTGGGGGGCCATGGAGGTCTTGCCGTGCGGGGCGAAGGCGAGGCCGTGGCGCTCGGCGTAGGTCTCCAGGAGCCGCAGGTTGTGCTCGACGGACTCGGCGGAGAGGGCGAGCACGGGGGTGGTGAAGCCGCCGGTGAAGAGGTTGCGCCGCTGGGCGGAGAGCTCGCCGACGGTCAGGCCCTCGGCGTCCGGGGGCAGGGCCTTGAAGCGGTGGTCGACGCGCTCGTTCGCCAGGTCGGGCATGTGGCCTCCTCGTCGGAAGTGTTGCATTCCATGCAACACTCATTGCACATCTTGCTCGTCGCTGTCTAACATCCGGGCCGAGGCCGGGTCAATGGACCCGTAGGAGTCACAGGGAGCCCGAGAGTGAGCGGACACGCGCCCCCGGACGGGACCACGCCCCCGGACCTCGTCTGCCTCGGTGAGTCCATGGTCACCTTCCTTCCCGACCGCCCGGGACGCCTCGCCGACGTCACCGCCTTCACCCGCGCCATCGGCGGCGCCGAGTCCAACGTCGCCTGCGCCCTCGCCGCCGTCGGGCACCGGGTGCGATGGGTCGGCCGGGTCGGCCGGGACGGGTTCGGCGACCACCTGGTGGAGACGATCGGCGGGTACGGCGTCGACGTCAGCGCCGTCCGCCGCGACCCGCACCGGCCCACCGGCGTCTACTTCCGCACCGCCACCGACCGGGCCGCCGACGGGCACGAGGTCGCCTACTACCGGGCGGGTTCGGCCGCGTCGGCCATGTCGCCGGCCACCGTCCCGTACTCCTCCGTCGCCGGCGCGCGGATCCTCCACCTCACCGGCATCACGGCCGCGCTCTCCGCCGACTGCCTCGCCCTGATGCGGGAGCTCACCGCGCCCCGGCCCGGCCGGCCGCTCGTCTCCTTCGACGTCAACCACCGGCCCGGCCTGTGGCACCGGGACCCCGCCGCCGAGGTGCTGCTCGAACTGGCCCGCCGGGCGGACCTCGTGTTCGTCGGCGCGGACGAGGCGGAGGCGCTGTGGGGGGTCGCCGATCCGGCCGCGATCCGGGCGGTGTTGCCCGAACCGGCGGGGCTCGTGGTGAAGCGGGGCGGGGAGGGGGCGGTCGTGTTCGAACGCGGTCCGGGTCCCGGCGGGGCCGAGTTCCGGCCGGCTCACGACACCGTCACCCGCGTCCCCGCCCCCCGCGTCGACGTCGTCGCCCCCGTCGGTGCCGGGGACGCCTTCGCCGCCGGGTTCCTCTCCGGTGTCCTCCGGGGGCTCGACGCACGGGCCCGGCTCCGGCACGGGCACCTCATGGCCGCCGCCGCGCTCACCGTCCCCGGCGACCTCGCCGTCCCGCCCGCCCGTCACCCGGCCAGCACCCCTCCCGCAGCCGGCGCGCGGCGCCCCTCCTGGATCGACCACGCCGACCGGCTGGCCGCGCTCGACGAGGCCGCCTGGGGGACACTTCACCTCGGCCCCGGCTGGACGGTGCGCCGGGGCCCCGACCAGGAGGTACGTACGCCATGAGCCAGACCGTCGACCGGGCGCTCAGCATTCTTCCGCTGCTCGCCCAGGGCCCCGCCGACCTCGGGCAGGTCGCCGAGCGGCTCGGCGTCCACAAGTCCACGGCCCTGCGCCTGCTGCGCACCCTCCACGAGCACGGCCTCGTCCACCGGCAGCAGGACCAGCGCTACCGCCTCGGGGCCCGGCTCTTCGCCCTCGCGCAGGAAGCCGTCGAGAACCTCGACGTCCGGGAGATCGCCCACCCCTACCTCGTGGCCCTCAACGAACGCATCGGGCACACCGTGCACCTCGCCGTGTACGAGGAGGGCGAGGTCCTCTACATCGACAAGGTCGAGAGCCGCTACCCGGTCCGCATGTACTCCCGCATCGGCAAGCCCGTCGCGATCACCGTCGCCGCCGTCGCCAAGCTGCTCCTCGCCGACCTGCCCGAGCCGGAGCGCCGCACCGTCGCCGCGAAGCTCGACTACCCCCCGTACACCCCCCGTTCGACCCCGAACGCCGCCGCCTTCCTCAAGGAGCTGGCGACCGTACGCGAACAGGGGTGGGCCACCGACCTCGGCGGCCACGAGGAGTCCATCAACTGTGTGGGCGCTCCCATCCGCGGCGCCGACGGGCGCGTGGTCGCCGCGATGTCGGTCTCGGCGCCGAACGTGGTCGTCACCGCCGAGGAACTCCTCACCCTCCTTCCGCAGGTGCGCGGCACCGCGGACGCCATCAGCCGCGAGTACTCCGGCGACGCCCCGACGAAGGACACCGCATGAGCATCGAGAAGACCACCGGGACGACGGCCGGGACGACGGCCGGGAGTCCGGTCGAGAAGATCGCCCTCACCCCCGCCACCCACACCGCCCCGCCCGCGAAGTTCTCGCACGGCGTGAGGAAGGGCAACATCCTCCAGGTCGCCGGCCAGGTCGGTTTCCTGCCCGCCGTCGAGGGCCGGGCGCCGACGGTCGCGGGCCCGACCCTGCGCGAGCAGACCCTCCAGACCTTCGCCAACGTCAAGGCGATCCTGGAGGAGGGCGGCGCGAGCTGGGACGACGTGATGATGATGCGCGTCTACCTCACGGACGTGGACCACTTCGCCGAGATGAACGCGATCTACAACCAGTACTTCGAGGAGCAGGGCCTCGAGGCCCCCGCCTCCGCCCGCACGACCGTCTACGTCGGCCTCCCCGCCGGACTGCTGATCGAGATCGACGCGCTCGCCGTCCTGGGCTGAGCCCGGCACGGCAGGGCGCCCCGGCCGGTTCGGCCGGGGCGCCGCCTTGCTCCGTGCGAGGGTCAGCTGCAGTACTGCGCCTGCTTGCCGATCGAGCGGTACATGCAGTCCGCGTTCTCCAGGAGTTGGAGGACGGCGTCGCGGTTGCGGCTGGTCTCGCGTTCGATGACCTCGTCGGGCGGGTAGAAGCCGCCGCCGCCGGACGACGCGGGGTACATCTCGAAGGTGTAGCCGAAGATCCTGTGCACGCCCCACAGGTAGTCGTCGATCGAGCCGTCCGTGATGTAGAGGTCGCTGGACTGCTCGGGCGTGTAGCCGTTGCTCGCGGCCATCTTGCCGCCGACGGCCGCGAAGGCGTTCCGGTCGTCCTGTGTCATGCCGGGCGCGGTGTCGGCGCTGGTCCAGCCGAAGGGCCAGAGCACCAGTTCGCTGTAGGTGTGGAAGTCGATGGCCGCGGTGATCTGCTGCTTGCCGCCGACCACCCGGGAGCGGACGAAGTCGGCGATGACCTTCACCTCGGGGGCGGATTCGGGGGCCGTGCCGCGGTACGTCTCGGAGCTCTTGGAGCCGGAGGAGCCGCCGCAGCAGCCCCACTTGTAGTTCCAGTTCCGGTTCATGTCGGTGCCGATGTACGACGAGCCGGAGTTGGGCTGCCGGTTCTTGCGCCAGCTGCGGTAGGACCCGCTGGCGATGTCGTACTCCCCGCCGTCCGGGTTGAGGTCCGGGACGATCCAGATCTCGCGGCCGTTGACGGCGTTGGTGACCCGGGAGTCGCTGCCGTAGCCCGCGCCGAGTTCGCGCAGCAGGTAGAGCGCCATCTCGACGGTGAGGTGCTCGCGGGCGTGCTGGTGGTGGGTGAACAGGACCTCGGGCTCGTTCTCGTCGGTGGCGACGTTGTCGCTGATCTTGACGGCGACGATGTCCCGGCCCTGGTACGTCTTCCCGATCACCTGCTTGCGCATGATGGACGGGTAGGCGGCGAGACGCTGGTCGATCTCCGCGTTCATCTCCGCGTAGTTGTGGTACCTCGAGTCGGCGGACGGGAAGTCGAGCGCGCCGACGCCGTGGTCGTGGCCGTCCTCGGTCGCGCGGTTCGGCGGGCCGGGCAGCGCCACCGGCCTGTAGCCGAGCGCCTTGAGGTTCCTGAGCTGCTCGGTGTTGGCGCTGACGACGACCGACCGGGCGTCGACCTCGTCGATCGAGACGCCGGTGGCGAGGAGCGCGGTGCGGGCGGCCGGGGTGGAGGGTCCGGTGACCTCGTACTGCCGGATCACCTCCTCGACGCCGGCGGCGATGCGGGCGGCGGTCGGCGCCGGGTCTGCCCCGGCGGGTGAGGAGAGGGCGGACAGGGGCGCCGCGAGGGTGAGCGCCACGAGGGCCGCGAGGGTGGCGGACCTTCTTCCGCGGGTGGGACGTCGCATGCTGTCTCCTGGGTGGGGAGTGTGGGGGTGTGCGACAAACTGGTGCGGGTCTCCGGCCACATGGTGAGGCCATGTCATGGACCGGTCAAGATACCGAGTTCGGCCATACTGTCCCGCGTGGGGACTCACATCGGCAGATACGTCATCGAGCACAAACTAGGCGAAGGCGGGATGGGTACCGTCTATCTGGCCCGATCGCGCGGCGGGCGTGCCGTCGCCGTCAAGGTGGCCCGGCCGGAACTCGCCGCCGATCCCTCCTTCCGCGCCCGCTTCCGCGCCGAGGTCGCCGCCGCCCGGCAGGTCGGCGGTTTCCACACCGCGCAGGTCGTCGACGCCGACCCCGACGCCGAGGCGCCCTGGCTCGCCACCGCCTACATCCCGGGCCCCACCCTCTCGGCCCTCGTCACCGCAGAAGGCCCCATGGACGAGGCGCGGCTGCGCTCGCTCGCGGCCGCGCTCGCCGAGGCCTTGGAGGCCATCCACGCCTGCGGGCTCGTCCACCGCGACCTCAAGCCCGGCAACATCGTCATGGCCCCCGACGGGCCCCGCGTCCTCGACTTCGGCATCGCCCGCGCGGTGGAGTCGACCCGCCTCACCGCCACCGGCTCCGCCTTCGGCACCCCCGGCTACCTCGCCCCCGAACAGGCCCTCGGCGAGGAGGTGACGGGCGCCGCCGACGTCTTCGCCCTGGGCGCCGTGCTCGTCGCCGCGGCGGGCGGACGGCCCTTCGGCGACGGTACGCCGATGGGCCTCATGTACCGGGCGGTCCACGAGGCCCCGGACCTGACGGCGGTCCCGGCCGGGCTGCGCCACCTGGTGGGAGCGTGTCTCGCGAAGGCCCCGGGGAAGCGCCCGGCGCCCGGCGCGATCCTGGACACCCTGACGGACGCACCGCTGCGGGAGAGGACGCCCACGGTCGTCGTACGGGACGCCGAACCGGTATCCGTACGGGAGGGGGTGCCGGGGCCCGTACGGGATGTGACACCGGTTTCCGTAAGGGCCGCCGAACCGGTATCCGTACGGGATGCGACACCGGTTTCCGTAAGGGCCGCAGACCCGGCAGCCGTACGGGACGCGGTGCCGGCACCCGTACGGGACGCGCCCCCGCTGACCGCGCTGCCCACCATGCCCGCGTCGCCGCCCCCGCCCGCTCCGGCGCTCGTCGCCGCCGACGGAGACTGCGGGGTGGTGGCCGACGCCGATGGGATCCGATTCGAGGTCTTCGACGAGGAGGCCGAGTTCGCCTGGGCGGAGATCGGGTCCGTCGAGTACGGGGCCGTCCGCAGGGGCCGTCAGCTCCGGGTCGTCGTCACGCTGTACGACGGCTCGGCGTACGAGTGCGAGGTCAACGGCCGCGCCACCCTGGTGAAGGAGTGGGTCGCCCAGCTCGACCTCGTGCTGGGCCACTGCATGCCCTAGCGGACACGCGGGTGGCGCCGGCGGGGGAGACCGCCGGCGCCACCGTTTCCTTACCGCTGTACCGCCGTGTCGTTACGGCAGGTTGTGGACGTGCGGGCCCACCGCGTTCGACCAGGCGTTGCCGGCCGTCGCGTCCCAGTTGGTCGACCAGGTCATGGCGCCGCGCAGCGACGGCCAGGTCTGGGCGGGCTTGAAGGTGCCGCAGCCGGTGCCCCAGGTCAGGCAGTCCAGCGCGTTCTTCACGATCTGCGGGTCGACGTAACCGCTGCCCGCGCCCCGCGTGGAGGCGGGGACGCCCAGGCCGACCTGGGACGGGGCGAGACCGCCCTGGAGCTGGATGCAGGCCAGCGCGGTGAGGAAGTCCACCGTGCCCTGGCTGTACACCTTGCCGTCGCAGCCCAGCATCGAACCGCTGTTGTAGTACTGCATGTTGACCACCGTGAGGATGTCCTTCACGGCGAGCGCGGTCTTGAAGTACTCCGTTCCCGTGTTCTGCATGTCGATGGTCTGCGGGGCCATCGTCAGGACCATGGTGGGGCCCGCCTTGGCGGAGAGCTGGCGCAGTGCCTTGGTCAGGTAGGTGGAGTTGATGCCGTGTTCGAGGTCGATGTCGATCCCGTTGAAGCCGTACTCCTGCATCAGGGTGTACGCGCTGTTCGCGAAGGCGGTCGCGGAGGCGTCACTGTTGATCGTGACGTTCCCCTTCTCGCCGCCGACCGAGATGATGACGGACTTGCCGGCCGCCTTCTTGGCGGCGATGTCGGCCTTGAAGTCGGCGACGGAGGCGTAGCCGACTGCCGGGTCGAGGTTGAAGACGATCTGGCCGGGCGTGGCCGTCGAGTCGGCGAACGAGACGGTGATGATGTCGTACTGGGACTGGACGTCCCGCAGCTTCTGGACCGTGGCGCCGTTGTTGAAGTTCTGCCAGTAGCCGGTGAGCGCGTGCCTGGGTACGGCGGGGCCGGGGCCCGGGTCGGTGACCTTCGCGGTCCGCGCCGTCACGGCGGTGGACTTCGCGGACTCGCCGGCGGAGTTCGTCGCGGCGACCTGGAACTGGTACGCGGTGTCGGCGGTGAGCCCGGTGACGGTCGTCGACGTACCGGTCACGGCCTGCGGGTTCGCGCCGTTGCGGTACACCTTGTAGCCGGTGGCGCCGGAGACCGCGCCCCAGCTGAGGGCGACGGAGTTCGAGGTGACCGTGCCCGCCGCGAGACCGGCCGGGGTGGCGGGGACGACCGGGTCGGGGTCCTGGCCGCCGCCCCCGTCGGGACCGAAGACGCTGACGTCGTCCACGAGGTAGGGGGAGGTCCCGTACCAGCCGTGGGTGTAGATCTCGACCGAGGTGGTGCTCGCGCCGGTGGTGAAACCGGTGGTCAGCTGCTTCCAGGCGGCGCTGTCGGGCGTCCAGGTGGAGACGCTGCCGCTGCCGGTTCCCGTGCCGTTCACGCCGAGGTAGGCGTAACCGCCCTGGACCCAGGCGCTCAGCGTGTACGTCGAGTTGGGCTTCACGGCCACGGTCTGCACGCACTTGGCGTTGTCGAGCCCGGCCGGGGTGGCCCTGAGCGCGCCGGCGCCGGTGCGGACCGGGGAGGAGACGGCGGCGCCGCTCCCGGCGGAACACGCCCAGTTGGTCAGGCCGCTCTCGAACCCGGCGTTCTTGGCGACGTTGACGTCGGCCGCCTGCGCGGTGCCGGCGCCGCCGACGAGGACGAGCCCGGAGCCCACGGCGAGCGCGAGGGCTCCGCCGAGCCAGCGGCGTCCGAGCGGGCGGGTGGTGGTGCGGTCCACGTGCATCCTCCGGTGGGGGAGTTGGGGATGTGGCGGTGTCGTACGCGTACGGGAGTGCGGGACGTCGGGAGGCGGGTGCGGACGTCGGCCTCCGTTGTCGGAACAAGTTGGTCCAGACCAATCACATTGTCAAGGCCTGACGCGGCAGAGGCTGTTCGCCCGGGGCGGGAGGTCGAAGAAATGGGGGCGGCTTGGCGGATTGTGTGTTCACCACCCCGGGTGACGCCGATAGGGTGCAGGCACGGCAGCACCCTGCGGTGACGCCGTGAACGCGGTAAGTGATCCACGGCCCCCGTGAGCCCGGAGGCCGGAGGGGACGGGGTATCCGACGTGGCGACAGCGATCGCGGTCACCAGCGCCGACCTGGTGCTGCCGCCGACCGACCCTGGAACCCCGCACGCGGCCGTCCTCCCGGCCCCCGGGACGCAGCCGCTCGACGCGTCCCTCGCCGATATGCAGCAGCTCCTCGCCCGGTACGGACACGTGGTCGTCGTCTGTCCCACCTCAGCCCCGGCCGCCGTCGAGCGCCGGCTGCTCGCCGTCCGCGCCCTGCTCGAAAGCGACCGGATCGCGCTGGTCCGCACCGACCTGCCGCCCCTCGGAGCGGCCGTACTCGTGCGGCAGCTCCGACAGTTGGCGGGCTGCGACTTCAGCCCCGGCGTCCTCGCGTCCGCCGCCCGGCTGCTCGCCCACTACATCTACGCGGGCGCCGTCCTCGGCTCCGTCTCCCGGCTCGACCGCGTCCCCGTCAGCCTCGGCTCCCACCTCAAGAGCTGGCTGCCCGGCGCGCACTTCGCCGTACTCGCCGGACCGACCCCGCAGATCACGCGCGTCGGCACCGGCGAGAAGCCCCTCGCCGGACCCGAGTTCACCACCGAGCTCCTCCTCGCCCGCGGCCAGCTCCAGACCGACTGGCCCACCACCACCCTCGTGCCCCGCTGGCGGATCCAGGGCGCGACCCAGGAGGCGCCGCTGCCCGAGACCTCGCCGGGCTGGTGGGGCACCGGCAAGCTCGTCGAGTTCGCCGCGTACCTCCCCGACCTGTCCGTCCTCTACCAGCTCGTCTCCTCCGTACGGCGCGAGACCTGCCACTGGTGCGCGATGGACCTCATCGGCGACCGCTGCGGCTTCTGCGCGGCGCCCCTGACGGTGGGTACGGCGCCGGAGGCGGGGGGACGCGGGGCGGGGGAGGTGGGGGGCCGCGCGGTGGGGGACGGCGGGCACGACGTTCGAGCCCTGGGCCCGGGCGCGCCGCGGACCGCTTCACACGGCCCTGGCGCCCTCGGACCCGGCACCCCGGGCGTCGGCGGACAGGCGACCCGGGTCCTGAGGTCCGGTGCGCACGCCCCCAGCGCCCTCGCCCCCGGCGCCCTCGGACCCGGCACCCCGCGGCCCGCCTCACCCGCCCCCCGCGCCCTGCCATGAACCGCACCGGCGCGACGTCCCCGTACGACCGCCCACCCACCGGCCCCGTCCACCAGCCCCGTCCGCCCGGACCCACGTCTCCGATCGAGGTAGTACGGCCATGAACTCCCGCCAGCGCCGCGGCGTCATCCTGCTGCTGCTGTCCGTCCTGTGCGCCCTCGGGGCCTTCGCCGGTGTCCTCGCCGTCATCAGCGACGTGAACTCCAAGGTCGGCCCGGAGACCACCGCGTACCGGGTCAAGAGCGCTGTGGCCCCCTACACCCCGCTGCGGGCGGCCCAGTTCGAGAAGATCTCCATGCCGGAGCGCTGGCTCTCCGACACCGCCGTCACCGACCTCCGCCAGATCGAGGGCAGGATCGCCGTCACCAAGCTCAAGGCCGGCTCGCTCCTCCAGACCGACATGATCGTCGAGCAGCCCGAACTCCAGCCCGGCCAGCAGGAGATCGCGATCATGGTCGACGCGGCGACCGGCGTCGCCGGGAAGATCAACGCCGGCGCCACCGTCAACATCTACGCCACCTTCGCCGGCGAGAAGAAGGACGCCCCCTCCCAGTCACGGATGATCGTCGCCGGTGCCCGCGTGCTCTCGGTCGGCAAGCTCACCGCCATCAGCGACAGCACCGACCGCGCCGGCCGCACCTCCCAGGCCGTCCCGATCAGCTTCGCCCTCTCCACCCTCGACACCCAGCGCGTGGCGTACGCCGAGTCCTTCGCCGAGCACGTACGCCTCGCCCTCGTCGCCCCCACCACCGGCGGCGCCCCGGCCGACCAGCGCGACCGCACCTACACGCTCGACAAGGACAAGTGAGGCCGGTATGACCACCAGGATCCTGCCGGCCGTCGGGGACCCCGACGCGGCCCGGTCGGTCACCACCCTGATCGGCCAGCTCCCCGACGCCGAACCCGCCACCCCGGTCACCGACTCCACCCAGCTCCTCGACACCCTCGCCCGCCTCGCCGCCGCCTCCCTCGACGAACTCCCCGAGGTCGTCCTCGTCCACGAGCGGATCGGTCCCGTCCCCGCGCTGGAACTCGTCCGCGAGGTCGCCCTCCGCTTCCCCGCCGTCGGCGTCGTCCTCATCACCGCCGACGCCAGCCCCGTCCTCTTCTCCGCCGCCATGGACTCCGGCGCCCGAGGCCTCGTCACCCTCCCCCTCGGATACGAGGAGCTCGCCAGCCGCGTCCAGGCCGCCGCCCAGTGGTCCGCCGGCGTCCGCCGCCACCTCGGGGCCGGAGCCGAGCAGGTCACCGGTCCCGGCGGCACCGTCGTCACCGTCAGCGGCGCCAAGGGCGGTGTCGGCACCACCGTCACCGCCGTCCACCTCGCCCTCGCGGCCCGTGCCTCCGGCCGTACCGTCGCCCTCGTCGACATGGACCTCCAGAGCGGCGACATCGCCTCCTACCTCGACGTCCAGTTCCGGCGCTCCGTCGCCGACCTCGCCGCCATCACCGACATCTCGCCGCGTGTCCTCCAGGACGCCGTGTACGTCCACGAGACCGGCCTCTCGCTGCTTCTCGCCCCCGCGGAGGGCGAACGCGGCGAAGAGGTCACCGACCGCGCCGCCCGACAGGTCGTCAGCGCCCTGCGAGGCCGGCACGAGGTCGTCGTCGTCGACTGCGGCTCCCAGCTCACCGGCGCCGGTGCGGCCGTCATCGAGATGGCCGACACCGCCCTGCTCGTCGCCACCCCCGACGTCGTCGCCGTCCGGGCGGCCAAACGGACCGTACGCATGTGGGAACGGCTCCAGGTCCGCAAGGCCGAGGAGACGGTCACCGTGGTCAACCGCCACCACCGCACGAGCGAGATCCAGCCACCCCTCGTCCAGAAGATCACCGGCACCCGGATCGCGGGCGTCGCCGTTCCCGCCCACTTCAAGGAACTCCAGGCCGTCGTCGACGCCGGCCGGCTCCACGAACTCGACGCCAAGTCGACGGTCAAGCAGGCGCTGTGGACCCTCGCGGGCGAGCTGGGCCTGGTCGGAGCCGCGGCGGCCGGGGGTCCCGGAAAGCCCGGGAGGCCGGGAAAGCCCGGCAAGCAGCTCGCCCGCGCCGGTGACCGGGGCTCGCTCGGGCTGCGGCGCCGTACCGGAGGACGCTGAGGGATGCGTGGCTACCGGGACGCGCGCACGGACGACCGGGGGCAGGTGGCCGTCGAGTTCCTCGGCATGGTGCCCATCATCCTGCTCACCCTCGTCCTGCTCTGGCAGGTCGTCCTGGTCGGCTACACGTACACCCTGGCGGGGAACGCGGCGGACGAGGCGGCGCGGGCCGCGGCGGTCGGCGACGACTGCGGCGAGGCCGCGATGCGGCACCTGGACGGGCCATGGAGGAGCGGCGCCGAACCGGTCTGCTCCGAGGGCGGCGGCGTGGTGACCGCGGTGGTGACGATCCGGGTCCCCGTCCTCGTCCCCGGCGTGGGCGGCCTCTTCGACGTCAAGGGCAGGGCGGGCGCGATCTCGGAGGTCCCGACACCATGACTGGACAACCGGGCACGAGGCCGCGCGACCGGGGCCAGGCCGCCATCGAGTACCTCGGGTTCCTCCCGATCCTGCTCCTCGTCGGCCTCGCGGGTCTGCAGCTCGGCGTCGCCGCGTACGCCGCCCAGCAGGCGGGCTCCGCGGCCCGCGCGGCGGCGAGGGCCGCGAGCATGGACGAGGACGAGGGCGGGAACGCGCCCGACGCCCGGTCGGCCGGCTTCGCCGCCGCCGAGTGGGCCACCGACGTCGTCGTCGCCCGGGAGGGGGGCGCGGCCGTCGCCACCGTCACCGTACGCGTCCCCTCGGTCGTCCCCTTGTGGGACTTCGACCCCGTGACGAAGACCGCCACCATGCCGATGCCACCGGACCATGAGGAGGGGCCGTGAGCCTGCGTTCCCGCATCAACGCCCCCGAGGAGCACGGCGGCGCCGCGGCCGCCCGGGAGGACGGCCACCTCGTCGCCTCCTTCCGCGCCAAGCTCCTGGAGGAGATCGACCTCACCGAGATGTCCGCGCTGGCGGCGGCCGAGCGCCGGGCCCGTCTGGAGCGCGTCCTCGGGCACATCATCAGCCGCGAGGGCCCGGTCCTCTCCACCGCCGAACGCGCCCAGCTGATCCGCCGTGTCGTCGACGAGGCCCTCGGGCTCGGCGTACTCGAACCGCTCCTCGAAGACGCCTCCATCACCGAGATCATGGTCAACGGCCCCGACCAGATCTTCATCGAGCGCAACGGCCGCGTCGAACTGCTGCCGCTCCGCTTCGCCTCCCACGACCAGCTGATGCAGACCATCGAGCGGATCGTGTCCACGGTCAACCGGCGCGTCGACGAGTCGAACCCCATGGTCGACGCCCGGCTCCCCTCCGGCGAGCGCGTCAACGTCATCATCCCGCCGCTCTCCCTCACCGGCGCCACCCTCACCATCCGCCGCTTCCCCCGCGCGTACACGCTCCACGAGATGCTCGGCCTCGGATCCCTCGACGAGCAGATGCTGCTCCTGCTGTCGGGGCTCGTCCAGGCGAAGTTCAACCTGATCGTCTCCGGCGCCACCGGCACCGGGAAGACGACCCTCCTCAACGCCCTCTCCGGTCTCGTCCCGGACGGCGAGCGGATCATCACCATCGAGGACTCGGCGGAACTCCAGCTCCAGCAGTCCCACGTGATCCGCCTGGAGGCCCGCCCGCCGAACATCGAGGGCCGCGGAGCCATCTCCATCCGCGACCTCGTCCGCAACTCCCTCCGCATGCGCCCCGACCGGATCATCGTCGGAGAGGTACGCGGCGGCGAGACCCTCGACATGCTCCAGGCGATGTCCACCGGCCACGACGGCTCCCTCGCCACCGTCCACGCCAACTCCGCCGAGGACGCCCTCATGCGCCTCCAGACCCTCGCCTCGATGTCCGAGGTGAAGGTGCCGTTCGAGGCGCTGCGCGACCAGATCAACAGCGCTGTCGACGTCCTCGTCCAGCTCACCCGGCACCCCGACGGCACCCGCCGGATCACCGAGATCGCCGTCCTCGCCTCCCACGGGCGCGAACGCTTCCTGCTCGCCACGGTGTGCCGCTTCCACGCCCAGCCCCTCGCCGCCGACGGAAGGGTGTACGGGCAGTTCACGTACCACCCCCTGCCACGACGGGTCGCCGAACGCCTCTACCTGGCCGGTCAGCCCATCCCCCAGGCCTTCGGTGTGGCGCCGACCGACGCCCACCTGGCCACCCGGGAGGCGGAATGATGACCGGCGGTCCCGTGGCCACCCGAGGCGGAGTGACGACGACCGGTGGCCCCGTGGCCACCCGAGGCGGAGTGACGATGACCGGCGGGCCCCTTGCCGTCCGAGGCGGAGTGGCGACGACCGGCGGCCCCCTTGCCGTCCGAGGCGGCATGACGATGACCGGCGGCCAGCTCGCCACCCGGGAGACGGAGCGATGACCGATCCCTTCTGGTTGACCACGGGCGTGACACTGCTCGCCTGCGTCCTCGGCATCATCGGCGTTCAGGTGTACGCGAACGGCGCCCGCCGGCACGCGGAGCTGGTCGCCCGCCTCGACGACTCCGGGACCCCCGACACCACCGGCCGCCGCAGGCGCCGCTTCCGGGCCGTCGACCGGCGCGTCCGGCGGACCGCCCTCGGTCGCCGACTGGAACTGCGGATCGCGGCCACCGGTCTCGACGTCACCCCCGGCGAGTTCACCGTCGGCCTCGCCGCGACCGTGGCCGTCCTGTGGGTCGTCGGCCAGGCCGCGCTGTCCCCGTTCTTCGGACCGATCTGCGGACTTCTCGGCGTATGGGTGGCGATGGGCTTCCTCAGCTGGCAGCGCCAGAAACGCATCGAGAAGTTCATCAACCAACTCCCCGAACTGTCCCGCATCCTGGCCAACGCCACTCAGGCCGGGCTCGCCCTCCGGATGGCCCTCAGCCTGGCCGCCGACGAGCTGGAGGCCCCCGCCGGAGTCGAACTGGAGAAGGTGGCCCAGCAACTGGCCGTCGGCACCTCCCTCGACGACGCACTCGGCGAACTCGCCGAACGCCTGCCCTCCCGCGAACTCGTCGTCCTCGTCACCACCCTCGTCCTCGCCAACCGGGCCGGCGGAACCGTCGTCTCCTCCCTGCGGAACCTCACCGAGACCCTGGAGGAACGCAAGGAGACCCGGCGCGAGGTCCGCACCCAGCTCTCCCAGGTGAGCATGACCGCGTACTCCGTGCCCGTCATCGGCGTCGGCTCGCTCCTGCTCATCGACAACATGCAGCCCGGCGCCCTCGACCGGATGACCAGCTCGGGCGTCGGACAGTTCGCCGTCGTCGCCGCCTTCGCCCTGTACGTGGTCGGCTTCGTCGCCATCCGCCGCTTCTCCAAGATCGACGTGTAGGGACCGCCGCCGTGGAACTCCTCCTCGCCCTCCTCGCCGGCCTCGCCGTCGCCGGCGTCAGCTACGGCCTGCGCCTCTACCGCGCCGACGCCCGGCTCCCGGACGACCTCAGACTCGCCCTGGAGGTCGGCGCCACCCGCACCGGCGCCGTCGACTCGGCGGTCGACCGACTCGGCATGCGCTGGTCCCCGGCGGTACTCCGGCTGATGGGTCCCAAACGGGTCAACGCCGTCCGCCGCCGCATCGACCTCGCGGGAAACCCCGGCGGCCTCACCATCGACCGGTACGGGGCGAGGCGGGCGGTCTACGGCTTCCTCGGCGTCCTCGGCGGCCTGCTGATGCTGTCGAAGGGGTCGTTCCTGGTCGCGCTGCTGCTGTTCGCCTTCGGCGCGTTCTGGACGGAGGTCGGCATCTGGTCGGCGGTCCGCATCCGCAAGGACCAGATCGAACGCACGCTGCCGGACTTCCTGGACGTCCTCGCCGTCGTCGTCTCGGCCGGCCTCGGCTTCCGCCAGGCCCTCGAACGCGTCGCCGAGAAGTACGAGGGCCCCTGGTCCGACGAACTCCGCATCACCCTGCGCCAGATGGACATGGGCGTCAGCCGCCGCCAGGCCTTCGACGAACTGCGCCGCCGCAACGACTCCGAACAGGTCGCCCAGTTCGTCACCGCCCTCCAGCAGGGCGAGGAACTCGGCGCGCCCATCGTCGACACGCTGATCCAGATCGCCAACGACATGCGCCGCACCGACGCCCAGAACGCCCGCCGCAAGGCCGCGAAGGCCGTCCCGAAGGCCACGATGGTGATCACGACGCTGATGGTCCCGGCGACGATGATCCTGCTCGGCGCGGGCCTGTTCCTGGGCACGGGCACGGACTTCGGGTCGGTGACCGGCGAGTGAGCGTGCGGGATGACAAATTCGGGGGAAAGGCCTTCGCGCGCGCAACAGGATGTGCCACAGTGCGGACTGAGTGTGAGGGAGGTGGAGGAGTGACGCACACGAGCACGACGAGCCGCGACAGCGGCCGAACCGCTCCCCACGCACCCACCGAGGCCATAGCCTCCCGGCAGGGCACCAGGCCCACCCGATGACCCAAGCGCCGACGTCCGAACGCGGAGGGGACCACGATGAACGACGCGATGCTGAAGGCCCTGACCAAGGCCAAGATCGTACTGACCCCCGCCCGGAGGCAGAGGGACAGCGGGCAGACGGCGGTGGAGTATCTGGGGATCATTGTGGTGGTGGTCGCGATTGTGGTGGCGATTACGGGGACGGATATCGGCCAGTCGATCAAGGATGCTATTGCCCAGAAGATCACCGAGCTTACCGGCGGCGAGTAGCCACGCGGCGTGTGCAGGGCGACGCGGGGCAGGCATTTCCCGTTTACATCGCAGTCGTGGCTGGCTTGTTGTTTCTCGGCTTTGCGTACTTCGCTGTGGGGCAGGCTGCTTCTACGCGAAATAGCGCTCAGACCGCTGCCGATGCGGCGGTCCTGGCGGCGGCACTCGACGCCAGGGAGCAACTGCGCGACGGTTGGCTTGAAGTCATTCTCGACCCAGACCAGTGGGGCGGGTTCATTGAGGGTGAGGCATACGTCGACAGTTCCTCTGCGTGTAGAAACGCAGCGGAGTTTGCCTCGCGTAACAGGGCTAGGCTGGCAGACCCCCCTTGTGAGCGCCTGTCCTCGGAGGGCAACGGATTTAGGGTGACAGTGCTCACGGCGGGTGGAGAAGCGGATCCAGCCAAAGCGTCCGCCGAGGCGGTGATCGAGCCGCGCTGCACGTTCGAGGAGCAGGAGCCAGAGCCCACGGTGGAGCCGTCGACCTCACCCCCGTCCCCACCGCCGTCGGGTGAGCCCCAAGAGGAGGATCCCGGTCCGATTCTCGGGCTCTTCTGCGACGGTAAGCCGTGGGAGATCGATCCAGCGGATCCCAGACTTCCCACTGCCGCCGAGCTGTTCACTGTCCGACTGTCTGAATGACCTGCGACGAGCAAAGAGAAGAGCGGTACATGAGCGTGCGATACGCATGGAATGGCCGAGGCGCGGTGGCCGTCGTCGCCGCTGCGTCGGTGACACTCTTCGTGGCTGGCTGCGGAGCAGAGGAGAAGCCGCGGGCAGACAAGCCGACTGCGGCCACTACTTCGCCTCAGAAGACCCAAGCGAGTCAAGGGCAGCCGTCCATAGAGGAGCCTACCGAAGTGGTGGCTGTCCTCAAGGGCCAGAAGGGGCTTGAGATGTCCGTTAACTCGATAGAGCGAGACGCGGGCGGGTTTCTCACGATCAAAGGTCAGTTGAAAAACACGGCCGCTACCGCGACCATCATTCCCTCTCGCCTGAGCGGCGACGAGACAGAGGTCGTGAAGCACGGGAACTCCCTGGGCGGGGCCACCTTGGTCGACTCCCTGGGAAAGAGACGGTACTACGTGCTGAGGGACACTGACGGGCGTCCGCTGACCACTTCAGGGCTCTCCAATCTTGGCGCCGACCGGTCAATCCCCGTCTTCATGCAATTCCCCGCCCCCCCCACCTCCACCACCGAGGTCTCCTTCCAGCTCCCCACCTTCGAACCCGCCACCCTCAAACTCTCCTGAGGCGACGCCATGACGACGACCTACCGCCGCCTCGCCGCACTCGCCATCGTCTCCCTCGCGTTGGGGCCCCTCACCATGCCCACCGCTCACGCCGACGATCCCCCCGGGTCCGCCGCCAGCGCCTCGCCCCCGCCCGTCATCGACCCCACCGCCCCCGGCCTCATGCTTCCCGACGGTGCCACCCTCGCGGCCGCCAAGGTGCTCGACATCAAGCAGATCGTCGAGGAGGAGGGCGGGCAGCAGCGGCGGCAGGACACCAACGTGGACGTGACGTTCGCGCTGCAGGCCGAGGTGCTGTTCCCGAAGAACAGCGCGAAGCTCGGGCCCGCCGCCCACGCCCGGATCGCCGCCATCGCCGCGGAGATCGACAAGCTGGGGTCCGGAAGCGTCCGGGTGTTCGGG
The DNA here is from genome assembly GCF_042716475.1 of Streptomyces sp. NPDC058671. Taxonomy (NCBI): domain Bacteria; kingdom Bacillati; phylum Actinomycetota; class Actinomycetes; order Kitasatosporales; family Streptomycetaceae; genus Streptomyces; species Streptomyces sp. NPDC058671. The sequence continues at coordinate 144,226 of NZ_JBHXSA010000010.1, read as the reverse complement.
TTCACCGACAACCTCGGGACGTACGAGCACGGGCTCAAGCTGTCGAAGCAGCGGGCCGTCGCCGTGCAGCAGGTGCTCGCGCGGAGTCTCCAGCCGGGGACGGCCTTCGACATCCGCGGGTACAGCGAGGACTACCCGATCGCCGACAACGGCTCCGAGGAGGGCCGGAAGAAGAACCGACGCGTCGAGATCTCCTTCCCCCGTACCTCCTCCGCGCCCTAACCGGAAAGCCACGCGAGCGCCGTCCGGATCGTGGCCGTCATGCGGTCCGGGCGGTGGAAGACCTCCCCCGCCGTGAACCGAAGCACCCGGCGCACCTCGGGACAGGACTGGAGCGCGTTGTAGCGGGCGACGTCCCGTTCGTGGGCCCGGCGGGTGCCGTGGAAGGCGTAGCCCTCGACCTCGACCGCCAGGCCCTCCGCCCGGAGGAGGAAGTCGGGGCGGAGCAGCAGCCGCCCGCACGCCGTGCGTACCGACGGCTGGCACTCGGGGAGGAGTCCGGCGTCCCGTATCCGCAGTCTCGCGACCGTCTCCGCCGGGGAGCCCGACGCCGCCTCCGCCAGTCGCAGCCACGCGCGGGCGCGGGCCGCCCCCCGCCGGGGCGCCGCGAGTTCCTCGTAACGGACGCGCGCTTCCCGCCGTACTCCTCCGACCATCCGCCGCGCGAGCGCCGAGTCCGCCGTCACGACCGCCTCCTCGCGGCTGCCGCAGCCCCGTATGAGGTCCCCGACCGTCCTCGTCGGGGTCGTCGTCCGCAGGCCGCGCCGGGTCGTGCGGTCACGGTCGGTCAGGTGGATCGTGGCGTGCACCCGTATCCGGTCGCCGCGGGACGAGGAGGCCGGCCGGAGGGCGGTGCACTCCAGCTCGTCGGTCCCCTCCGTCGCTCCGAGCCGCTCGATCCGGTGCAGTCCGGCCGTCGTGCCGTGGCTGCACACCAGCTCCGGGCGCAGGAGCTGGAGCGCCGTCGCCCGCACCCTCCAGTCCACCTCTTTCCCCGGCGCCGCCCACGCGCCCCGGCAGATCCATTGCCGGCCGTCGCGGCGCAGGCGGCCGGCCAGGCGTCCCGGTGGGCAGCCCGCCGCGACCGCCCAGACCGTCAGGAGGACCCCGCCCCTGGCGAGGACCGCCAACTCGTGCATACGCCCAACGATCCACGGAAGAGGGACACTTCGCACCCCCTGTGGAAAACCTCCCGAAAGTCGTCGTCAGGAACGCGCAAAGGTAGGGACAGGTGCGGCGGCGCGGAGCATTCTGGACGGATGACGACGACTCCGAGCGACACGCCGAGCCAGGCTGCTCGCGCGACGCCGAGCCAGACACTGGGGCAGACGCCGAGCCCGACACCGGGTCAGAGCCAGAAATCGAGCCAGGCGTCGAACCAAGCGTCGGGCCAGGCGTCGACCCAGACATCCGGTCAGACATCGGGCCAGGCACCGGGCCGGACACCGGGGGTGCAGTTGGTCAGTGATCTCGTCAGCCGGATCCCCGAGTTCCGGGACGTGTACGACAACCACGTCCTCCATCAGGGCGGTGTGCTGCCCCATGTGTTCTTCTGGGACGTCGTGCAGAGCACCGTCCGTTCCTTCCTCGGCGAGGCCCCGGGCGCCGCCGACTGGCGTCGCACCCTCGCGTTCCTGGAGGAGCAGAGCTGTCGAGGTGTTCTCGGGGTCGACGAGGTCATCGTGACGTCGTTCCTCAACGACCTGCCCTCCCCGCAGGAACCCGGCCACGCCATCGTCCACCAGCTCGGCCCCGTCATGGCCGCGAGGTTCGGCCGCATAAGGCCCCTCGGCTGACCCTTTTTCCGCCTCGGGATAATCGGACGCATGTCCGAGTCCCGTCCCGGTAGCCCCATACGTCCCACCCACCCCATGGTTCTCGCCGTCGGCGGGTACCTCGCCACCCGTCTCATCGGCCTCCTCGTCCTCGCCGTCGCGGCCGCCGCGACCGGCGAGGACGGGCTCCACCGGCTCAAGGGGCGCTGGGACTCCGTCTGGTACGTGCGGATCGCCGAGCACGGTTACGGGTACGAGACCACGCTGCCGAACGGTGACGTCCACTCCGACCTCGCCTTCTTCCCGCTCCTCCCGGCCCTGGAGCGCGGCCTCTCCGCCGTCCTCCCCGTGGACGCGGACACCGCCGGGCTGCTGGTCTCCTGGACCGCCGGGGTTCTCGCCGCCTGGGGCGTGTACCGGTGCGGCGCACACGCCTTCGGGACCCGTGCCGGCGTCGTGCTCGCCGTCCTCTGGGGCGTGTACCCGACCGCGTTCGTCCAGTCGATGGCGTACACGGAGACGCTGTTCACCGCCCTCGCCGCCTGGTCCCTGTACGCGGTCCTGCGCGGTCGCTGGATCCTGGCCGGCGTCCTGTGCGCGGCCGCCGGGCTCACCCGGCCGACAGCCGTCGCCCTGATCGCCGCCCTCGGGATCACGGCGCTCGTCACGCTCGTGCGGGATCGGCGGCTGCCCCCGCGGACGGTGATCGGGGTCCTGATCGCCCCGCTCGGCTGGCTCGGCTACGTCGGGTACGTCGGTGTCCGTGAGGGCCGCCCCACCGCCTACTTCGACGTCCAGGCCGACTGGGGCAACTCCGTCGACGGCGGTGTCGCCCTCGCCCGGTTCATCATCGGCCTGCCGTGGCCCGCGGCCCTCGGGCTGTCCGCGGCGCTCGCGCTGCTCGGCGGGCTCGTCGCGCTGTGCGTACGGCAGCGGCAGCCGCTGCCGCTGCTCGTCTACACGGTCGGGGTCGTGTTCGTCTCGCTCGTCGGCGCCGCGTACTTCGGCTCCCGGCCGCGTCTGATGATGCCCGCCTTCGGGCTGCTGCTCCCGCCCGCCGTGGCCCTGGCGCGAGCCCGGACCCGTAGCGTCGTGCCCGTCGTCGCCGGCCTCGCGCTGGCCTCCGCCGCGTACGGCGCCCTCACCCTCCTCGGCTCGGGCCCTCCGTGACGTCCACCCGCACGCGCACGCGTACCCGACGCTCTACGAAGCCCTGACGACCACGCCCCCGCGTACGCCCGTCTACGGGACTCCCGGACCCCACGCCCCCGCGTACGCCCGTCCACCGGACCCCACGGACCCCCGAACGCCCGAACCGCCCCGGACCCCGAACGCCCCGGACCCACGCCCCCCGTACGCCCGTCTACGGCACCCCCGCGTCCACCCCCACGCGTACCCCCGGACCGAGCCCCCACCCCGCCATCGCCCCCGCCTCCGCCTCCAAGACGTGTCGGCCGCGCGGTCGGACCATGCCGAGGCGGCCCGGCCGCATCGTGACCACGGACAGGACCCTGAACGAGCGGTCGAGGTAGGCCACGTCGATCGGGAACCGCATGCCGAAGGTGTGCACGCTGTTCGTCCTGACGATGAGCAGCGCCCCCGCGATCCCGTCCCGCCCGAGCAGCCCCCGCCGCCGCGCCCGGTACGAGGCCGCGACCTCCAGCGGCACCACCGCACCCGACGCCGTCAGCGTGCCCCGCCCGTCCCGCCATTTCCCCATGCGCCAGACCGTAGCCGCCCCGCGACCCTAGGGTCTTCCCGTGTACGTCACGCTGATCGCCCTCGCCGCCCTCTGGGGCGCCGTCGTCGGCCTGCTCGTGCCGCGGGCCGCGTACCGGCTCGCCGTGGCGTCCGACGAGCCGTGGCGGGACCGCTGTCCCGCCGGGCACGTGCTCGTGGGGCCCGCGCGCGGCTGGCTCGGCGGGCCCGGCCGGCGGGACTGCGCGACGACCGCCGCCCCGCTCACCGCGCCGCTGCTCACCGCCGTGGCCTGCGCCGCGCTCGCCGCGGCGACCGGCGGGCCCCGGCCCGAGCTGCTGGTCTGGCTCCTCGGCGCGCCCTTCGCCGTGCTCCTCGCCAGTGTCGACGCGCGCGTGCACCGGCTTCCGGACGGGGTGACCCTGCCGCTCGCCGCCGCCGTCCCGCTGCTCCTGGGTGCCGCCGAGCTCCTCCCGTACGACGCGGGTTCCTGGCTCCACGCCCTGCTCGGCGCGCTCGTCCTGGGCGGTGCCTATCTGGTGCTCTTCCTGATCAACCCGAGCGGTCTCGGCTTCGGGGACGTCAAGCTGGCGCTGCCGCTGGGCGCCGCGCTCGGCTGGTACGGCTGGGGTGTCCTCTTCGCCGGCGCCTTCGCGGGCTTCCTGCTCGGCGCGGTGTACGGCCTCGGGCTCGTCCTGCTGCGGCGGGCCGGCCGCTCATCGGCGATCCCCTTCGGGCCCTTCATGCTCGCGGGAGGTCTCCTGGGCCTGCTCCTCGGGGCCTTCACCGCCGTTCCCTGAGAGCACCGGCCCGGGGTCTCCCCGCGTCAACGCGGCCCGGTCCCGCCGGTCCCTCGTGGGAGGGACGGAAGTCCGCCGCCACGCCGGGGCGCAAACCCGCCACGAGGCCCCACAGCCCTTGTGGCGACTGGGATCCGACGAATTCCGCGAGGTTCGTACGGCGTACGTGGCGCGCAACACGACTATCGAAGGGTTATGGTGGAAACCCCCCCTCGGGCCGGTCCGTATCCCCCCCACGGACCGGCCCGTTTTTTCTTTCTCCGCCCCGTCGGGTGAGTCAGCCCCGACCGGCCCAGATGTTCGTCCCCCGGGTGTCCACGGCGAACGAGTCGATCTCCACCAGCTCCTCGTCGGACAGCGGCGCACCCGCGAGCGCGGCCACGTTCTCCTCCAGCTGGGCGACGCTCGACGCGCCGATCAGTGCCGAGGTCATCCGCTCGTCGCGCAGGACCCACGAGAGCGCCAGCTGCGCCAGGGACTGCCCGCGCCGCGCCGCGATGTCCGCGAGCCCGTGCAGGCGCCGCAGCACCTCGTCGGAGAGCAGGTTCGGGTCGAGGGACTTGCCCTGGGTGGCCCGCGAGCCCTCCGGGATGCCCTTCAGGTACTTGTTGGTGAGCAGCCCCTGCGCCAGCGGCACGAAGGAGATGCAGCCCATGCCGGCCTCCTCCAGGGTGTCGAGGAGGCCGTCCTCCTCGGTCCAGCGGTTGATCATGGAGTACGAGGGCTGGTGGATGAGCGCGGGGACGCCCATCTCCCGCAGGATCCGCGCGGCCTCGGCGGTCTGCTCGCTGGTGTATGAGGAGACACCGACGTACAGCGCCTTGCCCCGGTGGACGGCGGAGGCGAGGGCCCCCATCGTCTCCTCCAGGGGGGTGTGCGGGTCGAAGCGGTGCGAGTAGAAGATGTCGACGTACTCCAGGCCCATCCGCTTCAGGGAGGCGTCGAGCGAGGACAGCAGGTACTTGCGGGAGCCCCACTCGCCGTACGGGCCGGGGTGCATCTCGTAGCCGGCCTTCGTGGAGATGATCAGCTCGTCCCGGTACGGCGCGAAGTCCTGGGCGAAGAGCTTGCCGAAGTTCAGCTCGGCGGAGCCGGGCGGCGGCCCGTAGTTGTTCGCCAGGTCGAAGTGGGTGACGCCGAGGTCGAAGGCGCGGCGCAGGATCGCCCGCTGGGTGTCGAGCGCGCGGTCGTCGCCGAAGTTGTGCCAGAGGCCGAGCGAGACGGCCGGCAGCTTGAGGCCACTGCGGCCCGAACGGCGGTACTCCATGGCGTCATAGCGGTCCGCGGAGGCGCGGTACAGGGGGGAATCAGTCACGTATCTCTGCTTATCACGGACTTGTGACAGTCCCGGACTGGGAGCCCGTCGCCCGTGCGCAGTACTGTGGCGGCTTGCGGACCGCCGTTGCAGGGCGGACCGCCGCTGCACGGAGGGGTAAAGAACGGTGAACCTGCGCGACCTGGTGTACGGGCTCTACGCACGCCGGGTGGAAGGCCGCCTCGACCATGATCAGGTCCCCAAGCACATCGGGGTCATCCTCGACGGGAACCGCCGCTGGGCCAAGGCGTCCGGCGGGACCCCCGAGCAGGGGCACAAGGCCGGCGCGGACAAGATCCAGGAGCTGCTCGGCTGGTGCGCCGAGACCGACGTCGAGGTCGTCACGCTTTGGATGCTCTCCACGGACAACCTGAACCGGCCCGAGGAGCAGCTCGTGCCGCTGCTCGGCATCATCGAGAACGCCGTGCGGGCGCTGGCCGCCGACGGCCGCTGGCGGGTCAACCACGTCGGCACGATGGACCTGCTGCCCTCCCGGACGCAGTCCGTCCTGAAGGAGGCCGAGCAGTCCACCCACGGCAACACGGGGATACTCGTGAACGTGGCGGTGGGCTACGGCGGCCGGCAGGAGATCGCGGACGCGGTCCGTTCGCTGCTCCTGGAGCACGCGGAGCGGGGGACGAGCTTCGAGGAGCTCGCCGAGATCGTGGACGTCGAGCACATCTCGGAGCACCTGTACACGCGGGGCCAGCCCGATCCGGACCTGGTGATCCGCACCAGCGGCGAGCAGCGTCTCTCCGGCTTCATGCTGTGGCAGAGCGCCCATTCGGAGTACTACTTCTGCGAGGTGCACTGGCCGGCCTTCCGCAAGGTCGACTTCCTGCGGGCGCTGCGTGACTACGCCGCCCGGCACCGGCGTTACGGGACCTGAGGCCGGGCGCCCTCGGAGCGCCCCGGACCCGGTCGTCACCGATCACCTCGTGTTCATGAACACGTCGTCATATGCCGTGGCATGGCGAGGCCTGATCGAGGGCATATCCCTGGTGAAGTGAGCGGCACGGAGACCGCCACCCGGGAGGCCCCTTGCACCAGGACGACCGTGCGGGACACGTACGGGAGAAGCGGCGGGCCGTGGTTCGGCCCGCGCATGGTGGCCTGAACCCGGTCCCATTCCGCAGCGACACCGGTTCCGTCGCACCCCGACCTCACAGGGGTCTTCCGAGGGGGTCTGTCCTTCCGTGGTGACCAGCACGAAGCGCCGCCTTTCCGACCGGCGCACCTATGTTCTCGACACCAGCGTCCTGCTGGCCGACCCCAACGCCGTGTCGCGCTTCGAGGAGCACGAGGTGGTGCTCCCGATCGTCGTGGTGACGGAGCTGGAGGCCAAGCGGCACCATCCCGAGCTCGGGTACTTCGCCCGGCAGGCCCTGCGCCTCCTGGACGACTTCCGGGTCCGGTACGGGCGTCTGGACGCCCCGCTCCCCATCGGGGACCTGGGCGGCAGCCTGCGTGTCGAACTCAACCATTCCGACCCCGGCGTACTGCCCGCCGGCTACAGGTTGGGGGACAACGACTCACGGATCCTCGCGGTCGCGCGGAACCTGCAGGCCGAGGGGTACGACGTCACGGTCGTCTCCAAGGACCTGCCGCTGCGCATCAAGGCCTCCTCGGTCGGGCTCCTCGCGGAGGAGTACCGCGCCGAGCTGGCCATCACGGACGCCAACGGCTGGACCGGGATGTCCGACCTGGCGCTCTCCGGGGAGCAGGTGGACCTCCTGTACGACCAGGAGTCGCTGTACGTGCCGGAGGCCGCCGAGCTTCCGGTCCACACGGGTCTGGTGCTCCAGTCCGAGCGGGGCAAGGCGCTCGGCCGGATCACCGCCGAGGGGAACGTACGGCTGGTCCGCGGCGACCGGGAGGCCTTCGGGCTCCGCGGCCGCAGCGCCGAACAGCGGATCGCGCTCGATCTGCTGCTCGACCCGGACGTCGGCATCATCTCGATGGGCGGCAGGGCCGGCACCGGCAAGTCCGCGCTCGCGCTCTGCGCGGGCCTGGAGGCGGTCCTGGAGCGCCGTCAGCACCAGAAGGTGATGGTCTTCCGTCCGCTGTACGCGGTCGGCGGCCAGGAGCTGGGATACCTGCCGGGCAGCGAGTCCGAGAAGATGAGCCCGTGGGCCCAGGCGGTCTTCGACACGCTGTCGTCGGTCGCGAGCCGCGAGGTGATCGAGGAGGTGCTCGGTCGCGGGATGCTGGAGGTCCTGCCGCTGACCCACATCCGGGGGCGTTCGCTCCACGACGCGTTCGTCATCGTGGACGAGGCCCAGTCCCTGGAGAGGAACGTCCTGTTGACCGTTCTGTCCCGTATCGGGGCGAATTCGCGGGTCGTTCTGACCCATGACGTCGCCCAGCGGGACAACCTGCGGGTCGGCCGGTACGACGGAGTCGTCGCCGTGATCGAGAAACTGAAGGGGCATCCGCTCTTCGCCCATGTCACCCTCACCCGCTCGGAGCGCTCGCAGATCGCGGCGCTGGTGACGGAGATGCTGGAGGACGGTCAGATCTGACCCATTTCGTACCCTTCCGTGCATATACGGAAGTTGGCGCCGCCCGGCAGAGCGCAGGAGCTTAGCCGGGCGGCGCCGCGCTGTCTCGCCCATCGTCCAAAACACCTGCCCCCACCGGGGTGTGAGCTTTCCCACGCAACACGGAATTGCCTTGCGGTGTCGCCGTCCGGCAAAGTCTTGCTTCCGTCAGGCCCCGCATACGGCACCCGTGCACCCTCTGGGCGCACAACCCCCGCACAACTCAACAGCCGTCCGCCGTATGCCGCCCACAGCACCACGGGCCCGTGTCTCCTGTGACCCCGTACGTCGGAGACCAGCGCCAGGGGCACGATTTCGCCCGTGTGGTCACGGATGCGGGCGATGCTGGAAGGAAACCGTGTGAGCCGGATCTCGGTCCGGGGATTCGCGGTGGCTTCGGCCACTGCGGTCACCACCGTCGGCGCCGTCATGGGCGTTGCGTCGGGTAACGCCGCTCAGCCCTCGGACGACAACTTCGAGGCCACCGCGGCCGACACCACGCTGCTCGCGGACATCCCCGTGGGCGAACAGGCCCAGGTACAGGTCTCGTCCCTCTCGGAGCAGGCCGACGTCCAGGCCGCCGCTGCCGACTCGGCCGCGAAGAAGTCCGCGGAGGAAGCGGCTCGTCTCCGCGCCGCCAAGGACGCCGAGGCGAAGAAGGAGGCGGCCGACAAGGCCGCCGCCGAGGAGAAGGCCGAGAAGGAGCGCAAGGAGGCGGAGGCCGAACGCGCCAGCCGCGCCTCGGTGCGCGACGCCTCGTCGTTCTCCGCCCAGGGCTCCTACTCCATCTCCGAGGTCAAGGCGATGGCCCGCCAGATGATCCCGGCCTCGCAGTTCCAGTGCTTCAGCAACATCGTGGACCACGAGTCCGGCTGGAACTACCGGGCGACCAACCCGTCTTCGGGCGCCTACGGCCTCATGCAGGCCCTGCCGGGCTACAAGATGCAGTCGGCCGGCTCCGACTGGCAGAGCAACCCCGCCACCCAGATCAAGTGGGGCCTCAGCTACATGGACGGCCGATACGGCAGCCCCTGCGGCGCCTGGTCGTTCTGGCAGGCCAACCGCTGGTACTAGTACGGCGTGCTCGACCTCCGGGAGCCCCTCACCGTCACACGGTGAGGGGCTCCTTGCGTGTAGGTTCGACAGGTTCCGATGCCCATGGGCTCGTGGGGGAGCGAATGGGAAGACCAGCGGGGGGAAGAGGGAAGACATGCCGAGAGTGCCACAGTGGCTGGGCCGACTGGGCGAGGGCCTGAGCCGCATGGGCGAACGCCTCGACGAGCGCAGAGCCGAAGCCGACCGCGAGGACCAGCTCCACCCGCCGTACGAGGGACCGCGGCAGCGCCCCGCCGACCGTACCCACGGGAGAACGGCGGCGCCCGCACGCCCCGACGGGGAACCGGACACCGCGGAGACGGACGCCGGCGCGACCGCCGAGCCGGACACCGTCCCCGCGCCCCCCTCGTACGCGCCGGCCGTCGCGGCCAACCCCGACCCCGTCGCCGCGATCCCCTGGGGCATGCGCGTCGCGGCGGAGGCGAGTTGGCGCCTCCTCGTCTTCGCGGGCACGCTCTGGGTGCTGATGAAGGTGATCAGCTCCGTCCAGCTGGTCGTCCTCGCCTTCGTCGCCGCCCTCCTCGTCACCGCGCTGCTCCAGCCCACCGTGTCCATGCTGCGCCGCAGGGGCCTGCCCCGCGGCCTCGCCACCGCCGTCACCGCCGTCTCCGGCTTCGTCGTGATGGGCCTGGTCGGCTGGTTCGTGGTCTGGCAGGTCATGGACAACATCGACAACCTGTCCGACCAGGTCAAGAACGGCATCGAGGAGCTCAAACTCGCGCTCCTCAACAGCCCCTTCCACGTGACCGAGCAGCAGATCAACGGCATCGCGCAGAACCTCAGCGACTCCGTCGGCTCCAACGCCGAACAGATCACCCAGGTCGGCCTCCAGGGCGTCACCGTCGTCGTCGAGACGATGACCGGCATCCTGCTCGCCATGTTCTCGACGCTCTTCCTGCTCTACGACGGGAAGAAGGTGTGGGAGTGGACGCTGAAGCTCGTCCCCGCCCAGGCCAGGCCGGGCGTCGCCGGCGCGGGCCCGCGCGCCTGGCGCACCCTCACCGCCTATGTGCGGGGCACGGTGATCGTCGCCCTCATCGACGCCGTCTTCATCGGCCTCGGTCTCTACTTCCTCGACGTGCCGATGGCCGTGCCGCTCGCCGTCTTCATCTTCCTGTTCGCCTTCATCCCCCTGGTCGGCGCGGTGATCTCCGGCGCCCTCGCCGTCGTCGTCGCCCTCGTCACCAACGGTCTCTTCACCTCCCTCATGGTGCTCGTCGTCGTCCTCGCCGTGCAGCAGATCGAGGGCCACGTGCTCCAGCCGTTCATCCTCGGACGCGCGGTACGGGTCCACCCGCTCGCCGTCGTCCTCGCGGTCGCGGCCGGCGGTCTGACCGCCGGCATCGGCGGCGCCGTCGTCGCGGTCCCGCTGGTCGCCGTCGCCAACACGGCGGTCGGCTACCTCCGCGCGTACAGCACGGAACAGGCGCTCCGCAGCGCGCAGGAGCCGCGCGGGGCGACCGCGTTCGAGGTGGCGCCGACGCCCGCGCCGGGGTCCGCGGCCGGCCCCGGGGGCGGCGCGTGATCTCGGAACCCCAGCTGGTCGGCGGGGTCGGGTCCGACGGCTCCGCGGTCCTCGCGGAGACCCCGCCACCCCGCCCACCCCGGACCCGCCGCCCCGGTCCAAGGCGGTCGCCCCGGGGCCCGGAGTGACGGAAGGGCCCCGGGGCGGTGTGCCCCGGGGCCCTTCTCGTACGAGGGTCACGCCTGCTCGGCGAGGACCGCTTCCGCGTCGAGGGTGACGCCGACCGCCTGGATCACCGCGGCGATCTTCACGGCCTCCTGGATGGTGGTGCGCTCGACACCCGCCTGCCGCAGGACCTGCTCGTGCGAGTCCAGGCACTGACCGCAGCCGTTGATCGCGGAGACCGCCAGCGACCACAGCTCGAAGTCGACCTTGTCGACGCCCGGGTTGCCGATGACGTTCATCCGCAGACCGGCGCGCAGCGTCCCGTACTCGGGGTCCGACAGCAGGTGCCGGGTCCGGTAGAAGACGTTGTTCATCGCCATGATCGCGGCGGCGGACTTGGCGGCCTGGTACGCCTCGGGCTTCAGGTTCACCCGGGCCTCGGGCTCCAGCTCCTTGAGGACCTTCGGCGAGCGCGAGGCGATCGCGCAGGCGAGGACGGTGCCCCAGAGCTGCTGCTGCGGCAGCTCGCTGTTGCCGATGACCGAACCGAGGTTCAGCTTCAGGTCCTTGGCGAAGTCCGGTATGGCGGACTTCAGTTCGTCGAGGGCCATGTCAGATCACTCGCCCGACAGGAGGGAGGCGGCGTCGAGGGTGCCCTCGCCCTTGTTCCAGTTGCACGGGCACAGCTCGTCGGTCTGCAGGGCGTCGAGCACCCGCAGGACCTCCTTGGGGTTACGGCCGACGGAGCCGGCGGTCACCATGGTGAACTGGATCTCGTTGTTCGGGTCCACGATGAAGACGGCACGCTGGGCGAAGCCGTCCGCGCCCTCGACGCCGCAGTCGCGCATCAGCTCGTGCTTCGAGTCGGCCAGCATCGGGAAGGGCAGGTCACGCAGGTCCGCGTGGTCCTTGCGCCAGGCGTGGTGCACGAACTCCGAGTCGCCGGAGACGCCGAGGATCTGGGCGTCGCGGTCCGCGAACTCGTCGTTGAGCTTGCCGAAGGCGGCGATCTCGGTGGGGCAGACGAAGGTGAAGTCCTTCGGCCAGAAGAACACCACGCGCCACTTGCCCTCGTAGGACTTGTGGTCGATCTGCTCGAACTCCTTGCCGCTCTCCAGCGACACGCAGGCGGTCAGGTCGTAGGCGGGGAACTTGTCACCGACAGTGAGCACGCGCTCTCCTTGCAAACAGGAAGGGTCCCTTTTGGGGTCTTCCGTGGGGGTTGGACGAGATCACAGCATGGCACGGAGTGCATTGATCAGTGAAATAGCTAGAGTGGGTCGTGTTGATCGAAGGTGGTTATCAGTGGCATCCCCGTACAGCTCCCCACACGGCCCGTTCCGAGGCAAACAGCCGAGCCTCTCGCAGCTCAGAGCGTTCGCCGCGGTCGCCGAGCACCTGCACTTCCGCGATGCGGCAGCAGCCATCGGCATGAGCCAGCCCGCGCTCTCGGGCGCGGTTTCGGCTCTCGAAGAGGCACTCGGTGTCCAGCTCCTTGAGCGTACGACGAGAAAGGTGCTGCTCTCGCCCGCCGGCGAGCGGCTCGCGGTCCGCACCCGGGCGGTCCTCGACGCGGTCGCCGAGCTGATGGAGGAGGCGGAGGCGGCCCAGGCGCCGTTCACCGGAGTGCTGCGGCTCGGCGTGATCCCGACGGTCGCCCCGTACCTGCTGCCGACCGTCCTGCGCCTGGTGCACCGCCGCTATCCGGACCTCGACCTCCAGGTCCACGAGGAGCAGACCTCCTCGCTCCTGGAAGGGCTCGCGGCCGGACGGCTCGACCTCCTGCTGCTCGCCGTGCCGCTCGGCGTGCCCGGCGTCACCGAACTCCCCCTCTTCGACGAGGACTTCGTCCTGGTCACCCCGGAGGGGCATCCGCTGGCCGGACGGGACGACATCCCGCGCGAGGCCCTGAAGGAGCTGCGGCTGCTGCTCCTCGACGAGGGGCACTGCCTGCGCGACCAGGCCCTCGACATCTGCCGGGAGGCCGGGCGCACGGGCGGCGCCGAGGTCACGACCACCGCCGCCGGACTCACCACGCTCGTCCAGCTGGTGGCCGGCGGTCTCGGGGTGACCCTGCTGCCGCGCACCGCCGTCACGGTCGAGACCGCCCGTGACAACGCCCTGTGGACCGGGCTCTTCGCCGAACCGGCCCCCTCCCGGCGGGTCGCCCTCGCCATGCGGGCGGGCGCGGCCCGGCACGCCGAGTTCGAGGAGCTGGCCGAGGCCCTGCGCGGCGCGATGCAGGGCCTGCCGGTACGGATCCTCGGCGCACGAACCTGATCCCGGGCGCCGGGCGCCGGGTGCCGGGCGTCGAGGCCTGATGCGGGTGTCGGGCGCCGGTTCCTGGGACCCCCCGGCCCCAGGAACCGGCACCCGGGTCCTCGTACCTGCGTCCGGAGGGTTACTCCGTGCGCAGGCCGTCCGCCCGCATCAGCCGCCACAGGACGGGCATGCTCAGCAGCGTCACGGTGGCGATCAGCGCGAGCCCGATCCCGGCGACGGGCAGGAAGACCCACCAGTCCTGGACGCGCTGGCCGCCCAGCTTCAGGAGGACGACCCCGAGGCCGAGGCCGCCCGCCACGGCGAGGACGAGCCCGAGGGCGATCGGCACCGCCGTCTGCCACAGCACCGACCAGCTCAGGGTGGAGCGCCGGGTGCCGAAGGCGACGAGCGAGGACAGCAGGCGTCTGCGGTCCCTGAGCTGTTCCAGGGTCGTGACCAGGAGCGAGGCCGCCACCAGGAGCATCGTCAGGGTGGAGCCGACCAGGATGCCGGTGCGGACGCTGGAGAACGCCGAGTCCCGCTGGGTGTCCTTCAGGGTGCGGACCCAGGACGTCGGATCGATGGCCGCCGCCGTGTTCCGTACGTGTTCGGCGGCGTCCGGCACGGCCGGGTCGAGCCGGACCATGGCCTGCGCGTCGGGCGCGTCCAGCAGCGCGGCGTCGATCGCCGACGGCGTGGCGAGGACGCCGTACTCGTACATGCCGGTGGGTGCGGGGCGGGAGTCCACGATCCGGGCGTCGGCGGGGATGCGCCACCGCGGCAGCGGGGCACCCTCGGGCCGCTGCGGCTCGCTCGGGTGCGGGTGCGGGTGCGGGTCGCGCAGGACGACCGTGGTGCCTGGCCGGGCGGTCCTGGTGACCCACTCGTCGGGCGGGTTGCCCTGGGCGCCGTGCGCCAGGAAGACGAAGACGTCGCCGTCCGCGCAGGAGGGCAGCGTGGCGTACTCCTTCAGGGAGGCGCAGTCGCCCACCCTGATCGAGGCCGTGGGGGCGAACTCCTCGCCTCCCTCGAGGGGGCCGGGCCGCCACACGCGCGACTCGACGGTCCCGATCACCGCGCTGACGCCCTCGGTCCGTTCGAACCGGGCGATCATCGCGCGGGCCTCGTCGGCGGTCCTGGCGTCGGTGCCGATCGCGAGCTGGGCGCGGGACGAGTCCTCGCCCGTGAGCGCGGTGAAGTCGTTCTCCATCGCCTGGAAGAGCATCTGGAGGGCGATCGCGCCGGTCGCGGCGACGACGATGCCGCTGACGGCCCGCGCGGCCGTGCCGCTGCTCAGCTGGAGCCTGCGGACGGCGAGCTGCCAGGCCACCGGGCCTCCGCGCAGCCGCTGCACGCAGGCCTCGACGAGCCACGGCAGCAGCGTGGTCAGGCCGATCAGGGCGAGGGTGGTGCCGGTCGCGACGCCCACGGTGTCGATGCGCGTCCCGGTCACCTGGATCTCGCCCATGAGCGGGACGAGCAGGGCCGCGCCGGCCGCGAGGAGCAGCAGCCGCCACCACAGCCGGCGGCGGCGCGGGGTGGAGGTCCTGACGACGCCGAGCGGTTCGATCGCCACTCCGCGCAGCGCGAAGAGGGCGACGACGACGGAGGAGACCGGGATGGTGGCGAGGACGAGCACGGCGAGCGCGGGCATCGGCACGACGTCGGAAGGGAAGGCGTTGACGTCCCAGATGGTGAAGGCGCCGGCGAACTGCCGGGCCACCGCGAACAGTCCGAGGCCCACGAGGAGGCCGAGCAGCGCGCCCGCGAGGGACTCGCCGGCCGCGATCCGCCGGGTCGTGGCGGTGTCCGCGCCCACGAGCCGGAGCGCCGCGAGCCGCTGGTCGCGCTGCTCGCCGCCGAAGCGGACGGCGGTCGCGACGAAGACGAGGACCGGGAGGAGCAGGACGACGCAGGCGACGACGACGAGCAGGACGAGGAACGCGTTCATCGGTTCCTCGGGTACGGACCAGCCGTAGCGCACGCCGCGCCCGTCGAAGTTCTCGGTGTCGAGGAAGTCGGCGTGGGCGACGTACCGGAGTTCGGCCGGGCCGATGAGTCCGGCCTCGCCGATCGTGCCGACGGCCCGGTAGGGGAGGCGTTCCTTGAGCAGGGCGCCCTCGGGGGAGTCGAGCAGTTCGCCGAGCGCGGGGGAGACCAGCATCTCGCCGCTCCGGGGGAACGCCGTGGCGCCCGGCGGGACCGGGGGCGCGTCGCCCTCGGGGCGCAGCAGCAGACCGCTGACGACGTCGTCCCGGTGGACGGTGGTCTGCCCGAGGTGGAGAAAGCTGTCCGGCCGGGGCGAGGTGACCTGCTCGCTGCCGTCGACGGCGCGGACGGACTCCCGTACCTCCCGCTGGAACAGCATGTTCGGCAGGGCGGCGGCGAGGAGCAGCAGGGCCACGCCGAAGCCGACGCCGGTCGCGGTCAGGAGGGTGCGCAGGAGGCCGGAGCGGCCGCCGGTGACCGCGAACCGGGCGCCGAGCGCCAGGTCGCGGGCCCAGGTGCGGAGGCTCATGCGGCCCACTCCGCGTCCCGGACGGCCCCGTCGCGCACGACGATCTCGCGGTCGGAGTAGGCGGCGACGCGGGCCTCGTGGGTGACGAGGACGACGGCGGCGTCGGTGTCCCGCGAGGCGTCGGTGAGCAGGCGCATGACCCGCTCGCCGTTGAGGGAGTCCAGGGCGCCGGTCGGTTCGTCGGCGAAGATCACACGCGGTGCGGTGACGAGCGCGCGGGCGACGGCGACGCGCTGGCCCTGGCCGCCGGATATCTCGCCGGGGCGCTTGCCCGCCGTGTCGTCGACCTCGAGGCGGGCCAGCCAGTCGGCGGCCCTGGCCTCGGCCGTCCTCCGCTTCTCGCCGTTGAGGCGGAGCGGGAGGGCCACGTTCTCGACGCAGGTCAGTTCGGGGACGAGCCGGCCGAACTGGAAGACGAAGCCGAAGTCGGTGCGGCGCAGGGAGCTGCGGGCGGTGTCGGAGAGCGCGGTGAGCTCGCGTCCGGCGTAGGTGACGGTGCCCGCGTCCGGGCGCACGATTCCGGCCAGGCAGTGCAGCAGGGTGGACTTGCCGGAGCCGGAGGGGCCCATGACGGCGACGACCTCGCCGGCCCGGAGGGAGAAGGACGCGCCCGCGAGCGCGGGGGTGGGCCCGTAGGTCTTGGTGAGGCCGGTGGCGTGGAGGAGCGGTGCGGAAGTCATCGGCGGATCTCCTCGGCGAGCCGGTCGAGCCGGGCGGCGGTCAGTTCCAGCCAGCGGAGGTCGGCCTCCAGGTGGAAGAGGGCGTGGTCGCAGATGAGCTGGTCGGCGAGGTCGCCGTCCTTCTTGCGCCGGGTGAGCTCGCGCATCAGGCGCAGGTGCTCGGCGCGCTGGCTGTCGAGGAGCTCGGCGGCGCCGCGACCGGTGAGCAGGGCCAGGACGACCTTGGTGTAGAGGGTGGACTGGAGGTACGGCTCCGGCTTCTCGGGCGTGGTGAGCCACCGGGCGACATCGGTGATGCCGGCCTCGGTGATGGCGTACCGCTTCCGCTCCGGGCCGCCGCCCGCCTCGATGCCGTCGACGACGACGAGGCCGTTCTTCAGGAGCCTGGACATGGTCGAGTAGACCTGGCCGTAGTGCAGTGGCCGGTCGTGGCCGAACTTCTCGTCGAAGGCGCGCTTGAGGTCGTAGCCGTGGCGCGGGCCGGACTCCAGGAGTCCCAGAAGGGTGTGACCGATGGACATGCGCGTCACTGTACACGGTGTGTATACGCGCGATGTATAGCGACCTTCTCCAAGTGGAAGGCTCCCTTCACGCAACCATCCGGCCTGCTGGGGCGTCGGTTCCTCTGGGCATGGGTGCTGATTCTCACGTCCGCAAAAGGCGCGATCGGTTCTCCTTTGTCCGCATCGTCGGTGTTAGCTGGCTAGCTGAGCCGACCCGGCGCGGGCGGACACGGACCGGGACGCGCCGGGACACACGACGAGCGGAGCGACACGACACATGGGCCGACCGGACAAGAGCACGGCGAAGAAGCGCGGTCTGCGCCGCCTGTTCTCCTGGAAGAAGCTCCTGGGCACGTTTTTCGTGTTCTGCCTGCTCGCCATGGGCGCCCTGTACGTCGTCTACGTGATGGTCCCGGTGCCGAGCGCCAACGCCGAGGCGACGATGCAGAGCAACATCTACAAGTACTCCAACGGCAAGATCCTCGGCCGCACCGGCCAGATAAACCGGGAGATCGTCGGCCTGGAGAAGATCCCCCAGGGGGTCCAGAAGGCGTTCGTCGCCGCGGAGAACAAGACGTTCTACGAGGACAACGGCGTCGACATCAAGGGCACCACCCGCGCCGCCTGGTCCACCATCACCGGCAAGGGCAAGCAGGGTGGCTCGACCATCACCCAGCAGTACGTCAAGAACTACTACCTGAGCCAGGACCAGACCGCGACGCGCAAGCTCAAGGAAATGGTCATCGCCATCAAGGTCGACCGGCAGACCCAGAAGAGCGACATCCTCGCCGGGTACATGAACACCAGCTACTACGGACGCAGCGCCTACGGCATCCAGGCCGCCGCCCGCTCGTACTACGGCGTCGACGCCACCCGGCTCACCACCGCCCAGGGCGCCTACCTCGCCTCGCTGCTCCAGGCGCCCAACCAGTACGACTGGACGTCCGCGAGCGCCACCGGACGCAAGCTCGTCGAGGAGCGCTGGAACTACGTCCTCGACAACATGGTCGGCGAGGGCTGGCTCCCCGCGGACGAGCGCGCCGCCATGAAGTTCCCCGTCCCGCAGAAGCCGAAGCCCGCCCCCGGCATGGAGGGCCAGACCGGCTACATCATCGAGGCCGCCAACCAGGAGCTGATGCGCCAGGGCATCAGCGAGGAGGACATCAAGGCCGGCGGCTGGACGATCACCCTCAACATCGACGAGAAGAAGCAGAAGGCCCTCGTCAAGGCCGTCGACCGGCAGCTGGAGGCCAAGCTCGACCGCAAGGGCGACAAGAAGGACGCCACCGTCCAGGCTGGCGCCACCTCCGTCGACCCCAAGACGGGCGCGGTCGTCGCGATGTACGGCGGCGTCGGCGCCACCGAGCACTGGACGTCCAACGCGACCCGCCGCGACTACCAGCCCGCCTCCACCTTCAAGCCGATCGTCCTCGCCGCCGCCGTCGACACCGGCGCGGACACCCAGGACGGGCGGGACATCGGCCTCGGCACGATCTACGACGGCACCAGCAAGCGCAAGGTCGTCGGCAGCGACATCCCCTTCGCGCCCGAGAACGAGGACGACCGCAGCTACGGCCCCGTCACCGTCCAGAAGGCCACCGCCAGCTCCATCAACTCGGTCTACGCCCAGATGATCGTCGACGTCGGCCCGGGCAACACCAAGAAGACCGCCCTCGCCCTCGGCATGAAGGACGGCGCGGACTTCGGCGAGACCCCCGCCATGTCCCTCGGCACCATGGGCGCCTCGACCCTCGACATGGCCGGCGTCTACGCCACCCTGGACAACCACGGCAAGAAGGTCACCCCGACCCTCGTGAAGGCCGCCGCGCACAAGGACCGGGTGGTCGAACCCGTGAAGTCCGTCGGCGAGCAGGTCATCAGCCGCCAGGCCGCCGACACCGTCACCAAGGCCATGCAGGGCGTCGTGCGCGACGGTTCCGGCTTCCGCGCCGCCGGTGACTACGAGGCCGCGGGCAAGACCGGCACCTCCGAGAACAACCGTTCCGCCTGGTTCGTCGGCTACACCCCCGAACTCGTCACCGCGGTCGCCCTCTTCGGCGAGGACGCCAAGGGCAACCAGGTCACCCTCACCGACACCATCGAGCAGGGCCGCGCCAACGGCGGCCGCAGGCCGGCCCAGATCTGGGGCGACTACACCACCAGCGCCCTCGGCGGCGGTTCCGACGCCTCCTTCGACCTGGAGACGGACAGTTCGACCCCGGTCGAGCCGGACCCCGAGCCCACCCGGACCACCGAGGCGCCCGAGGAGCCCACCCGGGAGCCGACCACGCCGTCCCCCGACCCGACGACGCCGCCGGCCACGACGGCCACCACGCCGCCGGAGCCGACGCGGGACCCGGTCACCACGCCGCCCGAGCCCACCGGGAAGCCGACCCGCACCGACGAGCCCTCCCCGCCGCCGTCGATCGAGCCGCCGGACCCCGGCGGCACCGAACCCGAGGACGGGCCCACCACCCGCCCGACGCGCTGAGACACGACGAAGGCCGGACCCCCCGAGGGGCCCGGCCTTCGCCGTTGTCCGGTGCGCGCGGCCGGGGCCGGCATCCGGCGCTCGCGGGCGAGCGGGACCGGCGTCCGGTGCGCGCGGTCCGTACCCGCGGCCGGTGCGCGCGGGATCAGTTCGGGGTGGCCAGTTCGAACCAGACGACCTTGCCGCCCGACAGCCGGGTCGCCCCCCACCGTCGCGCGAGCCGGTTCACCAGGAACAGGCCGCGCCCGCCCTCGTCGGTGTCGCGCGCCCGCCGCTGCCGGGGCAGCTGCGGCGAGTCGTCGCCGACCTCGCAGCGCAGTACGTCCGTCCGCAGGAGCCGCAGGGTCACCGGCCGCTCCGCGTACCGCACGGCGTTCGTCACGACCTCGCTGATGAGCAGCTCGACCGAGTCCGTCAGCTCCTCCAGGTCCCAGCGTGCGAGCGCACGCCGGGCGAGCCGCCGGGCCCGGCCCGGGGCCGCGTCCTCCGGCTCCAGGAACCAGTACGCCACGTCGCTCGGCGCGATCCCGTCGAACCGTGCCGCGAGCAGCGCGATGTCGTCGTCCCGGTCACCGGGGCCCAGCATGTCCAGGACGTCGTCGCAGAGCGCCTCGAGGGGCGGCGAGTGGTCCGGGCCCGTGAGCTGGGCCGTCGCCGCGAGACGCTCCCGCAGCTGCTCGATGCCGGTCCACACGTCCCGCAGCCGGGACTCCACCAGACCGTCCGTGTAGAGCAGCAGCGTGGCACCCGCGGGCGCGTCCAGCTCGACCGCCTCGAAGTCCACCCCGCCCACCCCGATGGGGGCGCCGGGAGGCACCCGCAGCACCTCGGCGCGGCCGCCGAGGTGGAGCAGTATCGGCGGCGGATGGCCCGCGTTGGCGATGGTGATCCGGTGCGAGACCGGGTCGTACACCGCGTACATACAGGTCGCCATCCGGTTCTCGCCGAGCCGCTGCGCCTGCTCGTCCAGGTGGTGCAGGACCTCCTGCGGCGGCAGGTCGAGCCCGGCCAGGGTCTGCGCGGTGGTGCGCAGCTGGCCCATGATCGCCGCCGAGGTCATGGAGTGGCCCATGACGTCGCCGACGACCAGGGCGACCCGGCTTCCGGGCAGCGGGATCGCGTCGTACCAGTCGCCGCCCACCCGGGCCGTCTCCGCGGCCGGCAGGTAGCGCGAGGCGAGCTTGACACCGGTCGGCTGCGGCAGCGAGTCCGGCAGCATCGTCCGCTGGAGTTCGTCCGCGATGTACGCCTCACGCCCGTAGAGCACGGCCTTGTCGATGCCGAGCGCGGTGTGCGTGGCCAACTGCGCCGCGACGAGCAGGTCGTTCGGCTCGAAGCCGGCCCGCTCGGGGCGCCGCAGGAACACGGCCGCGCCGATCACCCGGCGCCGGCCGCGCAGCGGGGCGAGGACCGCCCGCAGGCCACCGGGCAGCGGATGCTCGGGACCGAGCAGCTCGGTCAGCGCGGTCCTGGCGGCGGCGGAGTCGCCGAACACCGGACGGACCCCGCGCAGTACCTCGGCGAGCGCCCCGCCCGACCGCACCTCGCAGAGTTCGGCCGCCGGGGTCGGGTCCGGATCGGGTACGAGGACGAGCTCCTCGCCCTCCAGATCGCTTAACCGCAGCCGGTCCGTGCGGCGCAGCCGCAGGATGAACGGCGCCACCGGGCGCTCGTCGCCCACCGGCAGCGGGTCGCGGAGGTAGACCAGGATCTCGTCGGAGAAGGTCGGCACGGTGGCCCGGCACAGGCCGAGCACGATCTCGTCCAGGTCGATGCCGCGGGCGATGCGCCGGGTCGCCGCGCCGACGAACCGCAGCCGGTCGCCCTCGCGCCGCGCGGCGGTGTCACCGCCCCGGAGCCCGCCCTGGGGCTGCGGGGACACGGCGACGGCGACGGCGCCGGGGCCGCCGGGTGTGCCGACGGCCGGGGGCGCCACCGGCGCTGCCGGCGTCGCCGATCCGCCGCCGGTCAGCGGTGCCTCCGGCCCTGGGGCCTTCGGCCCGCCCGCCTGGGCGGGCACCTCGGAGGGCAGGCCGGCCGCCGCCTCCTGGCGAGGGCGCGCGCGTTCCTGCGGCCGGGCAGCCAGGGGCTGCCGGCCTTCGTGGGAGGTGGGATGCTCCGTCACGCGTGGGATTCCGTCCGTCCGGGCCGGTGGTGCGATGCACTCGCTCTTCTCGCCGATGCCGCGCCTTCGGCGGGGATAAACCCCTTGTGTGCGGCGGATGTGGAGGCTCCGCGAGTCGCGGCTACGGCAGGGGGCGCGACACCCGGGCAGACGTCCGGCACTGCTCTCCCCCTCGTGGGTGACTTCTGGTCAGTTCCTGTGCTGAGCTCGGCCCCTGGCGGGCCGTCCGGTGGGTCTGACAGGACATCGGGTCGTTCTGACGTGCCGTTCGTTCCGCTTCTGCCGTGCGGAGGACGATCCTACGTTTGAACCCCGGGGGCGCATCAAGGGTCTCACGGTGCCGTGTGCGCGGGAGTCCGGTCCCAGTCGGCCGGCAGCTCCGGGACCCGCCAGGCCGGATCGGGCCGCCAGTCCTCCCAGCCGTCCGCGAACGGCGCCCCCCACGCGGTGATCCGGTCCACCGCCCGCCGCCCCGCCTCCCGCACCCGCGCGGCCTGCGCAGGGCTCATCAGGCCGGACCGCTGGGCCTGCGCGAACTCGTCCTCGTCCCGCCACAGCCAGCTGCGGTCGGGGTAGACGGAGATGTCGAGGAAATGGTCCTCGGAGTCGACGCCGCCGGACCACCGGACCCGCGGCTCCTCCAGGTTCACGTACCAGCTGCGGAAGCGCCAGCCTCGCTCCCAGAACAGCCAGACCGACCACGGCTCGCCCGGCCGCGCCAGCTTGAGCACCCCGCTGCCGAACCACCGCGCGCGCTCCGTGGTGCGCGCGGCGGTGTAGCGGGTGGCGAGCGGCTCCTCGTGCACGGGCGTGCCGTCGAGGAGCACGGGGCGGACGCACTCGGTGCCGGGCGCCATCCAGACGGCGAGCAGTTCGGGCGTGTCCCGCACGACCGTCACCGGTCGGCAGATGTGCACCGCTCCGGTGCCGTTGCCGCGGTAGCGCCAGAGGACGTGGTCCCCCGGCGCCCAGTGCTGGGAGCCGCCCGATCCTGTCATGCGCAGATCTTAGGGGCGCGCTCCCACCACCGCTGCGGTACAGATCACGGATGAGTCAGCTACCGGCCGGTCACCACGGGCCCGGCACGATCCGCGCGAGAGGCCTCACGGGCGGGTCATCCGCAGCACGTCCAGTGCCTCGTCCAGCTGCTCGACCGTGAGGTCGCCGCGCTCCACGTACCCGGCCTCGATGACCACCTCGCGGATGGTCTTCCGCTCGGCGAGGGACCTCTTGGCGACCTTGGCGGCCTCCTCGTACCCGATGTACTTGTTCAGCGGGGTGACCACGGACGGCGAGGACTCGGCGTACTCCCGCGCCCGCTCGACGTTGGCGGTGACGCCGTCCACCGTGCGGTCGGCGAGCAGCCGGGACGCGTTGGCGAGCAGCCGCACCGACTCCAGGAGGTTCTTGGCCATCACCGGCAGCATGACGTTGAGCTCGAAGTTCCCGGCCGCGCCCGCCACGGCCACGGTGGTGTCGTTTCCGGTCACCTGCGCGGCGACCATGAGGACCGCCTCGGGGATCACCGGGTTGACCTTGCCCGGCATGATCGACGAACCGGGCTGGAGGTCGGGGAGGTTGATCTCGGCGAGGCCGGTGCGGGGGCCGCTGGCCATCCAGCGCAGATCGTTGGCGATCTTGGTGAGCGAGACGGCGACCGTACGGAGCTGGCCGGACGTCTCCACCAGGGCGTCACGGGCGCCCTGCGCCTCGAAGTGGTCGCGGGCCTCGGTCAGCGGCAGACCGGTCGCGCGGGCCACCTCCGCGATGACGGCCGCCGAGAACCCGGCCGGCGTGTTGATGCCGGTGCCGACCGCCGTTCCGCCCAGGGGGAGTTCGGCGAGCCGGGGGAGGGCGGCGCGCAGCCGCTCGACGCCGTACCTGACCTGGGCCGTGTAGCCGCCGAACTCCTGGCCGAGAGTGACCGGCGTGGCGTCCATCAGGTGGGTACGGCCCGACTTCACCACCGTCGCGAATTCGGCCGATTTTCGCTCCAGGGCGGCGGCCAGATGATCGAGGGCGGGGATCAGGTCGTGGAGGACGGCGCCGGTGGCCGCGATGTGGATGGACGACGGGAACACGTCGTTGGAGGACTGCGAGGCGTTCACATGGTCGTTGGGGTGGACCTCGCGACCTTCGGGGAGCCGCTCGGTGGCGAGGGTGGCGATCACCTCGTTGGTGTTCATGTTGGACGAGGTGCCCGAGCCGGTCTGGAAGACGTCCACCGGGAAGTGCTCGTCCCAGCGCCCGTCGGCGACCTCCTCCGCCGCGGCGGCGATGGCCTCCGCGCGGTCCCGGTCGATCACGCCGAGGTCCGCGTTGACCTGGGCGGCGGCGGCCTTGATCCGGGCCAGGGCCTCGATGTGGGCGCGCTCGATGCGCTGTCCCGAGACGGGGAAGTTCTCCACCGCGCGCTGGGTCTGGGCCCGCCACTTGGCGTGCGCGGGGACCCGTACCTCACCCATGGAGTCGTGCTCGATCCGGTAGTGCTCGGAGTCGTTCATTTCCTCAGCTTTCTGCACCGTGCCCGTCGGGGGCGACCCCCGAACCCCCCGAAAAAGATGAGCACTTGTCTTGTTCGATGTATTCCCAACCGGCGTACCGGCCAGTAAAAACCGTGGGTAACCCCACTTCCAGGAGGCGCAATGACGCGCACCAGGTACAGACTCCGCTGGCCCATCGCCGTCGCCACCGCGGCCGCCGCCGCACTCGGCACGATGACCGCCGCCACTCCGGCCGGCGCGGCCGGCCCCGAGACGACCGCCGCGGTCGCCTCCGTACCGCTCCCGGCCGAACTGGAGGCGATCCGGGCCGCCGAGGCCACCAGGATCTACGGCAGCCCCGAGGAGCGCCCGCTCGCCCAGCGCAGGACCGGCCTCATCTCGCTCGGCGACAGCGAGATCTCCGGCGAGGGCGTCGGCACCTACGAGCCCCCCACCAACGGCCCCACCAACTGGTGCCACCGCTCGCCCGACGCCGCCATCCACCGCACCGGGATCCCCGCCGACCTCACCTTCAACGTGTCCTGCTCCGGCGCGTACACCGGAAACATCAGGTCCGGCGGTTCGAAGCAGTACGCCGACGAACTCGTCCAGAGCGACAACCTCGCCATCAAGGCGCGCAACACCCGCATCAAGATGGTCCTGCTCGTCGCCGGCGCCAACGACGACCTCCAGTTCGGGCCCGTGATGACCGACTGCGTCACGCGCTACCTCACCCTGCAGGGGCCCTGCGAGCCGAAGTACGCCCCCGGCTGGCAGGCCCGCGTCGACGGACTCGTCCCCAAGGTCGAGCAGACCGTACGCGACCTCAAGGGCGTCATGCGCGACGCCGGGTACGCCGACGGCGACTACAAGCTCGTTCTCATGGGCTACCCCAGCCCCATCGGCCCCGACTTCCACGACAACCCCTCCTTCCCCGGCAAGCTCGTCTGCGGAGGCCTCGGCTACGACTCCGACACCGTCTGGGGCCGCAACACCGCCGTCCCCGCCTTCGAACGCGGCATGCGCGCGGCCGCCGCCTCCACCGGAGCCGTCTACCTCGACAACTCGCGCCTCTTCCACGGCCACGAGGTCTGCATGGAGGACCCCTGGGCGCGCGGTCTCTACATCGACCTCTCCAAGCCCGGGACGCCGGACGAGAACTCGGTCCGCCAGTCCTTCCACCCCAACGCGCGCGGGCACGCCGCCTTCGCGTCCTGCCTCACCCAGATCTACGGCTCCGGTGTCCGCGAGGCCAGTTGCGCCGACGTGAACTCCACGGGCAGGCCGACGCTCTTCCCGCTCGCCTGGGACGACGCGTACCGGCCGCTGAGGAACGCGGCGACCGGCGACTGCCTCGACGTGGACGGCGCCCGGAGCGCCAACGGCACCCGGGTCTTCGGCTGGGACTGCCACGGCGGCCGCAACCAGCTCTGGTGGTACGACCCCGCCCGCCAGACCGTCCACACCGGGCTGACCCAGGACCGCTGCCTGGACGTGCCCAGCACCTCCTACCCGGCGGGCACCGCGCTCATCGTCTGGAACTGCCACGGAGCCGCCAACCAGAAGTTCGTCCGTGACGGCGCCACGATCCGGCCCGCCGCCGCGACCGGCCTCTGCCTCACGCTGAGCGCGGCGAAGCAGCAGGTCCGGCTGCAGAACTGCGACGGCTCGGCCGCCCAGAAGTTCGCCTGACCCCACCCGGCAGGGGAAGCCGTGGCCCCCGTCCGACCCGGACGGGGGCCACGGCCCTGCGCGGAGGTCTCTCCCCCCGCTCAGAGCACCTCGAGCGTCGTACGGGCCAGCTCGTACGCCGGGAGCATCTCCCGGTGCTCGTCGGTGTCGAACCCGCCGAGGTGCACGATCACCGTCCCCTTCGGCGTCGCGACGGCGAAGGCCCGCTCCTCCTTCGACTCCTCCATGAACTCGTTGTGGACCGTGTACGTCACCTCGGTGACCGGCAGCGCGCCGGCCGTGGTCGCCCTGTACACGGTCTTCGAGGCGCCCCGCTCGCCCTCGACGAACCCTTCGAGGGCGGTCCGCGCGGGACCCTTCCCGGCCGTCCACACCCGCAGGAAGCCGATGTGCCCGGCCGGCTTGGCGTCCACCTCGCAGCGCACGGTGGCCGGCCCCTGGCGCATCAGCACCGCGAACTCGGGATCATCGGGGGCCCTGACCGCCTCCGGCTCCCACTCCGCCGCCAGCGCGAAGGAGACGGGCAGCGCGCACGCCGTCCCCGGACCGCCGACCCTGGTCCGCGAGGCCACCGCGACGGCCGGTGCCGTCGTGGTGGGGACCGCCGAGGCCGGAGCGGCCGACGGCGGCGCGCCCGGCGTCCCCCCGGGCAGCGGCTCGGTACCACCGCAGCCGGTGAGCAGCAGCCCCGTCGCCAGTGCGACGGTGAGCGGGGCCGGGGTCCGTATCGGGTGTCTCATGCGCGTCAGCGTAGCTCCGGGCCGGCGCCCCGCCGGACGGGCGGAGCGGGCGCGGCTCGGGACTGCGGGAAGGCCGGCCGGGGGCGGTGCGAGCGGCACCGTGCGGGAGCGCGGTGGGAGAGGGTCAGGAGAGCTTGCCTCCGTAGTCCGGGAGCTTGAAGGTGCGCTCGGCGTGACCGCCGACCAGGTCGGTGGTGTTGTTGCCGATGTTGGCGATGATCGTGTAGCCCTTGGCCTCGATCTCCGCGCGCTTCGCCGTCTTGTACGCGCCGACCTCACCGAACAGATCGGGCAGGGAGCGCACGTACAGACCGTCGACCGGGTAGCCGGCCTGCTTCAGGTTCCAGTCCGTGAGGGAGTGGAGGATGCCCGGGCGCGCGGTGACGAAGAAGACGTCCACCCCGCGCGCGTGGGCGCCGTCGACGAGGTCGCGCACGTCCGCGATGGCCGGGGTGGGCAGCTCCCAGAACGGGTGGAAGTCCGTCTCCAGGGAGCTGTTGTCGATGTCGAGGACGATCGCCTGCTTCTCGCGGCCGGCGTCCTCGGAGCGCTCCTCGATGTACGGGCGGGCCTCGGCGACGACGGCCGCCACGTCCCGCCGCCAGGTCGCGTAGTCGACGTTCTTGACGGCGGCGGTGGAGGTGATGTGGGTGTCGGGATCGGCCGCCGAGGCGGTGGGCGCGGGCCCGACGACGAGGAACGCGGCCAGGGCGAGTGCGCCCGTGGTTCCGGCGGCGGCGCGCCTGCGCGGGGAGTGGGGGGTGGAGGAGGGCATGGGGGGCTCCCGAGTGGTCGACCGGCTCAGTGGTTGACATGCTCGCGACCCATACTGGCCAGAGGACGACGGGAGGGCTACCGGTCGGTAGCGACTTTCTGAGCGCAGGACGAAGAACCGCGAAGCCCCCGTCCCCGGAAGGCATCCTGGGGAACGGGGGCTTCGCGGCAGCGCTACCGGACCGAAGGCCGGCGGCGCGGAACGCTAGGAGAGCTGGGAACCCTGGCGCACCGGGATGTGGGTGAAGGTCGGCTCGGGGGCCGGGTTCTGGAAGAAGTCGTTGCCCTTGTCGTCCACGACGATGAACGCCGGGAAGTCCTCGACCTCGATCTTCCAGACCGCCTCCATGCCGAGCTCCTCGTACTCGACGACCTCGACCTTCTTGATGCAGTCCTGCGCCAGCCGCGCCGCCGGGCCGCCGATCGAGCCCAGGTAGAAGCCGCCGTGACTGCCGCACGCGTTCGTGACCTGCTGCGAGCGGTTGCCCTTGGCCAGCATCACCTTCGAGCCGCCCGCCGCCTGGAACTGCTCGACGTAACTGTCCATCCGGCCCGCCGTCGTCGGACCGAAGGAACCGGAGGCGTACCCCTCGGGCGTCTTCGCGGGGCCCGCGTAGTAGACCGGGTGGTCCTTCAGGTACTGCGGCATCTCCTCGCCCGCGTCCAGCCGCTCCTTGATCTTGGCGTGCGCGATGTCACGCGCCACGACCAGCGGGCCGCTGAGGGAGAGCCGGGTCTTGACCGGGTACTTGGTCAGCTCCGCGAGGATCTCGTCCATCGGCTGGTTGAGGTCGATCCTCACGACGTCGGAGGCCTCGTCGAGGCCCGCGGCGGAGCCGCTGCCCAGCTCGGTGTCGGTCGTCTCCGGCAGGAACCGCGCCGGGTCCGTCTCCAGCTGCTCCAGGAAGACACCCTCGGCGGTGATCTTCGCGACCGCCTGGCGGTCGGCCGAGCAGGAGACGGCGATCGCCACGGGCAACGAGGCGCCGTGGCGGGGCAGCCGGACGACACGGACGTCGTGGCAGAAGTACTTGCCGCCGAACTGCGCGCCGATGCCGATCCTCTGCGTCAGCTCGAAGACCTTCTCCTCCAGCTCCTTGTCACGGAAGCCGTGGCCCGTCTCCGCCGAACCTTCGCTCGGCAGCTCGTCCAGGTAGTGCGCGGAGGCGTACTTCGCGGTCTTCAGCGCGAACTCGGCGCTCGTGCCGCCGACGACGATCGCCAGGTGGTACGGCGGGCAGGCCGCCGTGCCGAGCGAACGGATCTTCTCCTCCAGGAACCTCATCATGCTCGCCTCGTTGAGGACGGCCTTCGTCTCCTGGTAGAGGAACGACTTGTTGGCGGAGCCGCCGCCCTTCGCCATGAAGAGGAACTTGTACGCGCCGCCGTCGGTCGCGTACAGCTCGATCTGCGCGGGCAGGTTCGAGCCGGTGTTCTTCTCCTCCCACATGGTGACGGGGGCCATCTGCGAGTACCGCAGGTTGAGCTTGGTGTACGCGTCGTAGATGCCCTTCGACAGGGCCTCCTCGTCACGGCCCCGCGTCAGCACGTTCTGGCCGCGCTTGCCCATGACGATCGCCGTACCGGTGTCCTGGCACATGGGCAGGACACCGGCGGCGGCGATGTTGGCGTTCTTGAGGAGGTCGAGCGCGACGAACTTGTCGTTGCCCGACGCCTCCGGGTCGTCGATGATCCGGCGCAGCTGCGCCAGGTGGGCCGGGCGCAGGAAGTGCTGGATGTCGTGGATCGCCTCCGCGGCCAGCAGGCGCAGCGCCTCCGGCTCCACCGTGAGGAACGTACGGCCGTCGGCCTCGAAGGTGGAGACACCTTCGGCGGTCACCAGGCGGTAGGGCGTGGTGTCCTCTCCCAGGGGGAGCAGATCGGAGTACGCAAACTCTGGCATGGGGGCCATTCCTCACTCGGCAAGACGGCGCACCGCCTCCGTTGGCCGTGCGCCCTCCAGCGTAGAACGCTGTCCGGGCCCCGCTCCTGTGAGGTAAGGCTCACTTGCGACGGGGACCGCACCGGAGTGTCGCGGCCCCGCCCCCTGGTCGCGATCTATCGCGTTTCGCTAGGCTGGCTCCGTGGACCTCGAAAAGCAGCCGGAACCCGCGTCCGAAGCCGTGCCCGAAAAGCAGCCGCAGCGGCCGGCCGCTCCCGCCGAGACCGAATTCGCCGATCCGCGGGGCTCGTTGAGGGCCTCGGACGCGGACCGGGACCGGATCGCGGACATCCTCAGGGACGCCCTCGCCGAGGGGCGGCTCGACCCCGAGGAGCACTCCGACCGGATCGACGCGGTCTACCGCGCCAAGACGGTGGGCGAGCTGCAGCCGATCGTCCGCGACCTGCCGTCGACGGGCACCCGGCAGGAGCCCGAGTCCGCCTACGCCTACGGGCCCGACGAGCAGGACGGCGCCGCCGACAGCCTCGTCGCGATCTTCTCCAGCACCACCCGCAAGGGCCGCTGGCGCGTGGGCCGCAGGACGAACGCGTTCGCGCTCTTCGGGAACATCGAGATCGACCTGACCGAGGCGATCTTCGCCCAGCGGCTCACCACCATCAACGCCACCTCGATCTTCGGCAACGTCGAGGTGCGGGTCCCGGAGAACATCAGCCTGCGTGGCAACGGCAGCGGGGTCTTCGGCAACTTCGAGGTCGTGACCCTGGAGGGCGTCGACCCGCAGGCCCCGGTCGTCGTCGTCAACGGCTACTCGGTCTTCGGGAACGTGGAGGCACGGCCCAAGCGGGGAAAGTGGATCACCGACCTCCAGGGCAAGCTCCGCAAGCATCTCGGCCACTGACCCCGCGCCGACTCCCTTGGGAGTGACCGGAATTCGCCCTCGTGTGTCCGCAGAGCGGAACGGCAGGGTACGCAGTGCATAGGCGCGCGCACAGCGGGTAGGGCTGCTGCATCGCCGCTCGCTCGCGAAGTCGTCGTCAGGAGTAGACCGTGCTGCAACCGCCGCATCAGCCCCTCCAGGTCGCCGCCGTCCCCCCTCAGCGCGTTCCTGCCCGGGAGGACGAGGCCGGTCCTTGGCACGCGGAGGCGGTGTGCCGCAGGGACGAGGCCGGACTCTTCTTCGCCCCCTCCAAGGAGCCGACCGCCGCGCGGCTCGCGCGCGAGGCGGCGGCGAAGCGGGTCTGCGGGCGTTGCCCGGTGATGGTCGAGTGCCGCGAGCACGCCCTGCTCCAGCCCGAGCCGTACGGGGTGTGGGGCGGGCTGACGGCGGCGGAGCGCCGCGTCGCCCTGGCCCGGCGCCGGCGGCGCGAGGTGGAGCTGAGGAAGGCGACCGCGAGCGAGCAGGTGGCCCAGGCCGGCTGACGCGGACTTCGGGCGGGCGCCGGACTGATACGGACTTCGGGCCGCCGGCACGGACTTGGGGCCGACGCTGGACTGAGGCGCACTTCGGGTCGGCGTGGACCGGTACGGACTTCGGGTCGCGCACCGCCACGGGTCGGCGCCCGGCGACACGGACCAGGACGAACCGACGCGGACACCCCCCTCGTCCCGTACGGGAGAGGGCGCCCCCACCGCACATGGGGGGCGCCCTCTTCTCGTACCCGTCGGCTCAGCGCGCCTCGGTTCCCGCGGGTCCGGGTCGGCTGCCGCCGGTTCCGGTCAGTTCGCGCGATCGAAGTCGATCTTGCTGTACGCGCGCAGCTTCGACAGCCGGTGCGTGGAGTCGATCTGGCGGATCGTGCCGGACTTCGAGCGCATGACGAGCGACTGCGTGGTCGCCGTCTCGGCGCGGTAGCGGACCCCGCGCAGCAGCTCGCCGTCCGTGATGCCGGTCGCGACGAAGAAGACGTTGTCGCCGCCGACCAGGTCGTTCGTGGAGAGGACCCGGTCCAGGTCGTGGCCCGCGTCGAGCGCCTTCTGCCGCTCGGCCTCGTCCTTCGGCCACAGCTTGCCCTGGATCACGCCGCCGAGGCACTTGATGGCGCAGGCGGAGATGATGCCCTCCGGCGTGCCGCCGACGCCCATGAGCAGGTCGACACCGGTGCCCTCGCGGACGGCCATGATCGAACCGGCGACGTCGCCGTCCGAGATGAACTTGATCCGGGCCCCGGTCTCACGGATCTCCTTGACGATGCCCTCGTGACGGGGGCGGTCCAGGATCATGACCGTGATGTCCTCGGGCGAGGAGTTCTTCGCCTTGGCGACCCGGCGGATGTTGACCGAGACGGGGGCGTTGATGTCGACGAAGTCGGCGGCCTCGGGTCCGGTGACCAGCTTGTCCATGTAGAAGACCGCGGACGGGTCGAACATGGTGCCGCGGTCGGCGGCGGCCAGGACGGCGATCGCGTTCGGCATGCCCTTGGCGTTGAGCGTCGTGCCGTCGATCGGGTCGACGGCGATGTCGACCTCGGCGCCGGTGCCGTCGCCGACCCGCTCGCCGTTGAAGAGCATGGGGGCTTCGTCCTTCTCGCCCTCGCCGATGACGACCACGCCGTTCATCGAGACGGTGGAGATCAGGGTCCGCATGGCGTTGACCGCCGCGCCGTCCGCGCCGATCTTGTCGCCGCGGCCGACCCAGCGGCCCGCGGCCATGGCGGCGGCCTCGGTGACGCGTACCAGCTCGAGGGCGAGGTTGCGGTCGGGGGCCTCGGGAGAGACGACAAGCTCGGGCGGCAGATGATGCTCGGTCATCGGAGCGCACCTTTCTGTACGGCGACGGCCGGATAAAAGAGGGTGCTGCGACTCTATCGGTACGTCGACAAAATGAGCAGAGGGGTCCACGTATGAGCACGCGACCGTGATGCGACCATGGGGGCGTGGCAGGTATGCGAGGCAGGCAGACGGTACGCGGGATGTTCCAGTCCCTCGGGGTGATCTTGGTCGCCGCGGGAGTGATGTATCTCTTCATCCCACACGACGAGAGCGCGGATCCGGTCAAGGCGAAGGACTACCGGGTCGAGCTCCTGACGGCTCAGCGGGCGGCGCCGTATCCGGTGCTGGCTCCCGAGGGCCTGGGCGAGGGATGGAAGGCGACGGTCGTCTCGTACAAGCGTGACAACGCCGACGCCTGGCAGCTGGGCTTCCTCTCCCCGGACACGCAGTACGTGGCGATCCACCAGTCGACGGCGGCGGCGAACACCTTCGTGCCCGACGTCACCCACCGGGCGAAGGACACCGGCAGGACGCAGACGGTGGCGGGCCGGGTCTGGCAGCGCTGGGAGGGCCCGAAGTACGACGCGCTCGTCCGGGTCGACGGCGGGGCGACGACGGTGGTGACCGGCACGGCCTCCTTCGAGCAACTGGCCGAGATGGCGGGCTCGCTCCGGTCGAAGAAGGTCTGAGCCGGCGGGCGTCCTCCGGCGGCCGTGCGCGCCGGAGGGCCTGCGGCGCGCAGGAAGGCCCGTGGAAGTGGTGCGCGGCAAGGCCCCGCGGTGCGCCGGAAGGCCCTGCCGTACGTCGAAGGTCCCGCCGTACGTCGAAGGCCCCGCACTCGTGGAGTGCGGGGCCTTTTCGTGTGCCGTCAGGCTCAGACGGTGGTGACGACGTCCTCGTAGGACAGGCGCGGGGAGCGCGGGAACCAGGCGTCCTCGCCCGGCTTGCCGATGTTGACGACCATCAGCGGGGTGTGGTCGTCGTCCAGGAAGTCCTTCTGGAGGCCGGCGAAGTCCAGACCGGTCATCGGGCCCGCGGCCAGGCCGGCGGCGCGGACGCCCACGATGAAGTACGCGGCCTGGAGCGCGGCGTTCAGGACGGCGGACTGCTCGCGGACCGGGCGCTCGGCGAAGAAGAGGTCCTTGGCCTGCGGGAAGTGCGGGAGCAGGGCCGGGAGCTCGTCGTGGAACTCGTTGTCGGCGGAGAGGATCGCGACGAGGGGGGCCGCGGCGGTCTTCGGCCGGTTGCCCTCGGCCATGTGCTTGACCAGGCGCTCGCGGGCCTCGGGGGAGCGGACCAGGGTGATGCGCAGCGGGGTCTGGTTGAAGGCGGTGGGGCCGTACTTCACCAGGTCGTAGATCGCCTGGACCTGCTCGTCGGTCACCGGCTCGTCGGTGAACGTGTTGGCGGTTCGGGCCTCGCGGAAGAGGAGGTCCTGGGCGGCGGGGTCAAGGGCGAGAGACATGCTGCGTACCTTCCGGACTGCACAAGGGGGGTCGCTCGCACGGGGTGCGAGCGATGTCCTCGACAGTACGCCGATGATTGGTGAAACTTCAACTAACCCATCCGGATAGTGATCCGCTTCACTCGGAAGTCTACGGCAGGGCTCCCCGCGCGGGACTCACCCGGGATTCCTCGCACAGCACTGCCCGCGCAGCAGGGCTCGGCTCACAGGACTCCCCGCACAGCCTGCCCGCGCAGCACGGCTCGGCGCGGAGGAACACGCGTACGCCACCACGCCTACGCCACCACGCGTACGCCCCTACGCGTCCCCGCCCCCCGCCTCCGCGGCCTCCGCCTCCCGCTCCGCCGCGAGCGACGCGTCCAGCCGCGCCCGCGCCCCTTCGAGTCGGCGCCGGCAGACCTTCGCCAGCTCCTCGCCCCGCTCCCAGAGCGCGAGCGAGTCCTCGAGGGACGTCCCGCCCGCCTCAAGGCGCCGAACGACCTCGATCAGTTCGTCGCGCGCCTCCTCGTACCCGAGCGCCGCCTCTTCCGTACCGGATGCCATCTGTTGTTCCACCCTTTCCGTCACCGTTTCTCTCTCGATGCCGCCGGCGCTGCCGGCTCTCCCTGTGCCGGCGCTCAGGCCGGGTCGGCCACGCGCCGCACCGCGAACTCGCCCTCCGCGACCCGGGCCCGCAGCTCCTCGCCCTCCGCGGCTTCCTCCGGAGAGCGGACCACCGCGCCGTCCGCCCGCTGGAGCACCGCGTACCCCCGCTCCAGCGTCGCGGCGGGCGACAGCGCCCGGACCCGCGCCCGGGTGTGCGACAGCTCGGAGTCCGCCCGGTCCAGGAGATGCCCGAGGACGCGCCGGCTCCGCGCGAGCAGCGCCGCCACCTCGTCCTCGCGGACCTCGACCATGCGCTGGGGATGCTCCATGACGGGCCGCGCGAGCGCGTGCGCGAGGCCGCGCTCCTCGCGGTCGAGGAGGCCCCGAACCGTCCGCAGCGCCCGGTCCCGCAGCCCGCGCACCCGCTCCAGCTCCTCCCCGACGTCCGGGACGACCTTCTTGGCCGCGTCCGTCGGCGTCGAGGCGCGTAGATCGGCCACCAGGTCCAGGAGCGGTGAGTCCGGCTCGTGCCCGATCGCCGAGACCACCGGCGTACGGCACTCGGCCACAGCCCGGACCAGTTGCTCGTCCGAGAAGGGCAGCAGGTCCTCGACGCTGCCGCCGCCACGGGCGACGATGATCACGTCCACGTCCTCGTGCGCGTCGAGCTCCCTGACCGCCTGGACGACCTGCGGAACGGCCTTCACGCCCTGCACCGCCACGTTCCGCACCTCGAAGGCGACGGCGGGCCAGCGCCGCCGCGCGTTCTCCAGGACGTCCCGCTCCGCCGCCGAGGCACGGCCGCAGACGAGGCCGATCCGGTGCGGCAGGAACGGCAGCGGCCTCTTCCGGTCGAGCGCGAACAGGCCCTCGGCCGCCAGGCTCCGCTTCAGCTGTTCGAGCCGCGCGAGCAGCTCACCGATCCCGACCGGCTTGATCTCCACCGCCCGCAGCGACAGCTGCCCGCGCGGCGCGTACCACTCGGGCTTCGCGTGCACGACGACCCGGGCGCCCTCCGACACGATGTCGGCGACGTCGTCGAAGACCTGGCGGTAGCAGGTGACGCCGATCGAGATGTCGTACGAAGGATCCCGCAGCGTCAGGAAGACGACCCCGGCGCCGGGGCGCCGCGAGAGCTGTGTGATCTGCCCCTCCACCCAGATCGCCCCGAGCCGGTCGATCCACCCTCCGATCAGCCGGGAGACCTCACCGACGGGAAGCGGTGCTTCGGCGGACGTAGTCAGAGCCATGGACCGAGCGTAACGGCGCGGTACGACAACGTCAGGGCCGCGTCGCGGGCGGCCATGTCTCCGACACGGGAGAGGAGGACGGTACGGCCCAAGGCCTCCGTCCCAGCGCGCTCCCCGTCCGCGCTCCCACCCCGGCGCGCTCCCGTCCCTGGGCGCCCCCCTGGACCCCGTCCCCGCTCCCGCCCCTCAGCGCCCCGCCTGCGTCCGCGTCGCCCCCTGTACGGCCAGCACGACCAGGCCCACCCCCAGCCAGACCACGCCCACCACCTGCGCGGCGGCCGACGCCTCGACGATGACCGCGATCAGGATCACCGCGCCCAGCACCGGCAGGACCACGTGTTTCAGCCAGTGCGGCGGGCCCTCCGCGCGCCGTACCGCGAACCAGCCCACCACGCTCGCGTGCAGCAGGACGAAGGCCGTCAGAGCGCCGACGTCGACGACCGACACCAGATGGTCGAGGCCGTCGTCCCGGCGGGCCGCCCACACCGCCGCGATCATCGTCACCGTCGCCGCCACGAGCAGCGCCACCCGCGGCACGCCCCCGTCCGTCCGGGCGAGCACGTGCGGCAGACGCCGGTCCCGGCCCATGGCGAACAGCAGCCGTCCGCCGGCCGCCTGCCCCGCGAGCGCCGCGAAAGCCGCGCCGATCGCCTTGGACGCGGCCACGAGATCGTGCAGCCAACTGCCGACGGAGCTCTCCACCGCGTCGTAGAAGGCCGAGCCCTGCCTTCCCGGATTCGCCGCGAGCTCGGCGGAGGAGACCGGTTCGAGGAGCGCGACCAGCCAGGACTGCGCCACGAAGAGGACGCCCGCGAGGGCCAGGCAGAACAGCACCGCGCGCGCCACCTTCGCCGAACCGCCCGTGACCTCCTCCGCGAAGGAGGCGATGGCGTCGAAGCCCAGGTAGGAGAGGACGGCCACCGACACGGCGCCGAGGACCGCGGCGAGCGAGAAGGAGACGTCGCCGGTGAGCGGCGACCACCAGTCGCGCGCCGCGCCGTCCCGTACGAGCACCACCGCGGCCGCGACCACGAAGACCAGCAGGACGACGATCTCCAGCGCGAGCACGGCGAAGCCGACCCGGGCCGCGGCCCGTACGCCCCACAGGTTGAGCAGGGTGGTCACGACCACGGCGATCCCGGTCCACACCCACCGGTCCACCTCCGGGACGAGCGCCTCCATCGCGATGCCCGCGAAGAGGTAGGCGACGGCGGGGATGAGCAGGTAGTCGAGCATCGCCATCCAGCCGGCGATGAATCCGGGGCCTTCGCCGAGGCCCTTGCGGGCGTACGTGAAGACGGAGCCGGCCTGTGGGGCGACCCGCACCATCTGCGCGTAGCTGAACGCCGTGAACGCCATGGCGACCGTGGCCACGACGTACACCAGTGCGACCGCGCCGCCGGACTTGGCGTCGAGCGTGCCGAAGACCCCGACGGGCGCCATGGGCGCGATGAAGAGGAGCCCGTAGACGACCAAGTCACGGAACCCGAGGTTCCGTCGAAGCTCCGTGTGGTCACCGCGCGTCGCCACCTGCGATTCCTCGGCCATGGCGACAGTTTCGGCCACGGCACCGATCAAACCGCTCACCGACGCGGCCTTACGATGGGACGCATGACTGCAACGCCCGCGCCGACGCCCGAGTCCGCCCCCGCGACGAACCGTCCGAAGCGTGTCCTGCTCGCCGCCCCCCGCGGCTACTGCGCGGGCGTGGACCGTGCGGTGATCGCCGTGGAGAAGGCCCTGGAGCAGTACGGGGCGCCGATCTACGTCCGGCACGAGATCGTCCACAACAAGTACGTCGTCCAGACCCTGGAGCGCAAGGGCGCGATCTTCGTCGACCAGGCGACCGAGGTGCCGCCGGGCAACATCGTGATGTTCTCGGCGCACGGCGTCGCTCCCAGCGTCCACGAGGAGGCCCGCGAGGGCCGTCTCAAGACCATCGACGCGACCTGCCCCCTGGTCACCAAGGTCCACAAGGAAGCCGTCCGCTTCGCCAACGACGACTTCGACATCCTCCTCATCGGCCACGAGGGCCACGAGGAGGTCATCGGCACCTCCGGCGAGGCCCCCGACCACATCCAGCTGGTGGACGGCCCCGACGACGTCGCCAAGATCGAGGTCCGCGACCCGTCCCGGGTCGTCTGGCTCTCCCAGACGACGCTCTCCGTCGACGAGACGATGGAGACGGTCGACGCGCTGAAGGAGAAGTTCCCGCAGCTGATCTCCCCGCCGTCCGACGACATCTGCTACGCCACGCAGAACCGTCAGATCGCCATCAAGGAGCTCGCCGGGCAGGCCGAACTGGTCATCGTCGTCGGCTCCAGGAACTCCTCGAACTCGATCCGCATGGTCGAGGTCGCCAAGCAGGCCGGCGTCCCCGCCGCGTACCTCGTCGACTTCGCCAGCGAGATCGACGAGGCCTGGCTGGAGGGCGTGACCAGCGTCGGCCTCTCCTCCGGCGCCTCCGTCCCGGACGTCCTGGTGCAGGAGGTCCTGGAGTGGCTCGCCGAGCGCGGCTACGCGGACGTGGAGATCGTCAAGACGGCCGACGAGTCCCTGACCTTCTCGCTGCCCAAGGAGCTCCGCAACAAGGACCTGCGGGCCGAGGCGGCGAAGCTCCTGGCGGCCGCGCCCGTCACGGAGTAGAGGCGTAACGCGGCATCCAGCCCTTACCGTGGGGTCCATGAACGTCTTCGGAGTGGACATCGGCGGCTCGGGCATCAAGGGTGCCCCCGTGGACCTGGAGCGCGGAGCGCTCACCGAGGAGCGCCACAAGGTACTGACCCCGCAGCCCGCCACGCCCGACGGTGTGGCGGGCTGCGTCGTGGAGGTCGTGGAGCACTTCGGCTGGACCGGACCGGTGGGGGTGACCTTCCCGGGAGTGGTCACGGGCTCCACGATCCGTACGGCGGCGAACGTCGATCCGTCATGGATCGACGTCGACGCCGGCACCCTGCTGAGCGACCGCCTCGGCGGCCTCCCGGTGACCGTCCTGAACGACGCCGACGCGGCCGGGATCGCGGAGATGACCTACGGCGCGGGCCGGGGCCGCAAGGGCACCGTGATCATGCTGACCCTCGGCACGGGCATCGGCTCGGCGCTCTTCGTCGACGGCCGCCTGGTCCCCAACACGGAACTCGGCCACCTGGAACTCAAGGGCCACGACGCGGAGACCAGGGCGTCGACGAAGGCCAAGGAGGACGAGGACCTCACCTGGGAACACTGGGCGACCCGGCGCGTGCAGAAGTACCTCGCGCACGTGGAGATGCTGTTCTCGCCGGAGCTGTTCATCATCGGCGGCGGGGTGAGCCGGAAGGCGGACAAGTTCCTGCCGCTGATCGAGGACATCCGCGCGGAGATCGTCCCGGCGGAACTCCAGAACAACGCGGGGATCGTGGGGGCGGGGATGGCGGCGGGACGGTAGGGGCGGGAGGGCGGGCCTCGGTGCCCCCGGCGTCGCTCTACGCGGGTCGGGTGGCGGGTGGGCGGGCGGTCCGGTGGGACGGGGGCAGCGGCGGGTGGTCTGGACGGCTCGGGTCACGGTCTGGCTGGATTCAGGCCGCGGTCTGGACGGATCCGAGCCCCGGTCTGGACGGCTTGAAGCCCCGGTCTGGGCGGCGCGGGCCACGGTTCGGACGGCTCGGGCCCCGGTTCGGACGGCACAGGTCACGGTCTGGCCGGATTCAGGCCCCGGTCTGGGCGGCTCGGGGCCTCCGTCTGGACGGCTCGGGCCCCGCTCCGGCCGGATTCAGGCACCGAGGCTGACGGCTCAGGCCACAGGGCGGCGGCGGGGGGTCCCGCTTCTCCCGCCGGTGCCGGCTGCGGCACCGGCCCCCGGTGCCTCGCCGGCCGCCGGGGCCGACGCGCGGGCGTGCTGCCGGCGCCCCATCTCCCGCACCTTCCGCACGCTCGCGATGACCCCGGCGACGAGGGTGCCGCCGTACAACCAGCCGGCGTGCACGGCGAGGGCGGTCACGACCGCCATGGCCTGGCCGCCGAGGCCGCCGGAGCCGCCCGCGATGGGGACCACGCCGACGGCGAAGGCGATGGGGACGCCGATCGGGGCGGTGACGAGGTCGGCGGTACGGACCCAGAGCGCGGCCAGGGCGCTGACCGGCAGGAACAGCAGGCCGTACACGACGGGGGAGCCGTCGAGGAGCAGCCGGTCGAGGAAGCCGAGCGTCAGCATGACGGCGGAGGCGAAGAGCCCGGCGCCGAGGCCGGTGAGCCGGGGCGAGGGAAGCCGCCGGAGGGCGAGCACCACGGGCGGCACGGACCGGCCGCCGGGCGGGCGCCCGGCCGGCTTGCCGGCCGTCTTCCCGGTCGGCCCCACGGCCCCGGCGTGCTCGACGCGGCTGCCGCCGGGGACCCGCCGGGCCCGGCCGGTCACGCGGTCCACGGCCGCACCCTCCACGAGCGCGCCGGGCGGCGTGACGGGCGGCGCGACGGGGGTCTGCGGCCGTCGGCGGCCTTGCGGCTGACTTGTCCTGTGCTGCTCCACCCCACCAACGTAGGTCGGGAGGGGGCGGGAAGCGGGTCCGGGACACGCCCTTTGGGTGACCTTGCCCCCGAGAACGACCGAAGGTCGGCGTCACTGGCCGGTTCGGCCCGCCCGTAAACTGGGGGATC
Source organism: Streptomyces sp. NPDC058671 (assembly GCF_042716475.1). Taxonomy (NCBI): domain Bacteria; kingdom Bacillati; phylum Actinomycetota; class Actinomycetes; order Kitasatosporales; family Streptomycetaceae; genus Streptomyces; species Streptomyces sp. NPDC058671. The sequence goes on along the minus strand of NZ_JBHXSA010000010.1, from coordinate 104,543 downwards.
GGCCCCCCGTCCACACTTCAGGAAGTCGCCACCGTGTCGCTCACGATCGGAATCGTCGGTCTGCCGAATGTCGGCAAGTCGACCCTGTTCAACGCCCTGACCAAGAACGACGTGCTGGCGGCCAACTACCCGTTCGCCACGATCGAGCCCAACGTCGGCGTCGTCGGTGTCCCCGACGCCCGTCTGACCAAGCTGGCGGAGATCTTCAACTCCCAGCGCATCCTCCCGGCGACGGTCGACTTCGTCGACATCGCGGGCATCGTGCGCGGCGCGAGCGAGGGTGAGGGCCTCGGCAACAAGTTCCTGGCGAACATCCGCGAGTCGGATGCCATCTGCCAGGTCATCCGCGCCTTCAAGGACGAGAACGTCGTGCACGTCGACGGCAAGGTCTCGCCGAAGGACGACATCGAGACGATCAACACGGAGCTGATCCTCGCGGACCTCCAGACGATCGAGAAGGTCCTGCCGCGCCTCCAGAAGGAGATGCGGATCAAGAAGGACACGGCGCCGAAGGTCGCGGCGGTCGAGGCGGCCCAGGCGATCCTGGAGCGCGGCGACACCCTGTTCTCGCAGGGCATCCTGCAGGGCTCGGAGAAGGCGGAGCTCCTCCACGACCTGCACCTCCTCACCACCAAGCCGTTCCTCTACGTCTTCAACGTGGACGAGGACGAGCTGACGGACGACGCGTTCAAGGCCGAGCAGAGCGCCCTGGTCGCCCCGGCGGAGGCGATCTTCCTCAACGCCAAGCTCGAGCAGGACCTCGCCGAGCTGGACGAGGAGGACGCCATGGAGCTCCTCCAGTCCGTCGGCGCCGAGGAGCCCGGCCTCGCCACCCTCGCCCGCGTCGGCTTCGCCACCCTCGGTCTCCAGACCTACCTGACGGCCGGCCCGAAGGAATCCCGCGCCTGGACGATCAAGCAGGGCGCGACGGCCCCCGAGGCGGCCGGTGTCATCCACACCGACTTCCAGAAGGGCTTCATCAAGGCCGAGGTCATCTCCTTCGCCGACCTCGTCGAAACGGGCTCGGTAGCCGACGCCCGCGCGGCCGGCAAGGCCCGCATGGAGGGCAAGGAGTACGTCATGCAGGACGGCGACGTGGTGGAGTTCCGCTTCAACGTGTGAGCGGATGAAGTAACCCCACGTCGCTGACGTGGCAAACATGCAGGTGAGAGGGGGTTGGGCTCAGTCGAGTCCGACCCCTTCGTCGTCACCGTGCTGGATTGGTGCTGGATATCCCGACGTGAGGTCAGGGGCAATCAGGTCTCGTAAACAGTGGACCGGTGCCCCACGTGAACGACCCAGACCATCAGCTCCCCGTTGTCGATCGTGTAGACGACGCGATAGTCGCCGACGCGCAGACGACGTCGTTCGGGCTGGGACACGAGTGCGGTGGTGTTGAAGCCGAGGGGATCGGTCTCCAACTCGGTCAGTTTGGCCAGGATGCGCAGTGCCATGTCGCGAGGGATCTTCCGAAGCTCGGCCTGTGCCTCGGGGCGGAAGACGGTTCGGTACTCACTCACCGCGTGCCAGCGTCTCCCTCATGATGTCCTCGATCGGGATGCCGGGCGCGGGGTTGGCCATGCGCTCGTCGATGATCCGGTTGATCTCGCGCTCTTCCCACTCTTGGTACTTGCGCAGCACCTCGATGGAGACGACGGCGGCGACTTCCTTGCCCCGGCGTGTGATCACCGTGGGTACGTCGTCGCGGTCCGCGCGCTCCACGACCTCGGCCAGGTGTGCGCGCACGTCGCGGATGGACTCTATGGGCAGCGGCTGCGTCATGCGCACAAGCGTACCGGGTGTCTCATGTGTACACAACGTGCGGTGGTCGAGGGGCTTCATCAGTCGCGCTGGATGTGCTGGACGAATTCGCGCCGTGCTGGATCGGTGCTGGATATCTGACGCGGGGTCAGCGGCAGTCGTGTCTCGTCAGCGGTGGACCGGTGTCTCACGTAACGACCCAGACCACCAACTCTCCGTTGTCGATCGTGTAGGCGACGCGGTAGTCGCCGACGCGCAGACGACGTCGTCCGGGCCGGGACACGAGTGCGGTGGTGTCGAAGCCGAGGGGGTCGGTCTCCAGCTCGGCCGGCTTGGCCAGGACGTGCGGTGCCATGTCGCGAGGGATCTTCCGGAGCTCGGCCTGCGCCTCGGGGCGGAAGACGGTTCGGTGCCCACTCACCGCGCGGCTTGTCGAGGTCCAGGCCGACTTCGAAGGGGGTCGGGCGCTGGAGGGCGCCGCGGAAGATCCCGGCGGGTGCGTAGGTGCCGGCTCGTCGTTCAGGCCGCCAGGCCGGTCTTCGCGCCCGCCCCGCACAGCGGCACCACGGTGAGGCCGGGGCGCGGCGGGGCCGCCTGGATCGCCGCCCAGCAGGCCACGCCGGTGGACTCGACGAAGAGACCGCGGCGGGCCAGGTCCCGCTGGGCCGTGCGGATCTGATCCTCGCTCACCGTCAGGAACGTGCCGCCGGTCTCCCGTACCGCCCGGAGGATCTGGCGGGCGCGGGGCGGGGCCGGGATCGCGATGCCCTCGGCGAGGGTCGGGCGGCCGGGGGTCGGCGCGCCGAGCTCCTCCGCGCCCGCGTGGAAGGCCGCGGCCAGCGGGGACACGGCCTCAGCCTGGACGGCGACAAGCGCGGGACGGGTGTCGACGAGCCCGTGGCGGTGCAGCTCGTCCAGGGCGAGGGCGGCGCCGAGGAGCAGGGTGCCGTTGCCGACGGGGACGACGATCGTGTCGGGGAGGCGGCCGCCGAGGTCCTCCCAGAGCTCGTACACGTAGGTCTTGGTGCCGTGCAGGAAGTACGGGTTGTAGACGTGCGAGGCGTAGAAGGTGCCGGGTTCGTCGGCGGCCTCCCGCGCCGCGCGGGCCGTCGCCTCGCGGTCACCGGGGACCTCGACGACCTCCGCCCCGTGCGCCCGGATCTGCTCCAGCTTCTTCGGGGACGTGCCCCGGGGTACGTACACGAGGCAGTCGAGCCCGGCCCGCGCGCCGTACGCGGCGACGGCCGTGCCCGCGTTCCCGCTGCTGTCGGCGACGACCCGGTCGAGGAGGCCGGCCTCCGCGAGGCGCAGGGCGTGCGCGGCGAGCATCACCGCGCCCCGGTCCTTGAACGACAGCGTCGGCATGAGGAAGTCGAGTTTGGCCGAGACCGACGCCGGCGCCCCCGCTTCGGCGGCCGTCAGGGGGACGAGCGGAGTGCGCCCCTCCCCGAGCGTCACGTCCGGCGCGTACGGCATCGGGGGCAGCGCCTCCTCGTAACGCCACAATGAATTTCCGCGTGACGCGAGTGACGGGAGTGAGATCGGCGCGCTCGCGAATTCCAGGTCCCAGGGGCCGCGGCACTTCGGACAACACCAGGTGAGCGCGTCCGTGGGTGATTCGACACGGCATCGGGAGCACACATAGGCGGTCATGACGTCCAGCATGTCAGCCGTGTGGCGCGGTTGTTGCGGCGGTGGCGGGACTCTTGTGGGATTCCTATGGATCCGCCAATCTTTCGTCCGGCAGCCGAATGTTCGAGACGGCGTGAAGCCGCGTTGTCTTGTCATGCACCTGCTGTATCCCCACTGCAGCGAACCGCCACCTCAGGAGGACCCCCCACATGTCAGTCATGCGTGACTCACGTCGCCGAGTCGCCACCGCCGCGGCCATCGCCGTCGCCGCCGTCGCCCTCGGCTCCCTCTCCACCCTCCCGGCCGTCGCCTCGCCGGCGGCCGCGGAAGGCGTCATCGAGAACGCCGGGGCCGAAGGCACCATCGCGGGCAGCTACATCGTCACCCTGGAGGAGTCGGCGCAGGCCGAGACCGCGAAGGGCCGCGCGGTCGCCGCCGAGTACGGCGCGAAGATCAAGAAGACGTACACCGCGGCGCTCAACGGCTACAACGTCGAGCTCTCCGAGGCGCAGGCGAAGAAGCTCGCCGCCGACCCCGCGGTCAAGTCCGTCGTGCAGAACCGCGTCTTCAGGATCAACGCCACCCAGCCCTCCCCGCCGTCCTGGGGCCTGGACCGGCTCGACCAGCGGGCCCTCCCGCTGAACCAGAGCTACACCTACCCGGACACCGCGGGCCAGGGCGTCACGGCGTACATCATCGACACCGGTGTACGGATCTCCCACAGCGACTTCGGCGGCCGCGCCTTCAACGGCTTCGACGCCGTCGACAACGACAACGTCGCCCAGGACGGCAACGGCCACGGCACCCACGTCGCCGGCACCGTCGCGGGCACCGCCCACGGCGTCGCCAAGAAGGCCAAGATCGTCGGCGTCCGCGTCCTCGACAACAACGGCTCCGGCACCACCGCCGGCGTCGTCGCGGGCATCGACTGGGTGACCCGGAACGCCGTCAAGCCGGCCGTCGCCAACATGAGCCTCGGCGGAGGCGTCGACTCCACCCTCGACACCGCCGTCCGCAACTCGATCGCGTCCGGCGTCACGTACGCCGTCGCCGCCGGCAACAGCAACGCCAACGCGTCGAACTACTCCCCGGCCCGCGTGACCGAGGCGATCACGGTCGGCTCCACGACCAACACCGACGCCCGCTCCAGCTTCTCCAACTACGGCACCGTCCTCGACATCTTCGCCCCGGGCTCGTCCATCACCTCGGCGTGGAACACCGGCGACAGCGCCACCAACACCATCTCCGGCACGTCGATGGCGGCCCCGCACGTCGCCGGCGCGGCCGCGCTGTACCTGGGGAACAACCCGGCGGCCACCCCCGCCCAGGTGGGCACCGCGCTGGTGAACGCCGCCACGCCGAACGTGGTGACCAACCCGGGCACCGGCTCCCCGAACCGCCTGCTGTACGTCGGTGACGGCGGCACCACCCCGCCGCCCGGCAAGAGGTTCGAGAACACCGCCGACTACGCCATCGCCGACAACGCGACCGTCGAGTCCCCGGTCACCGTCAGCGGCGTCGCCGGCAACGCCCCCTCCACCCTCCAGGTCCCGGTGAACATCGTCCACACCTACATCGGTGACCTCCAGGTCCAGCTGATCGCCCCCGACGGCTCGGCCTACACCCTGAAGGCCTTCGGCACCGGTGGCAGCGCGGACAACATCAACACCACGTACACCGTGAACGCCTCCACGGAGGTCGCCAACGGCACCTGGAAGCTGCGCGTCACGGACAACGCCAACGCGGACACCGGCAAGATCGACACCTGGGCCCTGCAGTTCTGATCCGCACGGAAAGCTGAAGCCGGTCGCAGTCGGCTGAACGCGAGGGAGGGGCGGTCGCCTACGGGCGGCCGCCCCTTCCGCCTGCCCCCGCCCGGCCCGTCCGTCACCCCGGATCCGGTCATCCGGCTATCCGCATATCCGTTTAGTCCGTCACTTCGTCACCCCGTCACTTCGTCACCCCGTCACCTCGTCACCCTGTTGGTCCGCAGGCCCCGCGTGTCCGCTCCGTCCGACTCTCCACGTACGATGCGCGACCGATCGTCTGTTCGCACCGCCCGCCCCCAACAGGAGCACGTACCCGTGGAGCCGACCCCGCCGCCCCTGCCGCCCCCGTCACCCCTGGAGGGCCCGCAGCGGGGCGGATGGCTCGCCCCCGGGCCCTACACCTCCCCGGGGATCCCCTACGCGGCCGGTCCCTACGCCGGCGCGCCCGGTGCCGTCCCGTACGGCCCGCCCCCGCGTACCACCAACGGACTCGCCGTCGCCTCCCTCGTCTCCGGCATCGTCTGCTGCCTGCCGCCCCTCGGTCTGGTCCTCGGTCTCGTCGCCCTCCCGCGGATCAGGAAGCGGGACCAGAGGGGCAAGGGGCTCGCCGTCGTCGGCATCGTGCTCTCCGCCGTCAGCTGTCTGCTGCTCGTGGCCGGCCTCGTCACCGGGGGGTTCAGCTCGGCCTGGAGCGACTTCAAGGAGGGCGTGGACGAGGCCTCCCGTTCGAAGTCGCCCTTCTCGCTGCGGACCGGGCAGTGCTTCAGCGACGACGGCAAGCTGGGGGAGTACACGGAAGAGGTCACGATCGTCGATTGCGACCGCCCGCACGAGGGCGAGGTCACCGGCGGGTTCAAGCTCACCGGCATCGACAAGTGGCCCGGTGAGGACGCCATCGACAGGGTCGCGGAGCAGCGCTGCGAGACGGTCAACGCCGCGTACGCCTTGGACACCTGGGCCGTGCCGGAGGACCTCTGGGTCTACTACTACCTGCCGAGCAGCGAGAGCTGGCGCTTCGGCGACCGGACGGTGACCTGCGCGTACGCCACTGAGAAGAAGCCCTTCAGCGGCTCGGTGCGCTCCGACGCGACCACCCTCACCCTCGACCAGGAGCGTTTCCTGAGAGCCGTCAACCCGATCGAGACGGTCATGTACCGCGAGCCGGAGGACGACCCGGACGAGGACTTCGCCGGAAACAGGGCGTGGTCGGGGGAGATGCTCGCGGCGATCGACACGGCACGCGCGGACCTCGGGAAGCACTCGTGGACCGGCGTCCCCAAGGCGCCCGTCGCGGAGCTGCGCACGGGGCTCGACGCGGCCTCGAAGCAGTGGCGCGAGCTGGCGGCGGCGACCGACGCCGACGCCTACTGGGACGCGTACGACGCGGCGTGGGAAGCCCTGCCCGACAGCGCGGCCGCACGGACCGCCCTCGGCCTGACCGGCACGCCGCCGGAGGGCGAGGGCACCTCGGCCTGACCCGTTCCCGGGGCGCTGCGGGTACGAGAACGGGGGCACGCGCGCGTGTACCTGGCCGAGCGCCGGGCACGCGTGCGCGTGGGTGAGGAGAACGGGGCCGGGACTCCCGAGGGAGTCCCGGCCCCGTCGCGTGCGGACCGGTGCGGTGGGCCGGGGGAGCGGCGGCCCGTGACCGACCGCCGCTCCCGGCGACGCACCGCGAGCGGCGGTGGCCGGTCCGCGGTCCGTGGGCCCCGGGCGCCGCGCGGGCGCCCGGGGCGGGGGGTCTAGCGCCGGGTGAGGCCCCGGTCGATCGCGTTGATCAGCTCACCGTCCGGGGTGTCCCCGTCGAGCGACCAGACCATCGCGCCGCCGAGTCCGTGCTGCCGGACGTAGGAGGCCTTGGTGCGCAGCACGGTCGGGTCGTCGTAGGTCCACAGGGTGGTGCCGTCGAAGAGCCAGGCGTGGCCGTTCCGGTACCCCCGGTGCAGGGTGTACGTCCCCGACTCCGCGAGCTTCTTCAGGTGCTTGTAGTCCTCGGAGCCGGCCGCCCAGGTCGCGGGTGCGGGGCCGGTCGCCGGCTGTCCGAGGCCGTCGCCGCCGCCGCTGACGCCGGTCCAGCCCTGGCCGTAGAAGGGCATGCCCACGACGAGCTTGTGGGCGGGTGCCCCGCGCCGCAGCCAGGCGTCGACGGTCTGGTCGACGCTGAAGTCGTTCTTGACGAAGAGCGCGGACTGCTGGGCGGTGGTCTTCTCGCCGGAGACGTGGAAGTCGTAGCCCTGGAGGTTCACGAAGTCGAAGTCCCGCATGATCCTGGGGACTTCGAAGCCCGCGTCGATCTTGGCGGGCGCGGTGGGCACGTACGCGCTGAGCTCGTAGTGCTTGCGCTTCGGCAGGGAGCGGCCGTAGGCGTCGAGCTGGGTACGGAACTCCCGTACCAGCTTGGTGAAGTTGGGCTTGTCCTCGGGGCGGATGACGTTCCCCGGGGCTCCGTCCGAACCCGGCCACTCCCAGTCCAGGTCGACCCCGTCGAAGACTCCGGCGGCTGCTCCGGCGCCGCCGCGGGCGCCGTCCACGGGCAGGTCGCCCTTGATGTACGTGGAGATGCAGGAGGCGACGAGCGCCTTGCGGCCGGCGTCGGTGCGCACGGCGTCGGAGAAGTGCGCGGAGCCGCTCCAGCCGCCCAGCGAGATCATGACCTTGAGGCCGGGGTTCTTCGCCTTGAGCTCGCGCAGTTCGTTGAAGTTCCCTGCCAGGCGCTGGTCGGCGGTGTCGCCGACGCCGTCCACGGAGGTCGCGGCGTCGACGGGGCGCACGTAGTCGGCCCACGGGTCGGAGCCGGGGGCGTTGCCCATGAGGCACTTGCCGTCCGGGCCGATCACACCGAAGGCGTAGTTGACGTGACTGAGCTTGGCGGCGGTGCCGCTCGTCTCCAGATCCTGCACCTGGAAGTCGCGTCCGTAGATGCCCCACTGGGTGAAGTAGCCGATGCGCTTCAGCTCGGGCTTGTGCCCGGAGGGCTGGTGCGCGCCGGCGGTGGGGGTCAGGGTGGCGAGGAGGCCGAGGGCGGCCGCGGCGGCCGCACCGAAGGTCAGTCTGGTCATGACTCTGGGACGCATGGGCTCGTTCCTGTGCGAGGCGGGATGACGCGTGCGAGGGGGAGCGTGCGGGGCGGGCAGGTAGGAACGTATTGGTCTGTACCAATGCGGTCAAGGGGTTCGACGGCATGGATGTGACGTGACCGTGGGTAGCAAGAGTTCAGGCGGTCTGTCATCACTTCGAGTGAAACTTTGGCCCATGCTTGCGGATGGCGACCCTCGGTCGTCAGTCTGTAGCTGTCAGTCAACCTGAGGGGAGTGTCCAGTGACGTTCGGTGAGCAGCCCGCCTATCTCCGCGTGGCGAGCGATCTGCGGCAGAAGATCGCCAACGGCTCGCTTCCGCCGCACACCCGCCTCCCCTCGCAGGCGCGCATCCGCGAGGAGTACGGGGTGTCGGACACCGTCGCGCTGGAGGCCCGCAAGGTGCTCATGGCGGAGGGGCTCGTCGAGGGACGCTCGGGTTCGGGCACCTACGTGCGGGAGCGTCCGGTGCCGCGCCCGATCGCCCGCTCCGGCTACCGCCCGGCGTCCGGTGCCAGCCCTTTCCGTCAGGAGCAGGCGGCCGAGGGCACCCGGGGCACCTGGGAGTCGGGGAGTGAGCAGGAGGCGGCGAGCGCCGAGGTGGCCGAGCGGCTCGGGATCGAGCCGGGGGAGCGCGTGATGCGCACGCGGTACGTGTACCGGGACGGAGGCGAGCCCATGATGGTCGCCACCTCCTGGGAGCCGCTGACGGTCACCGGCCGGACCCCGGTCATGCTGCCCGAGGAGGGCCCGCTGGGCGGCTGCGGTGTCGTCGAGCGCATGGCGGCCATCGACGTGGTCGTGGACAACGTGGTGGAGGAGGTCGGGGCCCGGCCCGGTCTCGCCGAGGAACTCCTGGCGCTCGGCGGGGTGCCGGGCCATGTGGTGCTGGTCGTCGAGCGGACGTACTACGCCTCGGGCCGGGCCGTCGAGACGGCGGACGTCGTCGTCCCCGCCGACCGTTACCGCCTCTCCTACCACCTGCCGGTGCGCTGACCGGGGGCCTGTCCACGCGAGTTGTCGGCGGTCTGCGCGCCGCTGGTCATCGGGTCCCCGCCGAGACGTGACGTGAGGTCAGCGCGTCCTCGCCCTCTCCGCCCCTTCGGCGTTCCCTGTGCCCCCGGGCGGCCCCTGAGGCGCCTCCTGAGGCGGCTTCCGGGTGCGGCCTTCGGCCGCGCGCCGTCGGTTCCCGGCCTATCCGTATCTCTTTGTGCAATTCCGTATCCGCTGTGTGAAGGTCAGGCGTAAGCTCCGGCATATGCGGATTGCGGTTTCCCGGAGATCCATCGCGGTGTCCGGACCGGCGGAGGGAGAAGCCTGATGACCGACAGCGGCCCCGTCCTCGTCTGGCTCGTCATTCGGCAGGACGACAACGGCAACCGCTACCGCGTGGGGCGGTACGCGACCAAGGACGAAGCGCAGAAGATCGCGGACAGTCTCGACGACCGCGGCCACAAGCAGCTCTACTGGATCGAGCACATCGGCAGCCCCGCCCTCTGACCCGGCGGCCGCCGACCGGGCCGGGCTACGCTCACGCCCATGACGGAACGCACCACCGACTCCGCCCCGCTCCCCGTGATCGTCGTGGCGGGCGCCCTGTACGACCAGGGGCGGCTGCTCGCCGCGCGCCGCAGCGCCCCCGTGGAACTCGCCGGCCGGTGGGAACTGCCCGGCGGGAAGCTCGAACCGGGCGAGAGTCCCGAAGAAGCCCTGGTCCGCGAGCTCCGCGAGGAACTCGGCGTCGAGGTCGAACCGGGCGAGCGCATCCCCGGCGAGTGGCCGCTGAAGCCCGGATACGTCCTGCGGGTGTGGACCGCCCGACTGCTCTCCGGCGAACCGCGCCCGCTGGAGGACCACGACGCGCTGCGCTGGCTCTCCCGGTCCGAGCTGGACTCCGTCGACTGGCTCGACCAGGACCGCCCCGCCGTCGCCGAGGCCGCACTCCGCCTCCCGTAAACACCCGGCGCGGGCGCGCGCGACTGAGGGTTCCTACGCCGTTCGTGCCACCGTGCGCCCGCTGTTGCGCCCAGCGCGATATTCTGCCCCAAATTTCGGGTATGTCCTGATTGACTCCTTGAAAGAGGACGTGGGTCTTCCTGCTGACGCACGGCTGGGGAAGTGATCGGGTGTGATCGACACCGACGGCGACCGCGCCGAGTGGAACTTCCCCGCGGAGGCCGACGCCGTACGCACGGCCCGTCATGCCGTGCGCGAGACCCTGCGGGCCTGGGAGCTCGACACAGCCCTCGGGGATGTGACCGTTCTGCTGGTCAGCGAGCTGGTGACCAACTCCCTGCGGTACGCCTCCGGCCCGATCGGGGTGCGTCTGGTCCGCCCCCGCCCCGACGGCGGCGACCCGACCCACCCGCCCGCGCTGCTGGTGGAGGTGTCCGATCCGCTTCCGGATCCGCCCACCGCGCGTGCCCCCGGACCCGAGGACGAAGGGGGCCGAGGCCTCGGTCTGGTCGCCTGCTCCGCCCGCCGCTGGGGCACCCGTAAGGGAAGAGCCGGTAAAACCGTATGGTTCGAGCTGGCTCTCCCTGGTGAGTAAACAGGGTGGGACAACGATCACCGGTACTCGGCGCGAGTCGAACGAGACCACCCTGTGATCGTGAACGTCGTGCCGTCGGGGCCCGCCGTATTGAATACTGCGGGCATGGCCGGTCCGGTGCGGTGAGCTGGAGGGGACGGTCGCGTGAGCGAGATACCTGAGCAGGCGAGCGGCGGCGTCGTGTGGCAGAGCAGCCCGCCCGGATCCATCTATGACTACATCCGGGTGGCCTCCTTCTCCATCGGGCCCGACGGCCTCGTCGAGCAGTGGAGCCGACGGGCCGTGGACCTCTTCGGAGTCACCGCGGAGGAGGCCAGGGGCAAGGACCCCGTCGAGGCCTTCGTCCCCGCCGACCTGCGCGAGCGCGGCCACCGGAAGGTCAGGGAGATCCTCGACGGCAAGGAGTGGACAGGTCTCGTCCCCTTCCGGATCCCCGGGGAGGACCGGCCCCACGGCATCGCCGAGATGTACGTCATGCCGAGCGAGACCCAGTCCGGCGAACGGGCGGCGCTGTGCATCGTCGTCGATGTCCGCGCCCTGCGCCGCATCGAGACCGACCTCGCCGCCTCCCAGGCGATATTCGGCCAGTCCCCCTTCGGCTTCCTCCTCTTCGGCACCGACCTCACCGTGAAGCGGGCCAACCGCCGCTTCGCCACCGTCTTCGGCGGCTCCGCCGACGACCACCGCGGCCGGACCGTCCACGACTACCTCAACCGGCCCGAGGCCGACCGGATGACCGCCGCCCTCCGGAGCGTCCTGGAGACCGGGGAGTCCGTCACCGACTTCGAGATCGTCGGCGCCGCACCCGGCGCGAGGGACCGCCGGCACTGGTCCATCAACCTCTACCGCGTGCACAGCGGCTCCGGCCGCCCCATCGGCGTCGCGGGTCTCGGGATCGACGTCACCCGCCGTCACAACGCGGCCAGGGAGGCGGCCAGCGCCCGCCGGAACCTGGCACTCCTCAACGAGGCCGGCGCCCGCATAGGCAACTCCCTCGACCTGGAGGCCACCGCCCGCGAACTGCTCGACGTCGCCGTCCCCGGATTCTGCGACCTGGCCTCCGTCGACCTCTACCAGGGGCTCCTGAGCGGCGACGAGGCACCGCCCGGCCGCTGGGGCAGCTCCCACGACGTCGGCTACGGCGGCAGCGCCGAACTCCGCAGGGTCGCCGTCGCCAGCGCCGTCTCCGACACCCCCCTCAGAACCGGCGGGGGAGAGGGACCCGGCGGCGGCTGTCACGGAACCGAACCGATCGCACTCGGCGCCCTCCACCGCTATCCCTTCAACTCGCCCTGCGCGGGCGCCCTGCGCACCGGACGGCTCCGGACCGTGACGGGCGTCGACGGCGGCCTCGTCCAGACCACCCTGGTCGTCCCGATGGTCGCCCACGACACCGTCGTCGGCCTCGTCCAGTTCTCCCGCGCCAAGGGCAGCGAGTCCTTCGGGGAACGCGACCGGGCCCTGGCCGTCGAACTCGCCGCCCGCGCCGCCGTCTGCATCGACAACGCGCGCCTCTACCGCCGCGAGCACGAGCGGGCCCTGATCCTCCAGCGAAGCCTGCTCCCGCCCGGCGACCCCGAGGCGGCCGGGCTCGACATCGCCTGCCGCTACCTCCCCGGCACCGCCGCCACCGAGGTCGGCGGCGACTGGTTCGACGTCATCGAACTCCCCGGCCACCGCACCGCACTCGTCATCGGGGACGTCATGGGCCGGGGCCTGCGCGCCGCCGTCGCCATGGGCGAACTGCGCACCGCCGTCCGCACGCTCGCCCAGCTCGACCTCGAGCCGGCCGAGGTCCTCTCCCACCTCGACGAGATCGCCCGCGGCCTCGGCGCCCCCATCGGCGCCCAGCAGTCCCGCGGCCACAAGTCCCGCGGCCCCGAACTCGCCGAGGTCTACCTCGCGACCTGCGTCTACGCCGTCTACGACCCGGTGACCCGCCGCTGCACCTTCGCCAACGCCGGGCACCTCCCGCCGGTGCTCGTCGCACCCGGCGAGGAAGCATCGCTGCTCGACGTACCCCCCGGCATGCCACTCGGTGTCGGCGGCGAACCCTTCGAGGAGGTCGAGGTCGAACTGCCGGAAGGCGCCCTCCTCGCCCTCTACACCGACGGACTCGTCGAGTCCCGGGACCATCCCCTCGACGAGGGCCTGAGCGCCTTCCGGCGCGCCCTCACCGACCAGGACCGCCCCCTGGAGGACGTCTGCGACCGGGTCCTGACGAGCCTGGAAACCGGACACGGCGAGGACGACATCGCCCTCCTCATGGCGAGGATCCAGGGACTGCCGGCCGAGGCGGTCGGTGACTGGCGGCTGCCGAGGGAACCCCGCTCGGTCGGCCGGGCCCGGGAACTCGCCCGCACGCAGCTGGCGACCTGGGACCTCGAACCGCTCGTCGACACCGTCGAACTCCTCGTCAGCGAGCTCGTCACCAACGCGCTGCGCTACGGTGAGGGGGAGATCCGGCTCCGGCTGCTCCGCGACCGCACCCTCGTCTGCGAGGTCTGGGACGCCGGCCTGGTGCAGCCCCGGCGCCGCCGGGCCAAGGACACCGACGAAGGCGGCCGTGGCCTCCAGCTGGTCGGACTGCTCAGCTCCTCCTGGGGCTCGCGGCGCACCCCGCGCGGCAAGACCGTGTGGTTCGAACTGGCCCTGCCGGACGGTGAGGCGGCGGAACCCACGGTGGAACAGCTCCTCAGCATGTTCTGACCCACCATCCGAACGCCTGCCGCCGCCGGCCGGCCGCCGGAGCCACCTGCCGATCAGCCCTTGAGCGCGGCCAGCCGGGCCTCGATCTCGGCGCTGTCGCCCAGTGCGTCCAGCTGCTCGAACTGGGCGTCCAGCGAAGAGGCGGCGAGCTCCTCCTTGCCCATCGCCCGCGCCTCCTCGCGGCGCACCTTGTCCTCGAAGCGGCTCAGCTCGCTGGTCGGGTCGAGCACGTCGATGCTCTTCACGGCGTCCATCATGCGGTTCTGCGCGCGGGCCGAGGTGGCCCGCGCCACCAGCTCGTCCCGCTTCGCCTGCAACTGGCCGAGCTTGCCCTTCATCTGGTCCAGGCCCGTCCGGAGCTTGGACACGACCTCGGTCTGCGCGGCGATCGTCGGCTCCGCGGTCGTCGCCTCCTCCTCCGACTGGAGCTGGCGGCCGAGCGCCACCTTCGCCAGGTTGTCGAAGCGGTCCGCCTCCGCCGTCTGACCGCCCCTCCGCAGCTCGTCGGCCTTCCGGCTGGCGGCCAGTGCCTTCCCGCCCCACTCCTTCGCCGCCGTCACATCCTCCAGATGGTCCTGCTCCATCAGCCGGAGGTTGCCGATGGTCGCGGCCACCGCCTCCTCCGCCTCCGTGATGTTGTCCGAGTAGTCGCGGATCAGCTGGTCCAGCATCCTCTGCGGATCCTCCGCCTGGTCCAGCAGGGCGTTGATGTTGGCCTTCGCCAGCTGGGTGACTCGGCCGAGAACGGTCTGCTTGGTCATCGCACTTCTCCTTGGGAGAGACAGAGCCCTGGGGTGAGGCAGAGCCCTCGAGAGGGACGGGAAAGTCTGCGAGGGGGACGGAAAAGCCTTCGGGAGGGACAGCGGGATCTTCCGGAGGGACAGACGAGGGCAGGACACGACTCGCACCGTCCTCAGAAACGGCCGCCGCCGCCCAGTCGGCCGCGCGTGCCGCTACCGCCGAAGCTGCCCGGCCCACCGCCGAATCCTCCGCCCCCGAACCCCCCGCCCGAACCTCCACCGAACCCCCCATGTGGGCCTCCCCCTCCCCCGCCGAACAGCCCGCCGAGGATGATGCCGCCGAGCACCGCACCGCCGAGCCCGCCGCCGTTTCCTCCTCCTCCTGTTACACCGCCCAGCCCGTCCGGGTTCCCATAGGTCCGCACATCCTGCTCGGCGAGGTCCTGGGCGCGGCGGGCCAGGGCGTCCGCCTGCTGAGCCTCCGCGAGTGCCGGCTGCGGCTCGTCGGCCGCGGCGAGCGCCTGCGCCTTCTCCCAGCGGCGCTGGGCCTCGGCCAGCCGCGTGCGGGCCTCGCTGCCCACCGCGCCCCGATGGGTGGCGATGTAGTCCGAGGCCGCTCCGATCGCCGAACGGCCCGTCAGCATCGCCTGATCGAGGAGTGCACGGGCGCGTCGACCGCCCGATTCGCGCTCCCGTGCGCCCTCCAGTGCCTCGTCGAGCGCCGCGTCTGCCTCCTCGACCCGGCGCAGGGCGCCGATCGGGTCGTACCGCCCGGCCTCCATGACCCGCCGCACCTCCGCTACCACCGACTCGGCGCGGGCGATCCGGCCCTGGAGGTCGGCGGTGGACACCCCTTCGGCCGTCCCCCGCAGCAGGCCCCGGGCGTCCGCCAGGTCCGCGTCCGTCTCCGACAGCGCGCCCGGCAGCCTGCCGACCGCCTCGGCCAGCTCCTGCGCCCGCCGGTCCACGGCCTCGATCAGCCGGGCCGCCTGGTCCACCGCGCCCTCGGCGGCCCGGATGTGCACGGCGGCCCCGCCGTTGTCCCCGGCGTCGATGCGCAGACGGGCCTGGTCGACGTGGGTCGTCGCGAACACGAGCCGGTCCTTGGCCTGCTCGACGTCGCCCGCGACCGGCGCGGCGGCCGTCTCCGCGTACCGCCCGCGCATCGCCGTCAGGGCGGCCTCCGCCGTGCCCATCCGCGCTGCCTGCTCCCGACAGGCGGCCTCGACCGAGACCAGCGCCTGGGGCGCCGTCCGTTCCAGGGCCCGGAGCCGGTCGAAGTCCTCGCTCTCGGCGTCGAGGCGCGCGTTCGCCTCCGCGCAGCGGCGCAGGATCTCCTCCAGCATGGTCCGGCGGGTCGAGTCGTCCTCGGGGAAGGCGTCGTCGAGCTTCTGCCGCAACCGGAACGAAGCGGTCAGCTGTTCCTTGGCGAAGGCGACCGCCTCGGTGAAGGGCTGGACGGCCTCCTCGCCGAACTGGGCGGAGGCGAATCCGAGTTCCTCCTGGCTGGTGCGGACGGCGTCGTCCGTGTCGACCAGAGTCCGGCGGGCCTGCCCGTCGACCGCGTCGAGGGACGGCGGCGCGGGCTCCTTCGGGGCGCCCCAGCCCTGACCGCCCTGCGGCGTGGTGCGGGTCTCGGTCCGCCGGCGCCGTTTCAGGTACGCGTACGCCCCCACGGCCCCGGCGCCGCCGACGAGGACCAGCGGCAGGAGCAGATCGCCCCCCGAGGGGCCGTCGTCGGCCGCGCCGCCCGGGTCGGCGGGCCCGGGGGTGAGCGTGGGCACCGGGACCGGCTGACCGGCGAGGACGGCGACGTAGCCGTCGGCGGCGCCGATGGCGGCGCCCGCCCAGTCGTTCTGCCGCAGCGCGGGTTCGATCGCCGTCCGGGCCACCTCGTCGAGCTGGGCCTGGGTGAAACGCGAGCCCGGGTCGGCCGAGTAGCCGTACCGGCGGTCGTGGGTGGCGACGGCGAGCAGGACGTCGTCGAGCCCGAGGCCGTTGCGTTCGGCGGTGGCGTCGGCCCAGGTCTGGCCCGTACGGCCGGAGAAGTCCCGTACGTACACGACGAAGAGCTGGATCCCCCGCGCGTCGTAGAGCCGGTCCAGGGCCTCGTTCACGGCCGTGCGGCGGTCGCCGAGTGCGTCCACCCGGTCGGTGATCTGCCCGTCCCGGGACAGGACGACGGGGTCGTCGGCGTGGGCACCGGGTACGGCGGGCACCAGGAGCCACCACGCCGCCACCAGCACCGCGAGAAGGGCTCGGGTGGCTTTTCGCGTCACAAAGGGGAGGTTATGTCCGCGTATGTCGCTCCGCGACCGGACGGTCGGAGGGGGAGGGCGGGCCGGTCCGGCGCCCGGCGGGCCTGCGCCGTACGGAAACCGTTCGAGGCCGTCCGGCGTCACTGTCAGTAGTCGCCGCTACGGTGTGAGGCGGTGGGATCGGTGACACGACGACTCTCGGGGGGCTCGGGTGAGTGGACGGCTGAGGAGTATGTGGCGGCGGGGGCGTTGGTGGGTGCTCGCCCTGGTCCTCGTCCTCGTGGTGCCCCCGCTGTTCGGTGCGCTCGCCCTGCGCGTCAACTACGCGGGTGACCTCAGGGAGGACGCGCGGACCCGGGGCAAGGACGCCGTCTGGCTGGGCCATGCCTGGGTCGACGGACGGAAGAAGGACGCCGACCTCGCCGCGTTCGCCGAGCGGATCAAGGGCACGGGCATACGCGACCTGTACGTCCACGCCGGACCCCTGGAACACGACGGGACCCTGCCCGCCGCCAGGTACCCACGCGCGCAGTGGCTCATCGGCGCCGTGCACCGCACGATGCCCGGCATACGGGTGCAGGCCTGGCTCGGTGACGTCCTGGCCACCCGCGGGCCGAACGGACTGCACCTGGAGAAGGCCGAGTCCCGGGCGGCCGTGGTCGCGTCGGCCGGGCAGATCCTGGACACCGGCTTCGACGGCGTCCACTTCGACCTGGAGCCGCTCCTGTCCGACGACGTCCACTACCTATCCCTGCTCGACGACCTCGGGGAGTTGACCCGGGCGCGGACGGTGCCGCTGTCGATCGCCGCCCACCAGATAGACCCGCTGCCCGGCCTGCACTCGGTGAACGGCGCGCTCAGCGGCCGCGAGAAGTGGTGGTCGCAGGCGTTCTTCGGAGAGGTCGCCCGGCGCGTCGACCAGGTCGCCGTCATGTCGTACGACACGTGGATGCCGCTGGAGAGCCTCTACGGCGGGTACGTCGCCCAGCAGACCAGCCTGGCCCTCGAAGTGACCCCGGAGTCGACCGACCTCCTCATGGGGCTCCCCTTCTTCCACGAGGACGACCTCGGCCACCACGAGAACGCGGAGACCGTCGCGGCGGCCGTCCGGGGCACCAGACTCGGCCTCGGGCGCACCGACCCCGGCCGCGAGCGGTTCGGCGTCGCGCTGTACGTCGACTTCGCCGCCGAGGAGGGTGACTGGGAGGCCTATCGCGACGGCTGGCACTGAGAAGAGGCCCGACCGACCCCCGCGCGCCCCGTCGGGTAAGGCGCCCTTCGCCGCCGCCTCCACCGCCTTCGCCGCCCTGACGAAATACCGCCCCCCCCCGCGAGCGCCGCCACCGCCCCGGCCTCGGACGGCCTCGGCCGCTGGTGCGCGGGCGGGCGGGACTCCCGCCGGGAGGAGTTCCGCCGCCTGGCCGCGGAATCCACGGGCACGGGTTCCCGCCCGCCCGGAGCGCCCCTTCTCCGGCGGGTTGGGCCGCACGAGTGGCGTTTTCCGGCCGCCTCGACGTGTCGTCATGGCCGGATCCGATCCGTCCTTTTCAGTGGATGAGCAATAGGTGTGATCATCTCCAAATGGAATGAATCTGGACGAAGGGGTACAAGTCATGTCCCAGATCGGCGCCCCTCGCGGGAGGACATGCTCCAGGAGCCCCCGCTCCCGCACGCTCCGCTCCGTCGCCACCCTGACCAGCGCCGTCCTCGCCGTCACCGTCCTCGCCGGATGCAGCTCCGACGACGAGAGCGACGGGGTCCCGGCCGCGGCCCAGGACAACGCGCCCGCGGCGCGCGACAAGGTCGCCGACGGGGGCACCCTGCGCTGGGCCGTCGACGCGCTGCCCGCCACCTTGAACACCTTCCAGGCCGACGCCGACGGCACCACCTCCCGTATCGCCGGGGCCGTGCTCCCCTCTCTCTACACGCTCGACGAGCGGGGCAGACCGCAGCGGAACGCCGACTACCTGGAGTCCGCGCAGGTCGTCGAGACCGAGCCCAAGCAGGTCGTCCTCTACAAGCTCAACCAGCAGGCGGTGTGGAGCGACGGGCGCGAGATCGGGGCGCCCGACTTCGTGGCCCAGTGGCGGGCCCTGAGCGGCCGCGACACCGCCTACTGGACCGCCCGCAACGCCGGCTACGAGCGGATCGAGAAGATCGAACGGGGAAAGAACGACCTGGAGGTACGGGTCACCTACTCCAAGCCCTACGCCGACTGGCAGTCGCTCTTCACTCCGCTCTACCCGAAGCAGGTGATGGGCTCTCCGGACGCCTTCAACGACGGAGCCCGCACCGCCCTCAAGGCCACCGCAGGACCGTTCCTGCTCAAGGCGACCGACCGCAAGAGCGGCGACGTGACCCTCACCCGCAACCCCCGCTGGTGGGGGCAGCCCGCCAAGCTGGACACCATCGTCCTCAAGGCCGTCCCCCGCGCCGACCGGGCGGACGCGCTCGCCGCCGGCACCCTCGACCTGGCCGAGATCGACCGCTCCACCGCCGAGCGGATCGCCCTCGCGCTCCGGGACGCCCGCGCCGGACGCAACGGCGCCCAGGCCGCCCTCGCCCACGGCCCCGGCTCCTCGACCACCCCCTCCAAGGCTCTGAAGTCCTGGGCGCTCGCCCACGGATCCGACGAGGAGAAGGCAGAGGAGGTCCAGGCCGCCCGTGAGGAGAACCACCAGGCGATCGCCCGGTACGCGAGCGCGCAGGACACCCTGGCGCGGTACGTGGTCCGCAAGTCCCTCGAGCCCGCCTACACCCAGCTCTCCCTGAACGGCGAGTCCGGACCGCTCGCCGACGAACGGGTACGGCGTGCGGTGGCCCGTGCCATCAACCGCCAGGAACTGGCCGACTCCGTGCTCAAGCCACTGGGCCTCCCGGCGCACCCGCCCGGCAGCCACCTCGCCCTCGCCGGGCAGGCCGCCTACGCGGACAGCAGCGACGCGCTCGGCGACCAGGACACCCAGGAGGCGCTGGCACTCCTCGCCGACGCGGGCTGGGTACCGGGCGGGGCGGTGAAGAAGCCGGCGGGCGCGGGCACCAAGGCGGGCAGCGAGGCCGAGAAGAAGGCCGAAAAGAACAAGACGGCGGAGAAGAAGGAACAGGAGAAGAAGGAACAGGAGAACAAGGGCAGCAACGCCTCCTCCGACGCCTCCTCCGACACCGCCTCCGACGAAGGTCTCTACATCGTCGGTGACGACAAGCCGGGCGAGCGCCCCGCCGCCCCGACCCCCGCTGCCCCCGCCGCCCCCGTCATCGCCCTCCCCGCCCCCGTCCTCGCCGCCACCGGACCCGAGAGCGGTACCGAGATCCCCGCCCCCGCCCCCGCCGCCGCCCGCCAGAGTGCCGCGCTCCTCGCGCGGGCCGAGGCGCTCGACACCGGTGCCGGTTCCGCCGCCCGCGCCGCCCACCCGGCCGACAAGGGCGTCGCCGGGGCCTACGCCCCGCGCGGCACCGCCGCCCCCGCGGCCGTGCCCGAGAGCAGCCGGGCCCTCGGCAAGGACGGCAAGGCGCTGAGCCTCCGGTTCGTCCTGCCGTCAGGCCCCGGCTCGGAGTCGCTGCGCGCGGTCGGTGACCGGATCGTGCGGATGCTCGACGCGGTCGGCATCCGCACCGAGGTCACCAAGGTCTCCGACGACAGTTTCTTCAAGGATCACGTGGCCTCGGGCGACTACGACCTGGCCCTGTACTCCTGGCCGGCGTCCGCCTTCCCCGCGACCGACGCCCGGCCGATCTTCGCCAAGCCGGAGCCGGCCTCGGACGGCTCGCTCCTGGTCGAGCAGAACTACTCGCGGGTCGGCACCGACCGTATCGACCAGCTGTTCGACCAGGCGGCGGCGACCCTGGACGAGGAGGAGGCCCGGGAGCTCGTCCGCCAGGCGGACGCCCGTATCTGGGCCGCCGCCGGCTCCATCCCCCTCTACCAGCGGCCGCAGCTCGTCGCGGCCAAGGCCGATCTGGTGAACGCCGGAGCCTGGGGTCTCGCCGGGCCCCGCTACCAGGACATCGGCTACAAGAAGGCCGAATCCTCCAAGGGCGCGGAACGAAACCACTGAAAGCTCTGAAAGCGCTGGGGGCAACCTCAGAAGCAGCTCAATTTCCTTGCCCGCCGGTGATCCCGGCGGGCAGGATCGCGTCGGCCCCTTGACCCGGCCAGTCCACTGTCACTCCGCAGTCGCCCCGCCCCGCACGTGCACCGCAGTCGTACCGCTGTCGTACCTCCGTCGCGCCGCACCCCGGGCGCGACGGAACTCTCGGGAGCCCCACAGGCCCCCCACAGGCCCCCCACAGGGACCCTCGGCAGTGCCCCCGAGGGACCTTGAGGAACCCCTCGGGAACCCTCCGGGATCCCCCCAGACAACCCACTCGGATCCGGGCGGGGAAGCCCCTTGCGTGGCAGCCCCGTACCATGGGACATAGCCGTGGCGCGTCCGCCCGGCGGGCGTACGAGGAACTGACGCCGCATCCCACGAGCCGAGAGAAGCGCAAGCACCCATGCCCACGCGCCACGACATCCGTAACGTCGCCATCGTCGCCCACGTCGACCACGGCAAGACGACCATCGTCGACGCCATGCTCAAGCAGGCCGGTGCCTTCGCCGCCCACCAGCAGCTCGACGACCGCATGATGGACTCGAACGACCTGGAGCGTGAGAAGGGCATCACGATCCTCGCCAAGAACACGGCGGTGAAATATCACCCCAAGGACGGCGGGGCCCCGATCACGATCAACATCATCGACACCCCCGGCCACGCCGACTTCGGTGGCGAGGTCGAGCGCGGTCTGTCGATGGTGGACGCGGTCGTCCTCCTCGTGGACGCCTCCGAGGGTCCGCTCCCGCAGACCCGCTTCGTGCTGCGCAAGGCGCTCCAGCAGCGCCTGCCCGTCATCCTCTGCATCAACAAGACGGACCGCCCGGACTCCCGGATCGACGAGGTCGTCAACGAGACCTACGACCTGTTCCTCGACCTGGACGCGGACGAGGACCAGATCGAGTTCCCGATCGTCTATGCCTGCGGCCGTGACGGCGTCGCCTCGCTGACCAAGCCGGCGGACGGCACCGTCCCCGCCGACAGCGAGAACCTGGAGCCGTTCTTCTCCACCATCCTGGAGCACGTCCCGGCCCCGACGTACGACGAGGAGGCCCCGCTCCAGGCCCACGTCACCAACCTGGACGCGGACAACTTCCTCGGCCGCATCGCGCTGCTCCGCGTCGAGCAGGGCGAGCTGCGCAAGGGCCAGACGGTCGCGTGGATCAAGCGGGACGGCACGATCTCCAACGTCCGCATCACCGAGCTGATGATGACCGAGGCGCTCACCCGCAAGCCGGCCGAGGTCGCCGGTCCCGGTGACATCTGCGCCGTCGCCGGTATCCCCGACATCATGATCGGCGAGACGCTGGCCGACCCGGAGAACCCGATCGCGCTGCCGCTGATCACGGTCGACCAGCCGGCCATCTCCATGACCATCGGTACGAACACCTCGCCGCTCGTCGGCCGCGGTGGCACCGGCAAGGGCGCGGACGCGAAGTCCGCGGTCAAGCAGCGCAAGGTCACCGCCCGCCAGGTCAAGGACCGTCTGGACCGCGAGCTGATCGGTAACGTCTCGCTCCGTGTCCTCGACACCGAGCGCCCCGACGCCTGGGAGGTCCAGGGCCGTGGTGAGCTCGCGCTCGCCATCCTGGTCGAGCAGATGCGCCGCGAGGGCTTCGAGCTCACCATCGGCAAGCCGCAGGTCGTCACGAAGATCGTCGACGGCAAGGTCCACGAGCCGGTCGAGCGCCTCACGGTCGACGTGCCCGAGGAGCACATGGGCGCGGTCACGCAGCTCATGGGCGTCCGCAAGGGCCGCATGGACAACATGTCGAACCACGGCTCCGGCTGGGTCCGCATGGAGTTCGTCGTCCCGTCCCGTGGCCTCATCGGCTTCCGTACGGAGTTCCTGACCAACACCCGCGGTACGGGTATCGCCCACTCGATCCACGAGGGCCACGAGCCGTGGTTCGGCACGCTGACGACCCGTAACAACGGCTCGCTGGTCGCCGACCGCGCCGGCGCCGTCACCGCCTTCGCGATGACGAACCTCCAGGAGCGCGGTGTCCTGTTCACCGAGCCCGGCACCGAGGTGTACGAGGGCATGATCGTCGGCGAGAACTCGCGCTCCGACGACATGGACGTGAACATCACCAAGGAGAAGAAGCTCACCAACATGCGCTCCTCCTCGGCCGACTCCTTCGAGGCGATCGTGCCGCCGCGCAAGCTCTCGCTGGAGCAGTCCCTGGAGTTCTGCCGTGACGACGAGTGCGTCGAGGTGACCCCGGAGGCCGTGCGCATCCGCAAGGTCGTCCTGGACCAGAACGCTCGCGGCCGCACGGCCTCCCGTGCCAAGAACGCCTGAGCGAGGACGCATACGGCCCAGAGCGGCGGGGTAGGTCACGGGCCTGTGATCTTCGCCGCTCTCGGCTGATGTGACGTCAGCACCGGAGCCCGGACCCCCACAGACAGCTGTGGGGGTCCGGGCTTTTCGTCAAGTTCCGTCAAGCTCCGTCAACTCGTTTTGAGAGGCCAGGTGTCCGCATATCGGCCCTCGCTCTCCGGTACGTGTGTTAACGGTCCGTTTCGGGGGTGTCTGTCTGTGCTCACTTTGTCCGGATTTCGGTATCTGGGTACAGAGTGATGTTGTCAAAACGAGACCCCGTAAGTGTGGTTTACGGCCCGGACGTACTTAATAGTTGGCTCCATTGAGCTCGGGTCAATGGGTCACGCACTGTGGGGAGTGCCGACTCACGAGCACACTCGGGGCACTTGAGTCCAAAGCCGTCAGGGGTGTCGGCGAACTCGAAGTGCCCTTCTTGTAGTGACAAAAGTGGACTCATGAGGAGGAACCCATGCGCGGTGCCAAGAGCGCCAAGTGGGTAACGGGCGCGATCATCGTTGCCCTTGCTGCGACCGCCTGTGGCGGGGGTAAGAGCGACAGCGGCGACGCCAAGGGCGCTGTTGACCCGAACGGAATTTTCTCCGTAGAGCTGGGCGAGCCTGAGAAGCCCCTGCTCACCGGCGACACGATGGAGTCCAACGGCTCCGCCGTGATGGCCGGCCTGTTCTCGACCCTGGTCGACTACAAGGCCGACGGTTCCCTGGAGATGCTGAACGCCGAGTCGGTCACCACGACGGACTCGAAGACCTGGACCGTCAAGCTCAAGCCGGGCTGGACCTTCCACGACGGCACCCCGGTGACCTCCAAGTCCTTCGTGGACGCGTGGAACTGGAACGCCAACGTCAAGAACGCCCAGGGCCTCTCGTCCTGGTTCGCGGACATCAAGGGCTTCGACAAGGTCCACCCCGAGGCCGAGGGCGCCAAGCCCACCGCCGACAAGCTGGACGGTCTGAGCATCGTCGACGAGACGACCTTCAAGATCGAGCTCACGAAGGCCGTCCCGTACTTCGGCCACAAGCTCGCCTACATCGTCTTCGCCCCGCTCCCCGAGTCCTTCTACAAGGACCCGGCCGCGGGCGGTCAGAAGCCGGTCGGCAACGGTCCCTACAAGTTCAAGAGCTGGGACCACAAGAAGAAGATCGAGATCACTCGATTCGACGACTACAAGGGCCCGAACAAGGCGAAGAACGGCGGTGTGGTCTTCAAGAACTACACCACCCTCGAGGCCGCGTACGAGGACCTGAAGTCCGGCAACGTCGACGTCCTGCGTCAGATCGCGCCGAAGGACCTCCCGGTCTACCGCCAGGACCTCGGCGACCGCGCCGTGGACCAGCCGTACTCCGCGATCCAGACCATCGCCGTCGCCTTCTACGCCGACCAGTGGAAGAAGCCGAAGCAGATCGACCCGCGCGTCGTGCAGGGTCTGTCGATGGCGATCGACCGCGCCACCATCACCAAGACGGTGCTGCAGGGTACGCGTGACCCCGCGTCCGGCTGGGTCGCCAAGGGTGTCCTGGGCTACCAGGAGGACGGTGGCGCCGGCGTCACCAAGTTCGACCCGGCGAAGGCCAAGGAGCTCATCAAGGCCGGCGGCGGCGTCCCCGGCAACAAGATCTCCATCCAGTTCAACGCCGACGGTGGCCACAAGGAGTGGGTGGACGCTGTCTGCAACTCCATCACCCAGGCCACGTCCGTCCAGTGTGTCGGCGACGGCAAGCCGGACTTCCAGGCCGACCTGACCGCTCGTAAGACCAAGCAGGTCAAGTCGCTCTACCGCTCCGGCTGGGTGCTCGACTACCCGGTGAACGCCAACTTCATCTCGGACCTGTTCCGCACGGGTGCGGCGGGCAACCAGGGTGACTTCTCCAACAAGGCGCTGGACGCCAAGATCGCCAAGGCGGACTCCGCGGCGACGCTGGACGACTCGGTGAAGCAGTTCCAGGCCATCGAGAAGGACCTGGTCAACTACATGCCGTCCATCCCGCTCTGGTACTACAAGGTTAACGCGGGCTACTCCGAGAAGGTCTCGGGCGTGGCCTACGGTCAGGACGGCGACCCGATCCTGACCGGCGTCGAGGTCAAGAAGTAATCACCCGAGCGTAGTCCGCACGCCGTCACGGGACTGACGGATCGTCAGTCCCGTCTCGGTGCCTTACGCAGTGGCTGGGGGGCCCTTCCACGACATCGCCGTGCCCGGAAACGGGTCGGGCTGTCGCGGGAGGGCCCTCGGCTGCGGCCGTCACATCTCAACGGAGGCATGATGGGGCGCTATGTCGCACGACGACTGCTCCAGATGATCCCGGTCTTTTTCGGGACAACCCTGCTGATCTTCCTCATGGTCTACAGCCTGCCCGGTGACCCCGTGGCCGGACTGTTCGGTGACAAGGGCGCGTCGCCCGCCACCATCGCGGAGATCAGACACAAGCTCGGTCTCGACCAGCACATCCTGAAGCAGTACTGGGACTACATCACCGGGATCCTCTTCCACTTCGACTTCGGGACGCAGATCCGCAACGACCGACCCGTCACCGAAGTGCTGGGGGACGCGTTCCCCGTCACGCTGCAGCTCGCAGCGCTCGCCTTCGCCGTCGAGCTGATCTTCGGCATCGGCCTCGGCGTCATCGCGGGTCTCCGCGCCGGCCGCATGGCCGACAACGCCGTCCTGATCTTCACCCTGCTGATCATCTCGATCCCGGTCTTCGTGCTCGGCTTCATCATCAAGATGGTGTTCGCCTTCCAGCTCGGCTGGATCGCACCGAACGTCAGCAACGACCAGCTGCTCTCCGAGATGATCGCTCCGGCCATCGTCCTCGGCGGTCTCTCCCTCGCCTACGTGGCGCGGCTCACCCGCACCTCCATGGCGGAGAACCTCCGTGCCGACTACATGCGCACGGCCGTCGCCAAGGGCCTGCCGAGGCACCGCGTCATCGGCGTCCACCTCATGCGCAACTCGCTGATCCCGGTCGTCACCTTCCTGGGCACCGACATCGGAGCCCTGATGGGCGGCGCGGTCGTCACCGAAGGCATCTTCAACGTCAAGGGCGTCGGCGGTCTGATCTACGAGTCGATCACCCGGCGCGAGGGCACCACCCTCGTCGGCCTCGTCACCATCCTGGTGGTCGTCTACCTCATCACCAGCCTGCTCATCGACCTGCTGTACGCGGTCCTGGACCCGAGGATCCGGTATGCCTGACGTGACCAAGACCGCGACCGCGGCCGCCACCGAGGACGCCGTCGCCACCTCCTCGGTGGACGTGTCCGACATCAAGGCCGAGAAGGCGCGCAGCCTCTGGGGCGACGCCTGGAGCGACCTGCGCCGCAACCCGTACTTCATCGTGTCGTCGGTGCTGATCTTCTTCCTGCTGCTGATCGCCGCCTTCCCGAGCCTCTTCACCAGCGCCTCGCCCACGACCGGTGACCTCGTCCGGCACTACGTGGGCAAGCCGGAGCTCGGCGACGTCGGCTCGGCCGGATGGCTCGGCTACGACATCCAGGGCCGATCCGTCTACGCCCGACTGATCTACGGCACACGTGCCTCGATCATCGTCGGCATCTGCGTCACCCTGATCGTCACCGTCGTCGGCGGCATCACGGGCATGATCGCCGGTTACTTCGGCGGCTGGATCGACGCGCTGATGTCCCGTATCACCGACATCTTCTTCGGCATCCCGTTCCTCCTCGGCGCCATGGTCGTCCTGCAGGCCTTCGTCGAGCGGACCGTCTGGGTCGTCGTCTTCGCCCTGGCCTTCCTCGGCTGGACGCAGATGGCCCGCGTCATGCGCGGTGCCGTGATCACGGTCAAGCACGCCGACTACGTCCACGCGGCGAAGGCCCTCGGCGCCGGCACGAGCCGGATCCTGATCCGGCACATCCTGCCGAACGCCATGGCCCCCGTGATCGTCGTCGCGACCATCGCGCTCGGCGGCTACATCTCGGCCGAGGCCACCCTGTCCTACCTGGGACTGGGTCTCGCCTCCCCGACCGTCTCGTGGGGTGTCGACATCTCCGCGGGTGTTCAGGCGATCCGTACGTCGCAGCACATCCTGCTGTACCCGTCGATCATGCTGAGCCTCACCGTTCTGGCGTTCATCATGCTCGGCGAAGCCGTCCGCAACGCCCTCGACCCCAAGCTGCGCTGAGGAGGGCGTAAAAGATGACCATCATCGACAAGACCGCGGCCGTCCCCGCGCCGCGCGACGGCTCCGACCACAACGGTCCGCTGCTCGAAGTCCGTGACCTGCACGTCGAGTTCCACACCCGCGACGGTGTGGCCAAGGCGGTCAACGGCGTCAACTACTCGGTGAACGCCGGCGAGACCCTCGCCGTCCTCGGCGAGTCCGGCTCCGGCAAGTCCGTCACCGCGCAGGCCATCATGGGCATCCTCGACATGCCGCCCGGCCGGATCCCGCAGGGCGAGATCCTGTTCCGCGGCCAGGACATGCTGAAGATGCCCGAGGAGGAGCGCCGGAAGATCCGCGGCCGGAAGATCGCGATGATCTTCCAGGACGCGCTGTCCTCCCTCAACCCGGTCCTCAGCGTCGGCTACCAGCTCGGCGAGATGTTCCGGGTGCACCAGGGCCTGTCCAAGAAGGACGCCAAGGCCAGGGCCATCGAGCTGATGGACAAGGTCAAGATCCCCGCCGCCGCGGCGCGGGTCTCGGACTACCCCCACCAGTTCTCCGGCGGTATGCGCCAGCGCATCATGATCGCCATGGCCCTCGCCCTGGAGCCGGACCTGATCATCGCGGACGAGCCCACCACGGCTCTCGACGTGACGGTCCAGGCCCAGGTCATGGACCTGCTCGCGGAGCTCCAGCGGGAATACAACATGGGCCTGATCCTGATCACCCACGACCTCGGCGTCGTCGCCGACGTCGCGGACAAGATCGCCGTGATGTACGCCGGCCGGATCGTCGAGCAGGCGCCGGTGCACGAGCTGTACGGCCGCCCGGCCCACCCGTACACCCGCGGTCTCCTGGACTCGATCCCGCGCCTGGACCAGAAGGGCCAGGAGCTCTACGCGATCAAGGGCCTTCCGCCCAACCTGCTCAAGGTGCCCTCCGGCTGCGCCTTCAACCCGCGCTGCCCCAAGGCCGAGGACATCTGCCGTACGGAGATCCCGGCCCTCGTGCCGGTCACCGAGCAGGACGGCGCGGATCTCCCGGGCCGTAAGAGCGCCTGCCACTTCTGGAAGGAGACGATCCATGGCTGACCTCAGCAAGAACGACGAGGCCGTGGCCGCGTCCGAGGCGGAGGCCGTGGCCGCCATCGAGGCCCCCGTGGGCCGCGGCGAGGCGATCCTCCAGGTGCGCGGCCTGAAGAAGCACTTCCCGCTGACGCAGGGCATCCTCTTCAAGAAGCAGGTCGGCGCGGTCAAGGCCGTGGACGGGGTCTCCTTCGACCTCTACCAGGGCGAGACCCTCGGCATCGTGGGCGAGTCCGGCTGTGGCAAGTCCACGGTCGCCAAGCTCCTGATGACCCTGGAGCGGGCCACCGCCGGCGAGGTCTTCTACAAGGGCCAGGACATCACCAAGCTGTCCGGGCGCGCCCTCAAGGCCGTCCGGCGCAACATCCAGATGGTGTTCCAGGACCCGTACACCTCGCTCAACCCGCGCATGACGGTCGGTGACATCATCGGCGAGCCCTTCGACATCCACCCCGAGGTGGCCCCGAAGGGCGACCGGCGCCGCAAGGTGCAGGAGCTGCTCGACGTCGTCGGTCTGAACCCGGAGTACATCAACCGGTACCCGCACCAGTTCTCCGGCGGTCAGCGCCAGCGCATCGGCATCGCCCGCGGCCTCGCGCTCAACCCGGAGATCATCATCTGCGACGAGCCGGTCTCGGCCCTGGACGTCTCCGTCCAGGCGCAGGTCATCAACCTGATGGAGAAGCTCCAGGACGAGTTCAACCTCTCCTACCTCTTCATCGCGCACGACCTGTCGATCGTCCGGCACATCTCGGACCGCGTCGGCGTCATGTACCTCGGCAAGATGGCCGAGATCGGTACGGACGAGCAGATCTACGAGCACCCGACGCACCCGTACACCCAGGCGCTGCTCTCCGCGGTGCCGGTGCCGGACCCGAAGGCCCGCGCGCACCGCGAGCGGATCATCCTCACCGGTGACGTCCCCTCGCCGGCGAACCCGCCGTCGGGCTGCAGCTTCCGTACCCGGTGCTGGAAGGCGCAGGAGAAGTGCGCCGAGGAGACGCCGCTGCTCGCCGTCCCGCAGCGCTTCCAGGGCGAGGACACCCCGGCCGCCCACTTCTCGGCGTGTCACTTCGCCGAGGAGAAGCAGGTCGTGCCGGTGCTCTGACGCACTGAGCGCGTGACCCGAGGAAGGGCGCCCGGTCCGTACGTACGGACCGGGCGCCCTTGCGTCTTCCGCGGTTCCGGAAGGGCCCGTCCGTCCGGCCGTCGTCGAAGTGCACCCCCGTCAGTATCGGGTGATATTGGGGCCTAAGTCATGCTTAGGACATTCGGGAGGCACTCCATGCGCGGAGCCACGCACGCCAAGTGGGCCGCTCTGGCCACCGCCGTCGCCCTCACGGCGACCGCCTGCGGTGGCGGCGACGACAGTGGCGGCGGGGGTGCCGACGGCATCGTGAGTTCCTCGTGGGGCGACCCGCAGAACCCGCTGGAACCCGCCAACACCAACGAGGTCCAGGGCGGCAAGGTCCTCTCCATGATCTTCCGCGGGCTCAAGCAGTACGACCCGAAGACGGGCGAGGCCAAGGACATGCTCGCCGAGAAGATCGAGACCACCGACTCGACGAACTTCACCATCACGGTCAAGGACGGCTGGACGTTCTCCAACGGCGAGAAGGTCACCGCCAAGTCCTTCGTCGACGCCTGGAACTACGGCGCCCATCTGAAGAACAACCAGAAGAACGCCTACTTCTTCGGCCAGATCGAGGGCTACGACCAGGTCCACCCCGAGAAGGGCGAGCCGACCGCCGAGACCATGTCCGGCCTCAAGGTCACCGGCCCCCAGACCTTCACGGTCAAGCTCGACCAGAAGTTCTCCACCTGGCCCGTCACCCTCGGCTACGCCGCCTTCGCGCCGCTCCCCAAGGCCTTCTTCGACGACCACGCCGCCTGGCTGTCGAAGCCCGTCGGCAACGGCCCGTACACCGTCGACTCGTACTCCAAGGGCTCCCAGATGGCCCTCAAGCGCTGGGACGCCTACCCCGGCACCGACAAGGCGCAGAACGGCGGTGTGACCCTCAAGGTCTACACCGACAACAACACCGCCTACACCGACCTGACGGCCGGCAACCTCGACCTCGTCGACGACGTCCCCGCCTCCCAGCTCAAGAACGTCGAGGCCGACCTCGGCGACCGGTACCTCAACGTCCCGGCCGGCATCATCCAGACCCTGTCCTTCCCGTTCTACGACCCGGCCTGGAACAAGCCCGGACAGGAGAAGCTCCGTCAGGGACTCTCCCGGGCCATCGACCGCGCCCAGATCACCGAGACCATCTTCCAGAAGACCCGTACCCCCGCCGTCGACTGGACCTCCCCGGTCCTCGGCGAGGAAGGCGGCTTCAAGGACGTCTGCGGCGACTTGTGCACGTACGACGCGGCCGAGGCGAAGAAGCTCGTCGCGGAGGGCGGCGGCATCCCCGGCGGCACCATGAAGATCTCGTACAACGCCGACACCGGTTCCCACAAGGAATGGGTCGACGCGGTCTGCAACTCCATCAACCGCGCCCTCGGCAACGACCGCGCCTGCGTCGGCAACCCCGTCGGCACCTTCGCCGACTACCGCAACCAGGTCACCACGCAGAAGCTCACCGGACCCTTCCGGGCCGGCTGGCAGATGGACTACCCGCTCATCCAGAACTTCCTGCAGCCGCTGTACTACACCAACGCCTCCTCCAACGACGGCAAGTACACCGACCCCGAGTTCGACAAGCTGATCGACCAGGCCAACGCCGAACCGGACACCGCGAAGGCCGTCGGCCTCTTCCAGCAGGCCGAGGGCGTCCTCCGTGACGACATGGGCGCCATCCCGCTCTGGTACCAGAACGGCAGCGCCGGCTACTCGGAGCGCGTCAGCAACGTGTCCCTGAACCCCTTCAGCGTCCCGGTCTACGACCAGATCAAGGTCAACTGACGTCGTAGCAGGTCGGAGGCGTACGGCCCGTCCCGCGGACCCCCGCGCCGGGCCGTACGCCTTCCCCGCACCGCCCCCCGGAGCCAACCCTTCCCCCGGAGCCCCTCATGGGTCGATATGTGATCCGGCGACTGCTGCAGATGATCCCGGTCTTCTTCGGCGCCACGCTGCTGATCTTCCTGATGGTGAACGTGATGGGCGATCCCGTCGCCGGACTGTGCGGCGACCGCCAGTGCGACCCGGCGACCGCCGCCCAGCTCAAGAAGGAGTTCGGCCTCGACAAGCCCGTCTGGCAGCAATACCTGACCTACATGGGCAACGTCTTCACCGGCGACTTCGGCACGGCGTTCAACGGCCAGGAGGTCACCGAGCTGATGGCGAACGCCTTCCCGGTCACCATCCGCCTCACCCTCGTCGCCATCGTCTTCGAGATCGTCATCGGCATCACCCTCGGCGTCCTCACCGGCCTCCGCCGCGGCCGCCCCGTCGACACCACCGTGCTGCTGCTGACCCTCGTCGTCATCTCCGTCCCGACCTTCGTCACCGGCCTGCTGCTCCAGCTCCTCCTCGGCGTGAAGTGGGGCTGGATCAGACCGGCCGTCTCCAGCGACGCCCCGATCGACGAGCTGATCGTCCCCGGGCTCGTCCTCGCGTCGGTCTCCCTCGCGTACGTCACCCGGCTCACCCGGACCTCCATCGCCGAGAACAAGCGCGCCGACTACGTCCGCACCGCCGTCGCCAAGGGCCTGCCCCGCCGCCGGGTCATCACCCGCCACCTGCTGCGCAACAGCCTCATCCCCGTGGTGACCTTCATCGGCACCGACATCGGCGCGCTCATGGGCGGCGCCATCGTCACCGAACGGATCTTCAACATCCACGGCGTCGGCTACCAGCTCTACCAGGGCATCCTCCGCCAGAACACCCAGACCGTCGTCGGCTTCGTGACCGTCCTCGTCCTGGTCTTCCTGGTGGCCAACCTGCTCGTCGACCTCCTGTACGCCGTCCTTGACCCGAGGATCCGCTATGCCTGAGCAGCCTCAGCCGTTCGACGACGGCCGCGCGATCAACCACACCGGTGCCGGAGGCGGAACCGACCTCGCGATGGACGAGGGCGAGACGCTGGAGAAGACGCCGGGCGGCCCCCAGGGCACCGGCGCCGACAAGAAGCCCCGCTCCCTCTGGTCCGACGCCTGGCACGACCTGCGCCGCAACCCGATCTTCGTCATCTCCGGCCTGATCATCCTCTTCCTCGTCGTCATCGCCATCTGGCCGCAGCTCATCGCCGACGGCAACCCCCTCGACTGCGACCTCTCCAAGGCCCAGGAGGGCTCGCAGCCCGGCCACCCCTTCGGCTTCAACGGCCAGGGCTGCGACGTCTACACCCGCACCGTCTACGGAGCCAGGGCCTCCGTCCAGGTCGGCCTCTTCGCCACCCTCGGCGTGACCCTCCTCGGCTCCGTCCTCGGCGGCCTCGCGGGCTTCTACGGCGGCGCCTGGGACGGCTTCCTCTCCCGCATCACCGACGTCTTCTTCGCGATCCCCGTCATCCTCGGCGGCCTCGTCCTGCTCTCCGTCGTCAGCAGCAACAGCGTCTGGCCCGTCATCGGTTTCATGGTGCTCCTCGGCTGGCCGCAGATCTCCCGCATCGCCCGCGGCTCCGTCATCACCGTCAAGCAGAACGACTACGTGCAGGCCGCCCGCGCCCTCGGCGCCTCCAACTCACGGATGCTGCTCCGGCACATCTCGCCCAACGCCCTCGCGCCCGTCATCGTCGTCGCGACCATCGCCCTCGGCACGTACATCTCGCTCGAAGCCACGCTCTCCTTCCTCGGCGTCGGCCTCAAACCCCCCACCGTCTCCTGGGGCATCGACATCTCCTCAGCCGCCGCCTACGTGCGCAACGCGCCCCACATGCTGCTCTGGCCCTCCGGCGCGCTCGCCATCACCGTGCTCGCCTTCATCATGCTCGGCGACGCCGTCCGCGACGCCCTCGACCCCAAGCTGAGGTAGGGACCCATGCTGCTCGAAGTGCGCGACCTGCACGTGGAGTTCCACACCCGGGACGGCGTCGCCAAGGCGGTCAACGGCGTCGACTACTCCGTCGACGCCGGCGAGACCCTCGCCGTCCTCGGCGAGTCCGGCTCCGGCAAGTCCGTCACCGCCCAGGCCGTCATGGGCATCCTCGACATCCCGCCGGGCAGGATCACCAAGGGCGAGATCCTCTTCCAGGGCCAGGACCTCCTGAAGCTCAAGGAGGAGGAACGGCGCCGGATCAGGGGCGCCAAGATGGCGATGGTCTTCCAGGACGCCCTGTCCTCCCTCAACCCCGTCCTCAGCGTCGGCGACCAGCTCGGCGAGATGTTCCAGGTCCACCGGGGCATGTCGCGGAAGGACTCCAGGGCCAAGGCCGTCGAACTCATGGACCGGGTCCGCATCCCGGGCGCCAAGGAACGCGTCGGCCAGTACCCGCACCAGTTCTCCGGCGGCATGCGCCAGCGCATCATGATCGCCATGGCGCTCGCCCTCGAACCCGAACTGATCATCGCGGACGAGCCCACCACCGCCCTCGACGTCACCGTCCAGGCCCAGGTCATGGACCTGCTCGCCGAGCTCCAGCGCGAACTCGACATGGGCCTCATCCTCATCACCCACGACCTCGGCGTCGTCGCCGACGTCGCCGACAAGATCGCCGTCATGTACGCCGGCCGGATCGTCGAACACGCCCCCGTCCACGAGATCTACAAGGCCCCCGCCCACCCCTACACCAAGGGTCTCCTCGAATCGATCCCCCGCCTGGACCAGAAGGGCCAGGAGCTGTACGCCATCAAGGGCCTGCCGCCCAACCTGCTGGACATCCCGCCCGGCTGCGCCTTCAACCCCCGCTGCCCCCTCGCCAGGGACCGCTGCCGGACCGACGTACCCCCGCTGTACGAGGTGACCGGGTCCCCGGTGCCGCGCGCCAGCGCCTGCCACTTCTGGAAGGAGTGCCTCCATGGCTGAGGCGATTCTCGAAGTCCGGGGCCTGCACAAGCACTACCCGCTCACCCGGGGCATCCTCTTCAAGAAGCAGGTCGGCGCCGTGAAAGCGGTCGACGGGGTCGACTTCGACCTCGCGGCGGGGGAGACCCTCGGCATCGTCGGCGAATCCGGCTGCGGCAAGTCGACCGTCGCCAGGATGCTGGTCAACCTGGAACGGCCGACGTCCGGGACGATCCGCTACAAGGGCGACGACATCACCACCCTCTCCCCGCGCGCCCTCAAGGCCGTCCGGCGCAACATCCAGATGGTGTTCCAGGACCCGTACACCTCGCTCAACCCGCGCATGACGGTCGGCGACATCATCGGCGAGCCGTACGAGATCCACCCCGAGGTCGCGCCCAAGGGCTCCCGCAGGCAGAAGGTCCAGGACCTCCTCGACGTCGTCGGCCTCAACCTCGAGTACATCAACCGCTACCCGCACCAGTTCTCCGGCGGCCAGCGCCAGCGCATCGGCATCGCCCGCGGTCTCGCCCTCCAGCCCGAGATCATCGTCGCCGACGAACCCGTCTCCGCGCTCGACGTCTCCGTCCAGGCCCAGGTCGTCAACCTCCTGGACAACCTCCAGACCGAGTTCTCCCTCTCGTACGTCTTCATCGCCCACGACCTGTCGATCGTCCGGCACATCTCCGACCGCGTCGGCGTGATGTACCTCGGCCGGATCGTCGAGATCGGCACCGAGACCGAGATCTACGACCACCCCACCCACCCCTACACCCAGGCGCTGCTCTCCGCCGTCCCCGTCCCCGACCCCGAGGCGCGCGCCCACCGCGAACGCATCATCCTCACCGGCGACGTCCCCTCCCCGGCCCACATCCCCTCCGGCTGCCGCTTCCGCACCCGCTGCTGGAAGGCCCGGGAACGCTGCGCCCAGGAGGTGCCGGAACTGGCCGTCCCCGCCGTCTTCCGCCTCGTCGACAGCCCGGCGCGGCACGACTCGGCCTGTCACTTCGCGGAGGAGAAGCAGGTGGTCCCCCCGGAGCACGAGCCGAACGAGCCCGAAACCCCTCGCCGGCACCGCCTCTTCCGCAAGCCCGAAGCGCCTTGACGCACAGGCAACTCGACGGTAACGGCACCGATATACGGACACGACAGACTCGACAGCGTACGGCCGTGCGGGTGCCGTGTACGGCCAGGGACGCGGAAGCCTCCCTGGCCGTATCCGCGTGTTCCACGGAACCGCTTGTGCCGACGGACGGCGACCGTGAGTATCGGGACCGTGACTGTGACACGCCCGGCACGTCTCACGGGCGCCGCGCTCTGCGCCGCGCTCGCCCTCATCGCCGCCGTGTGGATCCTCAAGGACCTGGCCGCGCTCGGCTCGCCCGCCGACCTCGCCTGGTACTGGGCGGGGGACCACCACTTCCTCATCCGGGGACGGTCCGCCACCTCCCTCGTCGACCCGGTGCTCCTCGCCGTCTCCGCCGCCACCGCCGTCGCCGCGCTCCGCTCCCGCCACGCGGCCTCCGCGCTCGCCGCGACCGGCGCCGTCACCCTCGCCCTGCGACTGCCCGGCCTCTGGGCCCCCGGGAGCGGCGCCCTCGTCACCGCCCTCCTCGCCCTGGCCCTCGCCGCCGGACTCGTCGTCACCGCCGCCGTCGGCCGCAGCCGCTTCACCCCCTCGTACGAGCAGCCGCCCGGCCGCCCCCGTACCGGCCCCGCCGTCGCCTCCGGGGTCCTCCTCGGCGTCGCCGCGCTGGTCGTGGCCCTGTGGGAGGTGTACTGGGCGACCGAACTGCCCCTGCAGATCACCGTCGACCGGTTCACCGGCGGCCGGTCCGTCATCAAGGCTGCCCTCGCGCCCCCGCCCGGCTGGCTGTCCCTCGTCCTCCTCGCCCTGTACGGAACGGCCGCCGCCTCCGCCCTCGTACGGGCCCGCCACAGCCGGGCCTTCGGTCTGCTCGCCGGAGTGTTCCTCACGGCCGGCGGTGTCGCCGAGGTCGCGCGAACCGCCCGCTACGAACTCGTCGGCCACTTCGCCGACATCCCGACCGCCGACCGGCTGGACGTCCTCAGCGCCTACGTCGGGCTGCTCTCCGGAGTCGCCGTCCTCGCCCTCCTCGCCGGGCGCGGCGCCCCCGCCGCCGCACCCGGCCCCTACCCGCCGGCCGGGATGCCGCCCCCGGCCCCGCCCCACCCGCCGCCGCCCGGCTGGTGACGTCAGGCTCCCGCCGACAGCCCCAGCGACCGCCGCAGGAAGTCCACCTGGAGCAGCAGCAGGTTCTCCGCCACCTGCTCCTGCGGCGTCATGTGGGTGACGCCGGACAGCGGCAGCACCTCGTGCGGCCGGCCCGCCGCGAGCAGCGCCGAGGAGAGCCGCAGCGCGTGCGCGACCACCACGTTGTCGTCCGCGAGACCATGGACGATCATCATCGGCCGCGCCGGGACCTCCGGCGCCGACAGACCGTCGTCGGTGAGCAGCGACTGCGCGGCGTACACCTCCGGATCGTCCTGCGGGGTGCCCAGGTACCGCTCCGTGTAGTGGGTGTCGTACAGCCGCCAGTCCGTCACCGGCGCGCCGACGACCGCCGCGTGGAACACGTCCGGCCTCTGCAGCACCGCCCGCGCCGCCAGATACCCGCCGTACGACCAGCCCCGGACCGCCACCCGCCCCAGATCGAGCGGGAAGCGCCCGGCGAGCCCCTGGAGCGCCTCCACCTGGTCGTCGAGGGTCGGCGAGAAGTCCCGCGCGACGGCCTTCTCCCAGGCGGGGGAGCGGCCGGGCGTGCCCCGCCCGTCCGCCACCACCACCGCGAAACCCTGGTCGGCGAACCACTGGGACGTCAGATGCGGGTTGTGGGCGGCGACCACCCGGGGCCCGTGCGGCCCGCCGTACGGATCCATCAGGACCGGCAGCGGCCCGTCGCCCTCCTCGTACCCGGAGGGCAGCAGCACCGCGCACGGGATGCGCCGGGCACCCGCCTCCGTGAGCCGCACCCGGACGTCGATCCCCGGCTCCTCCGCGTACGAGGCCACCATCGCGACCTGGGCGCCGTCCCGCAGCACCCGCGCCACGCTCCCCGGCGCGTCAGGCCGCGCCGACACCAGTACGGTCACCGCACCGCAGCGCACCGCCCCGTGCGTCCCGACGCCCTCGGACAGGCGCTCGGCGCCCGCACCGGTCACCCGGTACACATGGACCTCGCCGGTCTCCGGGGCGGCCGCCTCCGCCCCCGCCGACGCCGACACGAGGACGTCGTCGGAGCCGATGTCGAGGACCGCCCGGACGTGCAGCCGCCCGTCGGTCAGCGTCTCGTCACCGACGGCCAGGGCGCGGGCTCCGCTCTCGTCCGTGAGGCGCACCAGCCGCCCGTCCGGAGCCCACACCGGCACCCCCGGCAGCAGCTCCAGCCACACCGGGTCCCGCTCCTCCCGTACCGCCGTCGTCTCCCCGGACTCCGGGTCCACCGCGAGGAACACCTGCTCGCGCTGGTCCCGCGCCTGGACGAGGAGCAGCGGAGCCCCGGCCGCCGACCAGTGGACCCGCGCCAGGTACGGGTACCGCTCCCGGTCCCACCGCACCTCCGTGCGATCCCCGTCGAGCCCCACCACGAACAGCCGGACCTCCGCGTTGGCGGTGCCCGCCGCCGGGTACGCCACCCGCTGCGGCTCCCGGTCCGGGTGCGCCGGATCGGCGATCCACCACCGCCGCACCGCCCGGTCGTCCACCCGCGCGACGAGCAGCCGGTCCGAACCGGGTGACCACCAGAAACCCCGCGCCCGGGACATCTCCTCCGAGGCGATGAATTCGGCCAATCCGTAGGAGACGTCCCCGCCCTCCGGAACGGCCAGCTCCCGATCGCCCGCCCCGTCCGCGCCGACCACCCGCAGCGCGCCGTCCGTCACGTACGCCACGAGCCGTCCGTCCGGTGACGGCCGGGGGTCGATGACCGGCCCCGGCACCGGCAGTTCCCGTGCCGTCCCCGCCCGCAGCTCCGCCGTGAACAGCCGCCCCGACAGGGCGAACGCCGCCAACTCCACGGCTCCGTCCACCGCGTAGGACACCACTCCCGCCGAGCCCTCACGGCTCCGCTCCCGGCGCGCCCGCTCCTGTGGCGAGAGCTCCTCCTCCGCCCCGGCGAGCAGCACCGCCGGGTCGGCCGCCACCCGCTCGACGGGCGCCCCGCCGTCACGAGGCAGGTCCAGGACCCAGAGCCGGTGCGAACGGTCCGTGCCGGACCCGGATCTGACGAACACCACGCGTTGCCCGTCGGGGGAGACCGAGAAGGCACGCGGGACCCCCAGGGTGAACCGCTGGGTCCGGGCGTGCCGACGGGGGAAGGAGAGCCCGGCCGAGGGTGTGGCCGACTGCTGTCGAGACGAGGTCATGCGGCTGAAACTAGCGCTGTGCGCCCCCCTCGTGCCTCCGTCCGCCGATCGATGCGATGGCACGGATAGTTATGATCCGTAGCGCTAGGTGGGTATGCATCCGATCGGCATGTCCCCTGGCACATGCTGAACGACAGATCCGCTCGAATATCCGACCGAAGAAGTGTGGAGGTGAACCGCCGTGGCACTCTCGATCTCCGTGGTGGTGCTGCTGGCGATCGTCGTCTTCCTTTTGGTCCGGAAATCCGGGCTGAAGGCGGGACATGCGGCGATCTGCGCGCTCCTGGGCTTCTACCTGGCGAGCTCGTCCATCGCTCCGTCCATCAGCACCCTCACCACGAACGTGGCGAACATGGTCGGCGGCATCAAGTTCTGAGCGCCGGGTTCCGAGCGGTCCCGGCCACGACGTCCTTCGTGGTCGGGACCTCGTAGGGTGGGGACATGTCCGATCTCCCCGCTCGCCGTCTGCTGCTCGTGCACGCGCATCCGGACGACGAGTCGATCAACAACGGCGCCACCATGGCCAGGTACGCGGCCGAGGGCGCCCTCGTCACCCTGGTCACCTGCACGCTGGGCGAGGAGGGCGAGGTCATCCCGCCCGAGCTCGCCCACCTGGCCCCCGAGCGGGAGGACCGGCTCGGCCCCCATCGGGTCGGCGAACTCGCCGCCGCGATGGCCGAGCTGGGCGTCACCGACCACCGCTTCCTCGGCGGCCCGGGGCGGTTCCGCGACTCCGGGATGATGGGCGTCGAACAGAACAAGCGCGAGAACGCCTTCTGGAACACCGACGTCGACACCGCCGCCCCGTACCTCGTCGACGTGATCCGCGAGACCCGCCCCCAGGTCCTGATCACCTACGACCCCGACGGCGGCTACGGCCACCCCGACCACATCCAGGCCCACCGGGTCGCCATGCGGGCCGCCGAACTGGCCGCCGACCCCGCCTACCGCCCCGACCTCGGACCCGCCCACTCGATCGCCAAGATCTACTGGAACCGCGTCCCGCGCCCCGTCGTCGAGGCCGGCTTCGCCCGGCTGCGCGCCGAGGGCTCCGCCTTCCCCGCCGTCGCCGCCGTCGACGACGTCCCCGGCGTCGTCGACGAGGACCGGATCACCGCGGAGATCGCCGCCGGGCCGGAGCACACCGCCCGCAAGAGCGCCGCGATGGCCGCCCACGCCACCCAAGTCACGGTCGACGGGCCCTTCTTCGCCCTCTCCAACGACCTGGGCCAGCCGATCATCCCCACCGAGTACTACGAGCTGGTCCAGGGCGTCCCCGGCGTCCCCGCGGGCATGCGCGAGACGGACCTCTTCGCGGGGGTGACCGCGTGAGCACCACCCCGCCCGGCCCGCTCCCGGCCTCCCGCAACGCCCGGTACGCCTGGTACGCCGGACTGTTCGTCCTCGGCGCCCTCGTCGGCACCGCCGGCGCCCTCGTCCAGGCCGCCTGGCTCCCCGGCGGCCTGTTCCTCGCGCTCCTCGCGACCGCCGCCCTCTTCTACGGAGGACTGCGCGCGACCGGCACCCAGACCGCCGTCGTCGCCGGCGGAGGCGGCTGGCTCCTGGCCGTCATCCTGCTCAGCCTCGGACGCCCCGAGGGCGACGGGGTGTTCGCCGGAGGCGTCGGCGAGCTGCTCTTCCTCTTCGGAGGCATGGCGCTCGCTGTGATGTGCACCACTCTGTCCCGGCTGCCGCGACCGACCCCGTGAACAGGCCGAGTTGAGACCGCGGACGCACCGACTTCGGCCGGATTGCCCGTCGTCCACCCCCGTGGGTCGGGTATATGAGGGCGGCGGCCAGTATGGTGGTGCGCGCCGCCGAACCGCCCGGGTAATACGAGCATCTGCAAGAGCGGGCGGTGGAGCCAACCGGGAGATCCTGCTTTGAGTCGTGAAACTGGTCGAGAGACTGACAGTTCGTCCTCCGGCGCCCAGGGGCGCGGTGGAGCCGCGTACCCCTCGGGTACACCGCCGTACGGATCCCGCCAGTATCCGTCGCTCCACCCCTCCCAGGACGCGCCGGAGGAGACCGCCGCCGTGTCCGCTCCGCCGGAGGAGCCCAAGACGGAGACGACGCTGACGACCCGGATCCGGATCAACATCCCGGGTTCGCGTCCGATCCCGCCGGTCGTCGTCCGCCAGACGGTCAGCGAGACGCCCGCACCCGACACGGCACCGGAGCCCGCTCCCGCCGTGGAGCAGCCGGCGCCCGCACCGGTGCCGGCCGCCGAGCCGTCGGGGGCCGCCGACGAGGCGCCGAAGGCGAAGGGGACGAGCGACTGGTTCGCCCCCCGCAAGGCCGCGCCCCCGGGCCCGGCCCCCGCGCCCGCGCTGCCGCATGTGCCCGCCCCGACCCCGAAGCCCGCCCCCCTCGGGGCGGAAGCCCAGGGCACGGGCTTCGCGGGCTCCGCGACCTCCGGCGTCCCGACGGTCGGAGGCACCCCGTCGAGCCGCCCGCTCACGGCCGCCCAGCAGACCCCGGGCAACCCGCTGTACGACAGCGGCACCCCGGCGAACGGCACGCCGAGGTACGACGGCACCTCCGGCGAGGGCACGCCGCCGTACCCGGGCCCGCCCGCGGGCGGGACACCGAGGTACGAGGGGACCCCCGGCTACCAGGGGACTCCTGCCGGGGGCACGCCGACGTACGACGGGACGCCCGGTCACGGGGGAGCCCCGGGCGCCGGGACCCCCGGCTACGGCGGCGCGACCCCGGGCTCCGGGAACCCGCCCTTCGACGGAACCCCGGCCTACGACGGCACTCCCGGCGCCGGCACCCCCCTGCACACCGGGACACCGGCCGCGGGTACGCCCGCGTACCCCGGCCCCGGCGCGGCCGCTCCGACCGGCCCCACCACGGGCCCGGTCACCGGCACCGCCTCGCTCGGCGGCCCGGCCCAGGGCGGGCGCCCGGGACAGGCCCCCGGGCAGCGGCCCGGCCAGGGCGGGCGTCAGGGCGCGGGCCAGGGCCCGGGTTCGCCGTTCCCCGGCGGCGCCCCCCGCCTGTCCGACGACACCGCCGTCCTCACCCCGCAGCCCCCCGCGCCGAACCCCGGCGCGGGCGGTCCGGGGGCGCCCGGCGGCGGGCACGTCTCCGGTGACACGCTCACCAGCGGCATCCCCGTCGTCCCGCCGAAGGCGGCCCGCCCGAACCTGACGCCCCGCGTCGAGGAGCGGACGGCCCCGGCCCCGGCGCCCGCACCGCGCCAGGCGTCGGCCGGGCGCGCCCCGGCGAAGAAGGGCCGCTCGAAGCTGGTCCTCGCCGCCGTCGCGGTCCTCGCCCTCACCGGCGTCGCCTACGGTGCCGGGCTGCTCCTCAACCACTCCGACGTCCCCAAGGGCACCACGGTGCTCGGCGTGGACATCGGCGGCGGTACGAAGGAGGAGGCCGTCAACAAGCTGGACGCGGCTCTCGGCAAGCGCGTCGCCACCCCGCTCCAGCTCGACCTGGGCGGCAGGAAGGTCCAGCTGCCCCCGGAGAAGGCGGGCCTGGCGCTCGACAGCCAGGAGACCGTCCGCGCCGCCGCGGGCAGCGACTACAACCCCGTCTCGGTCATCGGCTCCCTCTTCGGCGGCGAGCGGGTCGCCAAGCCGGTCTTCCCGGTCGACGAGGAGAAGCTCGCCGTCGCCCTGCGCGACCTGGCCGGCACGTCCGCCTCGGCCACCGAGGGCACGATCCTGTTCGCACCGAACAAGGTGACGCCCGTCGAGGGCAAGCCCGGCAAGGCCATCGACCTCCAGCGGTCGATGATCTCCGTCAGGGACGCCTTCCGCGCCCAGGTGGAGACGGGTCAGAACCGGCTCGTCGAGCTGCCGGTCACCACCCGCAGGCCCACCGTCACCAAGGCCGAGCTGGACCGGGCGATGAAGGAGTTCGCCACCCCCGCCATGTCGGGCCTGATCCGGATCTACGCGGGTGGCCGGCACATCGACTTCGGCCCGGCGCGGTCCCTTCCGCAGATCCTCTCGATGAAGGCCGTCGACGGCCGTCTGGTCGAGGTCTACGACAAGAAGGCGATCGACCGGCTCCTCGACGGCGCCTTCGAGGGGGTCATGATCACCAAGGGCGACGGCGCGAAGCACGAGGTCTCCGCCGACGACGTCGCCTTCGTGATGCGTGACGCGCTGCGGGGCAGGACCCAGGCGGAGCGCACGAAGACCATCGACCTCAGCGGCGAGGGCTGAGCCCCCCGCCCCGGCGTCCGAGCCCCCGTCCCCTCCGCGGGGCGGGGGCTCGCTCGTAGGAAAAAGGGTTCGCCGCCGTGCCCTCTCGCCCCTACGATGGCGCCCGAGGGCGGGGCCGTAGCACAGAGGTAGTGCGCCGCGACGACATCTCGGAGGACGCCGGTTCGAATCCGGTCGCCCCGCCCCACCTTCCGCTCACGCGCCCGGCATCGCCCCCACCCCCGCCTCCGCGACGCTCCTGGCTGCACAGGTCTCCGCCGGACGCCTCTCGCCCCCCGGGCCCACGGACACCACCGGGTTTCCCACGCCGCGTGATCCGCAGGACACGGGAGCCGTCAGTTCAGCCGTGCCCGGGCCGCCCGGGCACGGCGGCGGATCGTCGTCGCCGACTCCGGGTCCACCGCCTCCATCACGCGCGCGTACGCCTCCATCTCGGCCGCTCCGGTCAGGAACTCGCCGCGCTGGACCAGCAGCTCGGCGCGCTCGTAGCGGAGCCTGGCCGGGTGGGAGGGGAGCAGCAGGGACAGTTCCACCGCCCACAGGGCCACGTCGGAGCGTTCGGGGCGGGGGGCCGCCCAGGCGCGGATGTTGTTGAGGACGCGCAGCACGATCGCGCCGGGCTCGGCGGGGCGGAGCATCGAGCGGTCGAGGGCCTCGCCCGTCGCGCTGGTGACCAGGAGTTCGGCGTCCGCGCCGGTCATGGCCCGCCCGCCCGCGAAGGGGTCGGCGAGACGCAGGTCGGCCGGGTCCCCGAAGCCCACCACGAAGTGGCCGGGCAGCCCGAGGCCGTACACGGGCGCGCCGGCCCGGCGTGCGACCTCCATCCAGACGACGGAGAGCAGGATGGGCAGGCCCCGGCGGCGCCGGAGCACCTCGTGCAGGAGCGAGGACTCCAGGCGCTGGTAGTCGGCGGGGACGCCCTCGAAGCCCTCGTGGTGGCCGAGGAGCGCGGCGAGTTCGCCGGTCCAGTCGCCGGTGACCCGGGTCGCGTGGGGGACGAGCCCGGCGAGGCGGTCGAGTTCGATCTCGGCCCGGTCGAGGTCGTGCCGGGTGACGGTGGGGTCGGCCACCGCCCCGATGAGGAGGCAGAGCCGGGCGAGGTCGGGCCGTTCGGACCGGGCCTCCTCGGCGAACTCCCGGCGCCAGTCGACCGCGTCGGCCGCTTCGCCGTCCCGCGCGTCCGGTGGTTCCTCGTCCGTCACGCCTCCGCCCATCGGTAGTGGTGGTAGTGGTGGTGGGGCGCGAAGCCCATGCCGTCGTACAGCGCCCGCGCGCCGTCGTTGGCGGCCTCCACCTGGAGCCAGGCCGCCGACGCGCCCTCGTCGAGGGCCTGCCGGGCGAGCGCCGTCATGACGGACGTCGCCAGGCCGCGGCGCCGCAGGGCCGGGTCGACCTCGACGGCCATGAAGCCGGCCCAGCGTCCGTCGACGACGCACCGTCCGATCGCCGCG
This sequence comes from Streptomyces sp. NPDC058671, assembly GCF_042716475.1. Taxonomy (NCBI): domain Bacteria; kingdom Bacillati; phylum Actinomycetota; class Actinomycetes; order Kitasatosporales; family Streptomycetaceae; genus Streptomyces; species Streptomyces sp. NPDC058671. Next base: position 60,496 of record NZ_JBHXSA010000010.1, on the reverse strand, counting down.
GGTACCTCTTCCGTGCCCGCGACGGTCGCGAACCACACACTCGGGCCGGAGGTGAGGACGGAGTGCACCGCGGGGCCCGGCTCGCCGAGGCGCTGGTAGCGGCGGAGCCACGGTTCGTCGACGGTGCGGGAGAGGCGTACGGCGGAGACGTCGGCGTCCAGGTCGCCGACCGCGGCGAGGGCGCCGATCCGCACCTCGGCGGAGACCTCGCGCAGCCAGCCGTGCCGGTCGAGGGCGGCGCAGAGGAGCTCCTGGGTGCCTTCGGCGCCGGTGGCGGTCTGCACGTACGCGGGAAGGCCCCGGGCCGCGTACCACGCGCGTACGTGGGCCAGGGCGTCGGCGACCGGCATCCCCGGATCGCCGAGCGGCAGGGCGGAGTTGGCGCGTCGGGTGAATCCGTCGGCGGCCCGCAGGGTCCATTCGCCGAGGGCTTCGCTCTCGACCGGCCGCCACGCGCGCGCGGTGGCCCGCGCCAGCTCGGGGAAGGTGGCCGAGGGGCCGCGTCGACGGGCCGGGGCGGGCGGGACGGCCTTCCCCGCGACCAGGGAGGATTCCGCGATCCGGACGCTCTCGCCGCTCTTTCGTGTGATCAGCAGCACAGCGTCCTCCCATGATGTGAGAACTCCGACCGCGTCGGTGAATCCTCCACCCGCCGAGGCCGTCTCCGTCACGTACCGAACGGAGACTCGTTTTCCCACGTCAGCGCTGGTGATGCGGACCTCCAGCCGCCCTCCGCCGGTGAATTCCACAGCTTCTCCGCCCCTCCTGTTCGGATCGCCCCCAAGAACGGAGATACTAGGTGCGGGCATCGACGACGCCGCGCTCCCGCGCAGACCAGCCCTATCGAGGAGGAACGACAGCGTGACCTACGTCATCGCGCAGCCTTGTGTCGACGTGAAGGACAAGGCGTGCATCGAGGAGTGCCCCGTCGACTGCATCTACGAGGGCAAGCGGTCCTTGTACATCCACCCGGACGAATGCGTCGACTGCGGGGCCTGTGAGCCGGTCTGCCCGGTCGAGGCGATCTTCTACGAGGACGACACCCCGGAGGAGTGGAAGGACTACTACAAGGCGAACGTCGAGTTCTTCGACGAGCTCGGCTCGCCCGGTGGTGCCTCCAAGCTCGGCGAGATCGAGCGTGACCACCCCTTCATCGCCGCCCTGCCTCCGCAGAACGGCTGATCGACCGCATCCGGTCCCGTACGGCGTCGGCCGCCGTGCGGGACCGGGGCGTTTCCCGACGCCTCTCCCGTGCACGTACGAGGAAGTGAGAGCCACCCGTGAGCGCAGTCTCTTCGCGCCTGCCCGTCTTCCCCTGGGACAAGCTGGAGCCGTACAAGAAGACGGCACTCGCGCACCCGGACGGAATCGTGGACCTCTCGGTCGGCACGCCCGTCGACCCGGTCCCCGCGCTGATCCAGGAGGCCCTGGTCGCGGCGGCGGACTCGCCGGGCTATCCCACGGTGTGGGGGACGAAGGAGCTGCGGGACGCGCTCACGGGCTGGTGCGGGCGACGTCTCGGTGCGGTGGACCTCGCGGACGAGAACGTGCTGCCGGTGGTGGGCTCCAAGGAGCTGGTGGCCTGGCTGCCGACGCAGCTGGGTCTCGGCGCGGGTGACGTGGTCGCCTACCCGCGGCTCGCGTACCCGACGTACGAGGTCGGGGCGCGGCTCTGCGGCGCGACCCCCGTCGTCTACGACGACCCCACGCGCCTCGACCCGGCCGGTCTGAAGCTGCTGTGGCTCAACTCCCCTTCGAACCCGACGGGCAAGGTCCTGGGCAAGGACGAGCTGACCCGGATCGTGGCCTGGGCACGGGAGCACGGCGTCCTCGTCTTCTCCGACGAGTGCTATCTGGAGCTGGGCTGGGAGGCCGACCCGGTCTCCGTGCTGCACCCGGACGTCTGCGGTGGTTCGTACGAGGGGATCGTCGCCGTCCACTCGCTGTCCAAGCGCTCCAACCTGGCCGGATACCGGGCGGCGTTCGTCGCGGGTGACGCGGCCGTCCTCGGTGAGCTGCTCCGGATCCGCAAGCACGGCGGCATGATGACGGCGGCTCCGGTCCAGGCGGCGACGGTGGCGGCCCTCGGCGACGACACCCACGTGGCCGAGCAGCGGGAGCGGTACGCGGCCCGGCGGGCGGCGCTGCGGACGGCCCTGGAGGCGCACGGCTTCCGGATCGAGCACAGCGAGGCGAGCCTGTACCTGTGGGCGACCCGGGACGAGCCGTGCTGGGAGACCGTGGCGTACCTGGCGGAGAAGGGCGTCCTGGTGGCGCCGGGCGACTTCTACGGCGTTGCGGGGGAGCGGTTCGTGCGGGTGGCGTTCACGGCGACGGACGAGCGCGTCCAGGCGGCGGTCAAGCGGCTCGGCTGACCGTTCGCGGTCCTTCGGTACGGGCGAGGGCCCGGGGAGCAGGTGCTCCCCGGGCCCTCCGTCGTGCGGCGTCGCGGTGCGGGCGGGTCAGCCGATCGGCAGGCCGCCCAGCGTCTGGCCGGTGGGCAGGTCGCCGAGGCCACCGCCCAGGGCGCCGCCGGTCGGGGCCTCGGCGCTCTCGGTCGCGGCGCCGGCCGTCTTGCCGACGACCTCGCCCGCGCTGCCGGTGGTCTCGCCGGCGACCTGCTGGGCGACGGGCGTGGCGGTCTTGCCCGCGGAGCCGACGGTCTTTCCGGCGGCGGGGACGGCCGTGCCGACGGCCTTGCTGCCGGTGGAGCCGACGACACCGGTGGCGGTCTGCGAGGCGCCGTCGACGGCGGTGCCCGCACCGGCGGCGTCCAGGGCGGTGACGCCGCCGAGGGCGCCGGTCGGCGCGAGGCCGTGGTCGAGGGCGCTCGCGGAGCCGGCCGCACCGACCACGGGGGCTGCGCCGGCCGCGATGAGGAGGGCGGCGCGGGCGATCCGACGGGTCAGGGGGAGGGACATGGTGCTCCTTCGACGAGGTGCGAGGTTCGTTCGGACGCTGTGACAACCGGCTCGGGGGCGGGAGAGGTTGCGGAGGTCGAAGGTAAAGAGTTGGTAATGCGTCGTATTGTCAGGTGGGGAGGAAAACGGACGAAGACCTCACCGCGGGGACCTGTGCCGAACCGTCACTTCCCTTGTCCCCCAAGGGAAGAGGCGGGGTGGGGCGCATCGCGTGCGCGACGGCTCGAAACGGTGGTGAATTCCTCCGGGCACGGACCCGGTCCGTGCCACCGTCGAGTGAACGGGCGTACGGGTGATCGGCTACCGCGCGAGCCGCATACGGACGGTCTCCCCGTCACCGGCGGCCGCGCCCGAGGACGTCGACCATCCGCCGGACGCCTCCCCGGCCCGCCACACCCGGCCCCCGTACGTGACCTCCGCGATGCGCAGCGCGTCCGCCCGCGCCACCGCCCACTGCGCCAGTTCCCAGCCGCGCCGCTCGTCCGCGCCGGCCACGCGCGCCGCCCCCGCCGCCGTCCGCACCGGCACCACGAGCACCGTCGGTTCCGGCGCCGACCGGCCCGCGCTCGGGCCTCCCGTGACCGCCCGGGGCGCCGCCTTCTCGCCGAAGGCCCGCACCAGCTCCGCGCGCACGAGCTCCGGATCGCCCGGCCGGCCCTCCGTCTCGTCCGCCGTGCAGGAGAGCGCCGCGGGCGCCCGGCCCGTCAGCGCCGCCGCGAGCAGCGTCGCGTCCGGCTCGTGCTTCGCGTACGCCTGCGGGAACCCGCTCTTCTGCACCTTCTGCGCCGCCACCGTCAGCGGCAGCCGCGAGTATCCCGGGACCTTCTCCAGACCCTCGTAGAACTTCCCCGCCGAGTACACCGGGTCCATGATCTGCGCCGGCGTCCCCCACCCCATCGACGGCCGCTGCTGGAACAGACCGAGCGAGTCCCGGTCGCCGTGCCCGATGTTCCGCAGCGCCGACTCCTGGAGCGCCGTCGCGAGGGCGATCGTCACCGCCCGCTCCGGGAGCCCGCGGGTGGTGCCAACGGCCGAGATCGTCGCCGCGTTCGACGCCTGCTCCGGGGTGAACTCGTACCGGTTCTCGCCACTGCCCACACTGCACCGGGGCGTGCCCTTGCTCCCTGTCATCTGGTGCACGGCCACGTACGAGGCGAGACCGAGGAGCACGGCGAAGGCGGCCGCGGAGCGGGCGAGGCGGCCGCGACGGGCGGGGCGGGTGGGCTCGGACACGGGGCCCACCGTACTGGAGGCCGCGTTAGGGTCGGCACATGGCTGACATCACCCCGCTCGACACGCCCCTCGACCTGTCCCAGGACGGGGCCGTCCTCACCGCCGCCCTCGTCGATCTCCCGTCCGTCAGCGGGACCGAGCAGCCGCTCGCGGACGCCATCGAGCAGGCACTGCGCCTGCTGCCCCACCTCACCGTCGACCGCTACGGCAACAACGTCGTCGCCCGCACCAGCCTCGGCCGCGGCGAGCGGGTCGTCCTCGCCGGCCACATCGACACCGTGCCGATCGCCGACAACGTGCCCTCCCGGCTCGACGAGAACGGCGTCCTGTGGGGCTGCGGCACCTCCGACATGAAGTCCGGGGTCGCCGTCCAGCTGCGGATCGCCGCCACCGTCCCCGAGCCCAACCGCGACCTCACCTTCGTCTTCTACGACAACGAGGAGGTCGCCGCCGACCTCAACGGCCTCGGGAAGATCGCCGCCGCGCACCCCGACTGGCTCGAGGGCGACTTCGCCGTCCTCCTGGAGCCCTCCGACGCCCAGGTCGAGGGCGGCTGCCAGGGCACCCTGCGCGTCATCCTGCACACGGCGGGCGAGCGCGCCCACTCCGCGCGTTCCTGGATGGGCTCCAACGCCATCCACGCCGCCGCCCCGATCCTCGCCCGCCTCGCCGCCTACGAGCCGCGCAAGCCGGTCATCGACGGCCTGGAGTACCACGAGGGCCTCAACGCCGTGGCGATCCAGGGCGGCGTCGCCACCAACGTCATCCCCGACGCCTGCACGGTCACCGTCAACTACCGGTACGCGCCCGACCGCTCCCCTGCCGAGGCCCTGGCGTACGTCCGCGAGTTCTTCGACGGCTGCGACATCGCCGAGTTCGTCGTCGACGACGAGAGCCCCGGCGCCCTGCCCGGCCTCTCGCACCCGGCCGCGGAGGCCTTCATGAAGGCCGTCGGCGGCAGCGCCCAGCCGAAGTTCGGCTGGACCGACGTCTCCCGCTTCAGCGCCCTCGGCGTGCCCGCCGTCAACTACGGGCCGGGCGATCCGATCTACGCGCACAAGCGGGACGAGCACGTTCCCGTCGACCGGATCCACCACTGCGAGGCGCGGCTCCGCGACTGGCTGACTGCCTGACTTCCGTAATTTCGCGTTTCGTCACCTCCGTGGTCCTACGCTGACCGGACCAGAAGATCAGTTGGCGGTCGACATGGGCGGCCGCCGGTCGGCGGAGGGAGCAGGCCATGGGCATTCCCGAGGGAATGGCGAAGCCCGAGGAACAGCGACTCGGTCCGGTGCTCAGGCGGCGGGACCAGATCCAGCCGGGCACCACGGACCAGCGGCTGCTCGACACCGAGGGCGACTCGGAGTGGGTGCACACCGACCCCTGGCGGGTCATGCGCATCCAGTCCGAGTTCGTGGAGGGCTTCGGAGCCCTCGCCGAACTGCCGAGCGCCATCAGCGTCTTCGGCTCGGCCCGTACGAAGCCGGACTCGCCCGAGTACGAGGCGGGCGTACGGATCGGCCGGGCGCTCGTCGAGGCGGGCTTCGCGGTCATCACGGGCGGCGGCCCCGGCTCCATGGAGGCGGCCAACAAGGGGGCCAGGGAGGCCAAGGGCGTCTCGGTGGGCCTCGGCATCGAGCTCCCCTTCGAGCAGGGGCTCAACCCGCACGTCGACATCGGCGTGAACTTCCGCTACTTCTTCGTCCGGAAGACGATGTTCGTGAAGTACGCGCAGGGCTTCGTCGTCCTGCCCGGCGGACTCGGCACCCTCGACGAGCTCTTCGAGGCGCTGACCCTGGTCCAGACCCGCAAGGTCACCCGCTTCCCGATCGTCCTCTTCGGCACGGAGTACTGGAAGGGCCTCGTCGACTGGCTCCGTGACTCCGTCGTCGCGGGCGGCAAGGCCTCGGAGCGCGACCTGCTGCTCTTCCACGTCACGGACGACGTGGAGGAGGCGGTGACGCTGGTGACGAAGGAGACCGGCAAGTAGCTCCGTCCCGGGGGGCGCCGTGTCAGGGCGCCCCCTTCCGGCCCGCTACGCCAGCCCGCGCCGGGCGACCGCGGGGGGCCGGTGCCCCGCGATGGACGCCACCATGTCGAGCACCTGGCGCGTCTCCGCCACCTCGTGCACCCGGTACACCCGGGCCCCGAGCCACGCCGAGACCGCCGTCGTCGCCAGCGTCCCCAGCACCCGCTCCTTCACCGGCCGGTCCAGCGTCTCCCCGACGAAGTCCTTGTTCGACAGGGACACGAGCACCGGCCACCCCGTGTCCGTCATCTCCCCGAGCCGCCGTGTCGCCTCCAGGCTGTGCCGGGTGTTCTTCCCGAAGTCGTGCCCCGGGTCGATCATGATCCCGTCCCGCCGCACACCCAGCGCCGCCGCCCGCTCCGCGAGCCCCACCGTGACCCGCAGGATGTCGGCCATCACGTCCTCGTACGCCACCCGGTGCGGCCGGGTCCGCGGCTCGGCGCCACCCGCGTGCGTGCACACGAGCCCCGCGCCGTACTTCGCGGCCACCTCGGCGAGTCCGGGGTCGACCCCGCCCCACGCGTCGTTCAGGACGTCCGCGCCGGCCTCGCAGACCGCCGCGCCGACATCCGCCCGCCAGGTGTCCACGCTGATGACCACATCGGGATGGCGCCTGCGGACCTCCGCGACGAAACCGACCGTGCGCCGCGCCTCCTCCTCGGCCGTCACCTCCTCGCCGGGGCCCGCCTTCACCCCGCCGATGTCGATGATCGCCGCCCCCTCGGCCACGGCCTGCTCGACCCGGGCGAGCGCCGGCTCGTCCCGGAAGGTCGCGCCCCGGTCGTAGAAGGAGTCCGGGGTCCGGTTCACGATCGCCATGATCACCGGCTCGTGCGGCCCGAATTCACGCCGTCCCAAGCGCAGCATCCCTTTTGTCCTCCCTCGTGTCCGTTCGCTGCGACCCTAGCCGTCGGTGGCGCATGGCACGATCGGCACGGGACGGTTTCCACTCCGGGGAGAGGCGCGCAGGTGTTCTGGTTTCTGCTCATCACGATGGTCGTGGTCGTGGCCGCGGTGACCCTCGCCGTGGTCGGCGGCGGCGACAGCGAGGTGCTGCCCGAGGTGGCGCCCGAGCAGCTCGTCGACCCGCTCCCGGCCACCCGCCCGGTCGACCGCGCCGACGTCGAGGCGGTCCGCCTGCCCGTCGCCGTCCGCGGCTACCGGATGGCGGACGTCGACGACGTCCTCGTCCGCCTCGGCGCCGAACTCGCCGAGCGGGACGCCCGGATCGCGGAGCTCGAGGACGCGCTCGCGGGAGCGGCCGCCGCCGGTCTCGACGAGGACGAGCGGGCGTGACGGCCGGCGGGGCGGTCCCGGGGCCCGACGGGCGGCTGCGCTGTCCCTGGGGCCTGTCGGCCGAGGACTACGTGGCGTACCACGACGAGGAGTGGGGCCGCCCGGTCCACGGCGACGACGCGCTCTTCGAGCGGCTCTGCCTGGAGGCCTTCCAGTCGGGCCTGTCGTGGATCACGATCCTGCGCCGCCGCGAGGGCTTCCGGCGCGCGTTCGCCGGCTTCGCCATCGCCTCGGTCGCCGGCTTCGGCGAGGAGGACCGCGAGCGGCTCCTCGCCGACGAGGGCATCATCCGCAACCGCGCCAAGATCGACGCCACCCTGGCCAACGCGCGACTGCTCGCCACCTGGTCCCCCGGCGAACTCGACACCCTGATCTGGTCGTACGCCCCGGACCCGGCGGGCCGCCCGGTCCCGCGCACGGTGTCCGAGGTCCCGGCGGTCACGGACGAGTCCACGGCCCTGTCGAAGGCGCTCAAGCAGCGCGGCCTCCGCTTCATCGGCCCCACCACGGCCTACGCCCTGATGCAGGCCTGCGGCCTCGTCGACGACCACGTGACGGGGTGCGTGGCCCGGGGCGGCCGGTAACACCGACCGCCCCGCCCCGGCTCAGCGGCCGAGGTACACCGGCTTCTCCTTGGCGATGAAGGCGCGGACCGCGATCGTGTGGTCCTCCGAGGAACCGGCAAGGGCCTGGAGTTCCTCCTCCTTCTCCAGGGCCTCGGCGAGCGAGTGGTCGGCGCCGTAGGCGAGGGACTCCTTGAGGGCCGCGTACGCCACCGTCGGGCCCTCCGCCAGCTTGCGGGCGACCTTCTCGGCCTCGGCGGCCAGGTCGGCGGCCGGTACCAGGCGGTTCACGATGCCGAGCTCGTACGCCTCCTGGGCGCTGATCGAACGCGGGAACAGCAGCAGGTCGGACGCCCGGCTCGCGCCGATCAGCCGGGGCAGGGTCCAGGACACGCCCGAGTCCGCCGTGAGCGCGACGCCCGCGAAGGAGGTGTTGAACGAGGCCGTCTCGGCGACCACGCGGTAGTCCGCCGCGAGCGCGAAACCGAAGCCGGCCCCCGCCGCGACGCCGTTCACGCCCGCCACCACCGGCTTGCGCATCCCCGCGAGCGCCTTGGTGATCGGGTTGTAGTGGTCGCGGACCGTGTTCATGGTCGCCCGCGTCCCGTTCTCGTGGTCCGCCATGAGCAGACCCACGTGCTCCTTCAGGTCCTGGCCCACGCAGAACGCCCGCTCCCCGGTCGCGGTGAGCAGCACCGCCCGTACGCCGGGGTCCGCCGCGGCCGTCTCCGCCGCGTCCCGGAGGGCGACCTTCGCCGCCACGTTCATGGCGTTCATGGCCTCGGGCCGGTTGAGCGTGATGGTGGCGAGTCCGTCGCTCACCTCGTACAGGACCGTGTCGGCCATCGGGTTCCCTTCGCTTCTTCGCGTGGTTGACCAGCCCAGCATGGCGGACATCACCCGGACCGCACATGTGAGCTGCGTCAAAGAAAAAAGGGCCCCGGCCGGACGCCGAGCGGCGAAGTATCGCAGGCCGATCGCCGAAATGTGGGGTTTTGAGCGAGCGCGTTGCGCAAGCGATGCCAATCGATGTTGGTCATCGGGTCCTGCCATGCGGGATAATGACCTGGAAGCAATGTGTTCGAAGCCGGTGAAGCGTGCTCCACATCATGGAGCTGCCCGGCTGACAAAGAGCTGGTTTCAGGAAGGGGAACAAGCATGGCGGCCATGAAGCCGCGGACGGGTGACGGCCCGCTCGAGGTGACCAAGGAGGGGCGGGGCATCGTCATGCGGGTACCGCTCGAAGGCGGCGGTCGGCTTGTCGTCGAGCTGACCCCGGACGAGGCCCAGGCACTGGGCGACGCTCTCAAGAAGGTCGTCGGCTGACCCTCTTCTCCACGGATTCCCCACCACTGCCCCGGTACGGCTCGCCCGTACCGGGGCAGTGGTGCGTCCGGGGCGGGCCGGTCAGCCCCGGCGTACCGCGCAGAGCAGACCGTCACCGACCGGCAGCAGCGAGGGGATGAGCTCCTGACTCTCCCGCACCGCGCGCAGCAGCTCGCGGACGCGCTGGACCTCCGCCGGCTGGGCCCCCGAATCGACCGTGCGGCCGTCCGCGAAAACGCCCTCGAAACAGACGAGACCGCCCGGCCGCAGCAGGCGCAACGATTCAGCGAGGTAGTCGAGGTACTCGAGCCGGTCGCCGTCGCAGAACACGAGGTCGTACCCGCCGTCCGCGAGACGCGGCAGGACGTCGAGGGCGCGGCCGGGGATGAACCGGGCCCTGTTGCCCGCGAAGCCGGCCGCGCGGAACGCCGTCTTGGCCAGCTGCTGGCGCTCCGGCTGGAGGTCCACGGTCGTCAGGACGCCGTCGGGCCGCATCCCGAGCAGCAGATAGATGCCCGACACGCCCGTGCCGGTACCGATCTCCGCCACCGCCTTGGCGTCCGCCGTCGCCGCGAGCAGGCGCAGCGCGCCGCCGGTGCCCGGCGACACCGAGGCCTGCCCTGCCTCGCGGGCCCGCTCCCGGGCCCAGCGCAGAGCGTCGTCCTCGGCGACGAAAGCGTCGGCGAACGACCAGCTCGTCTGCCGGTTGGCGGTAATGGCCCTCTCCTGTCCCCGTAGTTGACGCAACGGTGACTGTATCCGCTGTCAGCGGGAACCCGCAGATGGGACCGTGCGTTCACCAGGGGTGGGAAGCGACAGGGACAGCCGGGCGACCGGGTTCCAAATTCGCGTAAAGATTTTTATCCGGAGCTAACGGGCGAGGTGGCTATGGTAGGGGCTCCGCTGGACACCACCAGAGCCGACAGGGGAGGTGCGGCTGCGCCTGTGGATCGGGGAGGAGTGCTTCGGCGTCTTCTCAGGTCGGCGGGTGAGCCGAAATCCGTGACCGACACCGCTGACCGTTTCCGCACCACCGATTCCGCACCCCCCACCGCGACCTTCGCATCGGATGCGGAATCGCAGGCGTGGACTCCGCCCACCTGGGAGGAGATCGTCAGCACGCACAGTGGTCGGGTCTACCGCCTCGCCTACCGGCTCACGGGCAATCAGCACGACGCCGAGGACCTGACCCAGGAGGTCTTCGTCCGCGTCTTCCGCTCACTGTCGACGTACACGCCGGGCACCTTCGAGGGCTGGCTCCACCGCATCACCACCAACCTCTTCCTCGACATGGTCCGCCGCAAGCAGCGCATCCGCTTCGACGCGCTCGCCGACGACGCCGCCGAGCGACTGCCCAGCCGCGAGCCCTCCCCGCAGCAGGTGTTCAACGACACGCACTTCGACGCCGACGTGCAGCAGGCCCTCGACACGCTCGCGCCCGAGTTCCGCGCCGCGGTCGTCCTCTGCGACATCGAAGGACTGTCGTACGAGGAGATCGCCGCGACCCTCGGCGTGAAGCTCGGCACCGTCCGCAGCCGGATCCACCGCGGGCGCTCCCACCTGCGCAAGGCCCTCAAGCACCGTTCCCCCGAGGCCCGGGCGGAGCGTGCCCTGGCCTCCGTCGGATGGGAGGCCGGGACAGCGTGAGCGGCACACGTCCCTCGTCACCGACCCCCGCGGAGCACCACCTCGGAGACCGGCTGGCCGCGCTCGTCGACGGCGAACTCGGCCACGACTCCCGCGAGCGGGTCCTCGCCCACCTCGCGACCTGCGCCCGTTGCAAGGCGGAGGCCGACGCGCAGCGCACCCTCAAGAGCGTCTTCGCCTCCGCCGCGCCCCCGCCGCCGTCGGAGGGTTTCCTCGCCCGTCTCCAGGGTCTCCCCGGAGGCCCCGGCGAGCCGGGAGCCCCCGGCGGACCGCGAGGCCCCCTCGAACAGATGCTGCTCGGCGCGGGCGGAGTGAAGTCCGACGGCTTCGCCACGGCGGCGGTCGTGACCCCGCGGTCCCCGGGGACCGGCTTCCGCATCCATGAGGTCGGCGACCGCGCGTCGGGAGCCTCCGGGCGCGGGCGGCGCTTCGCCTGGGCGGCGGCCAGCGCGGTCTCCTTCGCCGCGATCGCCCTCGGCGGCACCCTGCCCCTCGAATCCTCGGTGAACGCGAGCGGCCGCGGCGGCCAGGGCTCGGGCAGCGCGGTCACCCCGCTGCGTGCCACCGCCGCGGGCCCGGGCGGCGGCACCACCGTCACCCGGGGCACCCGCTCCGGCGAGCGGTCCGGCGCCCAGTCCGTCGGCGCGGGGCAGGCGGCTCCGCTGTCTCCCGGCGCTCCGGTGGCGCTGCCGCACGGCCCGGTGGCCCCGCACGGGCCGATCGCGGCGGGGGACCCGGGCACGGTTCCGGCGGGCGCGGTGCCCCCGGACGCGGTGCGCTCCGCCGCCGCCCCCCTGTCGGCGGTGCGGCTCCAGCGGTCCGCCCCGCAGTCGCTCCTTCCGCTCTCGCCGTTCATACGTCCCACGGGCCCGGCCCTCCAACTGGCCTTCGCCCCCGGCCCCAGCCCGGCGCCGAGCCCGACGACCGCACCGCTCGGCTCCCACCGCTGACCCGCGACCTGGTTGAATCCAGGGACACGGGCGCCCGACCCAGGGGCGCGGACGGGTCAGCGGGCTGCGGGGAGAGCATGGACAACGGGAAGCCGAACTGGTGGAGCCGGCCTTCGAGCGCACCGGAGGCGGCGCGGATACCCTCGCCGCCTCCGACCGGCGGGGTCACCGACCACCCCGGCGAGGACGGAGCCGACGACGGTGACTTTCCTCTGCCCGCACCGCAGCCCTCGGTGGTGACGGAGGCGACCGACGAGACCGGTGTGCCCGATGTCACTGACCGGGCCGGTGCGCCCGGTGCGGCTGATGTGACCCTCGCGGCGGACACGGCTGCTTCGCCCGAGCCCCCCACGGTCGCGCAGCCCGTGCCCGGGCCCCTGCACGCGCCCGACGAGTACCGGACGCCGCCCTACGGGGAGCCGGGCCCCTGGGCGCCCGCGCCGCCCGTACAGCTCCCGCCGGCCCCCGTGCCGCCCCAGCAGGCCCCCCTGCCCCCCGTACCGCCGCAGGCACACCCCCAGCAGCAGCCCCAGCCTCACCCGCAGGCCCACCAGCGGGCCGCTGGTGCGCCCTGGGTGCAGTACGACCCCTGGGGGGTCGGCGGGGCCGGGCTGCCGCCCGCGCCCGTGAAGAAGTCCCGCAAGGGGCTAGCCGTCGTGGGAGCGCTCGTCTTCGCCCTCGTCACCGGCGTCATCGGCGGCGGCATCGGCGCCTACGTCGAGCGGAACGGCGGGCTCACCACCGTCGAACTGCCGCAGGCGGACGCCGGGGACACCGACCGCGCCCCCGAGAGCGTGGCCGGGATCGCCGCCAGCGCCCTGCCCGGCGTGGTCACCCTGCACGTCAAGGGCGGTGGTTCGTCGGGCACCGGCACCGGCTTCGTCCTCGACACCAAGGGCCACATCCTCACCAACAACCACGTCGTCGACTCGGCCGAGTCCTCGGAGGACATCTCGGTGACCTTCTCCAGCGGCGAGACCGCCCGCGCCAAGCTCGTCGGCAAGGACACCGGGTACGACCTGGCCGTCGTCCAGGTCACCGGCGTCTCCGGCCTCAAGCCGCTGCCGCTGGGCAACTCCGACAACGTCCGCGTCGGCGACCCCGTCGTCGCCATCGGCGCCCCCTTCGACCTTTCCAACACGGTCACCTCCGGGATCATCAGCGCCAAGGAGCGCCCGATCACCGCGGGCGGCGAGAAGGGCGACGGCAGCGACGTCAGCTACGTCGACGCGCTCCAGACCGACGCCCCCATCAACCCGGGCAACTCCGGCGGCCCGCTCCTCGACTCCAAGGCCCGGGTCATCGGCATCAACAGCGCGATCCGCGCGGCCGGCGGCGGCTCGGGCGAGGGCGACGGCGCCGGCGCCTCCCAGCCCGGCTCCATCGGCCTCGGCTTCGCCATACCGATCAACCAGGGCAAGCGCGTCGCCGAGGAACTCATCAACACCGGCAAGGCCAGCCACCCCGTCATCGGGGTGAGCCTCGACATGCAGTTCAACGGCGACGGGGCCCGCGTCGGCGAGAAGGGCAAGGACGGCTCCGCCTCCGTCACGCCCGGCGGCCCGGCGGCCAGGGCGGGTCTCAGGCCCGGCGACGTCATCACCAAGGTCGACGGCCAGCGCGTCCACAACGGCGAGGAGCTGATCGTGAAGATCCGCGCCCACCGTCCGGGAGACCGGCTGGAGCTCACCCTGACCCGCGGCGGCGAGGAGCTGACGAAGACGCTGACGCTCGGTTCCTCGCAGGGCGCCTGAGCGCCATGTGACGGACACCGCGAGGTACCCGCCCGGCGGTTTCGGCGGGTACCGTGGACCGGGGCCTGGGCCCTTGACCCGGCATGAAGGAGCTACTACGTGTTCAGCGACATAGGCGCACTCGAGCTGGTGGCGCTCGTGGTCCTCGCCGTGCTCGTCTTCGGGCCGGAGAAGCTGCCGAAGGTGATCCAGGACGTCTCGCGCTTCGTGAAGAAGGTCCGTGACTTCTCCGACAGCGCGAAGGAGGACATCCGCAGCGAGCTGGGCCCGGACTTCAAGGACTTCGAGTTCGAGGACCTCAACCCCAAGACGTTCCTGCGCAAGCAGATGGAGCAGAACGACGACCTTCGTGAGCTCAAGGAGCTGCGCGGCAGCTTCGACCTCAAGAAGGAGATGAACGACGTCGCCGACGCGGTCCACGGCCGCGACGGCGCCGCCACCGCCGCGCCCGCCGCGGTCAACGGCTCCTCTCCCGACCTGCTCAAGAAGCAGGACAAGCCGGACACCGGAGAGCGTCCGCCGTACGACTCCGACGCGACCTGACGACGGGCTGTCACCGACCCGACGCGTCGCGGTGGCTATCCTCGCTCTGTTGACGGAACGAGGAGGCGGCCGAGATGGAGACCACGAGTCGGGTGGAGGGCGTGCCGACGGCCCGGCGGACCGCCGAGGGCTACCTGCGCGCGCAGTTCGCCTGGTACGGCCTCGACGAGGCCTTCACCGGGCCCCGCTGGCTGATGCAGGTCGGTACGGCGGCGGACGGCAGCGTGCAGCACGGGTCGACCGGGCACGGCGACACGCCGACCATAAAGTCGGACGCGAGCGCGGCGGAGAAGGAGCGGTTCGCGGTGGTCGTGACGGTCGCGGCGAGCCCCGTACGCCGGAGCGGTGACGGGACGGGCGTCCTCGACGCCACCACCGTCGCCTCGGCGGCCTGGCTGGCCGGGTCGGGGCTGCTCGTCCACACCTGGCCCGCCTCGCTCGACCACGCGACGCGGGACAACTGGCTGGACCAGCAGACCGAGACGGCCTTCGAGCTCGCCGACGACCTCGACGGACCGGAGTGGTCGACGCTGTCGCTGCCGGTGGACGGGGTGCCGATGCCGTTCCACTACCGGGAGTCGGAGTTCGGCTGGGTCCTCGCCGGTTCCGCCGCGGGCGTCCACATCGGGGCGTACGGGCGGGGCATGAGCGCGTACGGGCTCGGGTTCTCGCAGATCAAGGATCTCGACGCGTACGCCTGACGGTACGGCGGAGGGCGCCCCCCACGGGGGCGCCCTCCGTCACGTCCGGAACCTCAGAACTTGTTGCGCGGCGTGATGCCCAGGCTCATGCCCGAGAGGCCGCGCTGGCGGCCGCCGAGCTTGCCGGCGATCGCGCGGAGCGCCGCGCCCGCCGGGGAGTCGGGGTCGGAGAGGACGACCGGCGTGCCGTCGTCGCCGCCCTCGCGGAGCCGTACGTCGATCGGGATCGAGCCGAGGACCGGGACACTCGTGCCCGTGGTCTGCGTCAGGCCGTCCGCGACCTTCTGGCCGCCGCCCGAGCCGAACACGTCGACCATCTCGTCGCAGTGCGGGCACGGCAGGCCCGCCATGTTCTCCACCACGCCGACGATCTTCTGGTGCGTCTGGACGGCGATCGAGCCGGCCCGCTCCGCGACCTCCGCCGCGGCCTGCTGCGGGGTGGTGACGACCAGGATCTCCGCGTTGGGGACCAGCTGCGCGACCGAGATCGCGATGTCGCCGGTACCCGGGGGCAGGTCGAGCAGCAGGACGTCCAGGTCCCCCCAGTACACGTCCGCGAGGAACTGCTGGAGCGCGCGGTGCAGCATCGGGCCGCGCCACACGACCGGCGCGTTGCCCGGGGTGAACATGCCGATGGAGATGACCTTCACGCCGTGCGCCGACGGCGGCATGATCATGTTCTCGACCTGGGTCGGACGCCCGTCCGCGCCCAGCATCCGCGGCACGCTGTGACCGTAGATGTCGGCGTCGACGACACCGACCTTCAGCCCGTCCGCGGCCATCGCCGCCGCCAGGTTCACGGTGACGGACGACTTGCCGACACCGCCCTTGCCGGACGCCACCGCGTACACCCGGGTCAGCGAACCGGGCTTCGCGAACGGCACCTCGCGCTCGGCGCCCGTGCCGCGCAGCGCCGCCGCCAGTTCCTTGCGCTGCTCGTCGCTCATCACGTCCAGCGAGACGTCGACGGCGGTGACGCCCTCGACCCGGGAGACGGCATCCGTCACGCGCTGCGTGATGGTGTCGCGCATCGGGCAGCCGGAGACGGTCAGGTAGACCGTGACGGCGACCCTGCCGTCCGGCTCGATCTCCACCGACTTGACCATGCCGAGCTCAGTGATCGGTTTGTTGATCTCGGGGTCGTTCACCGTCGCCAGTGCTTCGAGCACCGCGTCTTCCATAGCCATACCGACGATGGTACGGCGCCGACCACCGCCCCATGAAAGGCCTGTCAACGGTCGGGTACGTCACTTCCCCGGGTGCCGTCCGCCGGGAATAGATCCCGGCGCTCCTCCAGCTCCTTGATGAGGTCCTGGAGTTCCGACCGGATCCAGTCGCGCGTGGCGACCTCGCCGAGGCCCATGCGCAGCGCCGCGATCTCCCGGGTCAGGTACTCGGTGTCGGCGATCGACCGCTCGTTCTGCTTCCGGTCCTGTTCGAGATTGACCCGGTCCCGGTCGTCCTGCCGGTTCTGGGCGAGCAGGATCAGCGGCGCCGCGTACGAGGCCTGGAGGGACAGCGCGAGCGTCAGGAAGATGAACGGGTACTCGTCGAACTTCAGCGACGCCGGCGCGAAGATGTTCCACGCGACCCAGAGGATGATCGTCAGCGTCATCCAGACGAGGAACCGCCCCGTCCCCAGGAACCGGGCGATCCGCTCCGACATGCGCCCGAAGGCCTCGGGGTCGTACTCCGGGAGCAGCCTGGCCCGGCGCTCGCGCGGCAGGTCGAGCCGGATGCGGGGACCCGGCCGGTCCCGCTCGCGCTCCCGGTCCTGTGTGCGCTCAGCCGCCATGCCCCGCCCCCTCCTCGTGGAACTCGGTCTCCCGCCAGTCCTCCGGCAGCAGGTGGTCGAGCACGTCGTCGACGGTGACCGCGCCGAGCAGCGAACCGCCCTCGTCCACCACCGGCGCCGCGACCATGTTGTACGCGGCGAGATAGCTGGTGACGGCGGGCAGCGGGGTGTCCGGGCCGAGCGGCGGCAGATCGCTGTCCACGAGCGAGCTGACCAGCGTGAACGGCGGATCGCGCAGGAGCCGCTGGAAGTGCACCGTGCCCAGGTACTTGCCGGTCGGCGTCTCGTCCGGCGGTCGGCACACGTACACCTGCGCGGCGAGCGCCGGGGACAGGTCCTGCTGCCGGACCCGGGCGAGCGCGTCCGCGACCGTGGCGTCCGGCCGCAGCACGATCGGCTCGGTGGTCATCAGACCGCCCGCCGTGCGCTCCTCGTACGCCAGGAGCCGGCGCACGTCGGCCGCGTCGTCCGGCCGCATCAGCGTGAGGAGCCGCTCCTGGTCCTCCTCGGGCAGCTCGGACAGCAGGTCGGCCGCGTCGTCGGGGTCCATCGCCTCCAGGACGTCGGCCGCGCGCTCGTCCTTCAGCTTGCCGAGGATCTCGATCTGGTCGTCCTCCGGCAGCTCTTCGAGGACGTCGGCGAGCCGGTCGTCGTCGAGTGCCGCCGCCACCTCGGCACGACGCTTCGGGGAGAGGTGGTGCAGGGCGTTGGCGACGTCAGCGGGACGCAGCCGCTCGAAGGTGGCGACGAGGTTCTCGGCGCCCTGTCCGTGCTCCTCCAGGGAGAAGCCGGTGACGGCCGACCACTCGACGGTCAGGGTCTCGCCCTTGCGGCGCAGCGCCCCGCCCTTGCCGCGCCGGACGAAGACCTTGTCGATCTCCCAGTCGCGGCGGGCCGGCAGCTGCTGGATGGCGACGTCGAGGACGGTGACCTCCTCGCCCTCCTGTCCGCCGGGACCCACGAGCCGGACCCGCCGGTCGAGGAGTTCGCCGAGGACGAGCCGCTCGGTGGGGCGCTGCTCGAAGCGGCGCATGTTGACCACGCCGGTGGTGATGACCTGGCCGGACTGGACCCCGGTGATCCGGGTCATGGGGACGAACACCCGGCGGCGGCTGAGGACCTCCACGACCATGCCGAGCAGCCGCGGCGGCCTGCGGCCGACCCGCAGCATGGCCACCAGGTCGCTGACCCGGCCCACCTGGTCGCCGACGGGGTCGAAGACGGGGACCCCCGCGAGGTGGGAGACGAAGATCCGGGGGGCGCCTGCCGCCATGCCACGCGCCTCCTCGGTGCCGCACGATTCGAGTCAAGCCGGAGTTCTACCGGGTTCAGGCTAGCCCGCCCGGTTCCCGGCCGCCCCGGCAGTGCCCCCGTACGGCTGCCGCCGGGCGCTTCCCCGGCCCCGGGTACGCTGCGAGCTGCCGTTCCCCCGTCGGCGCCCGCACCGGACCCGGCCGTTCCGCCGGTCCGGGAACACGGTAGTCTCCCCGGCCCCGGCAGTCCCCACGGGCCACGGCCCGCCGCCCCCCCACGACACGAGAGGCAGCGCAGATGACCGCCCGTACCCCGTCATCGCGTATCCGCAGGGCTGTGACGCCCCTGGCGCTCTGCGCCGGACTGACGGTGGGACTCACGGCCTGCGCCGCCGACCCGGACGAGGGGACCAACGGGGTCGGGAAGCTCTCCGCGCCCGAGATCGAGGGCAAGGCCCGGTCCGCCGCGGACACCGCGAAGGCGGTACGGCTCGCGGGAAGCCTGGTCAGCAAGGGCGACACCTTCAAGCTGAACATGCGCCTCAAGCAGGACGGCGCCACCGGCTCGGTGACGACGAAGAACAGCACCTTCGAGCTGCTCCGGGTCGGCGAGGCGCTGTACCTGAAGGCCGACGCGGGCTTCTGGGCGCACGACGACGCCCAGGACGGCGACACGCCGACGGAGTCGGACGCCGAGGCCGCCGACAAGCTCGACGACATGTACGTGAAGGTGCCCCAGGGCGACCCCTCGTACAAGCAGCTGCGCGGCTTCACCGACATGGGCCTGCTCCTCGACGGGCTCATCGGCCTGCACGGCGAGAAGGTCAAGGGCGACCGGGACCAGATCGGCGGAATCCGTACGGTCAGGGTCAAGGGCGGCGAGGGCGGGGAGGGCGGCGCCCTCGACGTGGCCCTCGACGGCACCCCGTATCCGCTGCGGTTCGCGCGGGGCGGGGGAGCGGGCGTGGTGGTGCTCTCCGAGTGGAACCAGGACTTCCCGCTCTCCCCGCCGTCGAAGGAGGAGACCCTCGACTACGGCAAGCAGCTGCCGCGGACGTAGCCCGTCCTAGCGGCGGCGGCGCTTCAGCAGCAGCTTCGGGAGGCCGCCCGGGACCGTGTCACGGGTCGTGGCGGCCGAGGGCAGCGGAACGGCGGCCAGGGAGCCGTCCGGCAGCTCCGTGGTCGCCTCGCGCGGGTCGAGCCGCAGCACCCGGCACTCGCGCGCCCAGCGCCCCGTCATGGCCTCGCCGTCCGGCGCGTTGAGCCGCTTGCCCTTGAGCTCGGCGACCGCGGCGTCCCACTCCTCGGTGCCGGGGGCGAGCTCGCGGACGGCGGCCGTCCAGGCGACGAGCCGACCGCCCTTGTCCTTGCTGCGGACCGTCACCTCGGCCGTACCGCCGTCGAGGAGACCGGGGAGCGGCTGCTCGCCGGGGCCGTCGCCGACCACGCAGGCGGCGCCGTCGTGCCAGACGTGCCAGAGCGCGCGGGCGGGCCCGGTGCCGCGCACCCAGACGAGGCCGGACTTCTTGGTGGCCTCCTCGACGAGGGCGCCGGTGAGCAGCGTGTCGGTCATGTCCGAAGCCTAACGGCAGGCGTCCTACAGCCAGCCGTTGCGCTTGAGGGTGCGGTGGATGGTGAAGCAGACCGCGATGATGCCGGTCAGCACCATCGGGTAGCCGTACTTCCAGTGCAGCTCGGGCATGTGGTCGAAGTTCATGCCGTAGACGCCGCAGACCGCCGTGGGGACGGCGACGATCGCCGCCCAGGAGGTGATCTTGCGCATGTCCTCGTTCTGCGCGACGGTCGCCTGCGCCAGGTTGGCCTGGAGGATCGAGTTGAGGAGCTCGTCGAAGCCGACGACCTGCTCCTGGACGCGGGCGAGGTGGTCGGCGACGTCCCGGAAGTACTTCTGGATATCGGGATCGACCAGCCGCATCGGCCGCTCGCTGAGCAGCTGCATCGGCCGGAGCAGCGGCGACACGGCCCGCTTGAACTCCAGGACCTCGCGCTTCAGCTGGTAGATCCGGCCGGTGTCCGCACCGCGCGTGGCGCCCTTCGCGGCCGGCGAGAAGACGTCGATCTCCAGCTGGTCGATGTCGAGTTCGACGGCGTCGGCGACCGCGATGTAGCCGTCGACCACGTGGTCGGCGATGGCGTGCAGCACGGCGGAGGGGCCTTTGGCGAGCAGCTCGGGCTCGCCCTGGAGGCGGTGCCGGAGGTTGCGCAGGGAGCCCTGGCCGCCGTGCCGGACGGTGATGACGAAGTCGGGGCCGGTGAAGCACATGACCTCGCCGGTCTCCACGACCTCGCTGGTCGCGGTGAGTTCGGCGTGCTCCACGTAGTGGATGGTCTTGAAGACGGTGAAGAGGGTGTCGTCGTACCGCTCCAGCTTGGGCCGCTGGTGGGCGTGCACGGCGTCCTCGACGGCGAGCGGGTGCAGCCCGAACTCGGCCGCGATACCGGCGAATTCGGCCTCGGTCGGCTCGTGCAGACCGATCCAGGTGAAGCCGCCGCTCTCCCGCACCTCGCTCATCGCGCCGCGCGGGGTGAGGCACTCGCTGTCCTCGACGCGCTCCCCGTCGCGGTAGACGGCGCAGTCGACCACGGCGGTCGAGGCCGAGTGGTCGCGGGTGGGGTCGTACGAGGTGTACGTGGTGGGGGTCTTGCGCAGGGGGTGCCGCAGGCTCGGGCGGACGGCTGCGCGCAGGTCACGGATCATCGACATGGGCATGCTCCTTCACGGAGAGCCGTCGGCGACCGTGGCACAGCCCGGAATGGGGACGTGGAGTGATGTCGTCCACAAAGCGGGCGGCACCGGGGGATCGCGGTGACGGCGTTCGCTACAGACAGGCAAAGGCGAGATGCTCTTCCGTCGTGCGAGATGCCGGGGAGAGAAGTCCGTACGGCGAGGTACGGGCCGGAATCACCGGTGGGTCGTACGCACCGGGCTCGGGTGCGGGGCGGAAGAGCGGCTGGTACTGCCCGACCGACTTCGGTCCATCGCAGCCCCACCTCCTCCGGCCGGTCCCCCGTGAGGGATGACGTGTGACGAGTAGTCGGGAGTTCGGGACTCCCGACCAGCGGCCAAGACTATCAGCCGACTGAGGGTCAATCCCTGACTTTGCCCGTTCCATACGCGCTTTATGCTCAGCCCATGGGAGAAGTTCTTGCTCTGGTCGAAGCCCGGTTGCGGACGGCGCTCGGAGAACCGGACGCGCGGGCCGCGGTGACGTTCCTCGGCACGGACCGGATCGAGGTGCTCCGCTTCGTCGACGGCGACCTCGTGCGGTACGCGACCCTCGGCATGTCCGCCCAGCCGATGGCCGACCCGACCGCCGCCCTCGCCGACCCGGTGAAGGGCCCGCGCGCGGAACTCGTCCTCACGGTGCGGGGCGGCCTCGCCGAGACCGACAAGGTGCTGCGCCCGCTCGCCGTCCTCGCCGCCACCCCCCAGGTCGAGGGAGTGATCGTGGCCCCCGGCGCGTCGCTCGACGTCGGCGAGCCGCTCTGGCCGGGCGCCGCCTTCAGCTCCGTCCTCGTCGGCGAGTCGGGCGGCCTCGTCGAGGACCTGGACCTCGACGACCCGATGGACCCGGTGCGTTTCCTGCCGCTGCTCCCGATGACCCCCAACGAGGCGGCGTGGAAGCGGGTGCACGGGGCGCAGGCCCTGGAGGAACGCTGGCTGGCGCGCGGCACGGACCTGCGCGACCCCCTGCGCCGGTCCGTGGACCTGGACTGAGCGGCGGGGCCGTGGGTCCGGCGCCGGTCGCGCGGTCGCGGGGTCTGGATCGGGTGCTGGGTGCCGCGCTCGCGCGGCACCGGATCGAGCGCCGTGCGCGCGGTGGGACGGCGTGGATCGGGCGCCGGTCGGGCCCGGGGTGGCTCAGGGTGAACGGCACGGGCCGGACGGGTGATCGTCAGGTGGGCGTCCTTGACGCGCGGCCCGAGGGGTAGGACCGTTGAGCCCTATGAGGGGCGAACCCAGTTGTCCGAAGTGCGGTGGCCGGGTCAGGGCGCCCGGTCTGTTCGCCGACTCCTGGCAGTGCGACGTGCACGGCTCGGTGCATCCGCTCCAGCCGGTGATCCCGCCGAGCGTCGAGGCCCTCGGTGTCGTGGTGAACCGGTCGCAGGTGCCCGTGTGGATGCCGTGGCCCCTGCCCGTCGGCTGGCTCTTCACCGGGGTCGCGTACGCCGGTGACGACCGCAGCGGTGGACGCGCGACCGCCGTCGCCTGCTCGGGCCCCGGACCGCTCGGCGGCCTCGGTGAGCTGCTGCTCGTCGCGGAGGAGCTCGGAGTCGGCCTCGGCGCCCGGTACGCCGGCATCGACGGCCCCGATCCCGGCGCCGGCATGGCCATCGACAAGCCCCCGCAGACGAAGGTGCTCGCCGCCGGACGGCCCACCCCGCTCTGGCACGTGAAGGGCACCCCCCATGACCGCGCGGTCTTCGCGGGGGAGGCGCGGGGCCTCTGGTTGTGGGCGATCGTCTGGCCCGAGCAGTCCGGCCTGCTCATGTACGACGAACTGGTCCTGACGGACCTGCGGGACGCGGGCGCCGAGGTCGAGCTCCTTCCGTGCGGGGCGCTGACCCCGCGACTTCTCGCGTGACGGCGGACGACAGGGCGACGGACGGACGGTGACGGTGGGCGCGCGTCCGGGCCGACCGGTGGCGGGCAACCGCGGGTCCGGGCTGTCTGGCGGTGACGGCCACGACCCGGCCGTCAGATCGTGGTGGTAACGGGCGACCCGGCCCATGGCTCCGTACAGGGCGGTGCGGATCGCCCGTTATGCTGGAGCGTCCCTCGTCCGCTGCCGAGCCCCCGGAGTCCGCGTCGTGCGCATCGATCTGCACACCCACTCCACGGCGTCCGACGGCACGGACTCCCCGGCCGAGCTCGTCCGGAACGCGGCGGCGGCCGGGCTCGACGTCGTCGCGCTGACGGACCACGACACCACCCGCGGCCACGCCGAGGCGATCGAGGCGCTGCCCGAGGGGCTGACCCTCGTCACCGGGGCCGAGCTGTCCTGCCGAATGGACGGCATCGGCCTGCACATGCTCGCGTACCTCTTCGACCCCGAGGAGCCCGCGCTCCTCGCGGAGCGGGAACTCGTCCGCGACGACCGGGTGCCGCGCGCGCGGGCCATGGTCGGCAAGCTCCGGGAACTGGGCGTCCCCGTCACCTGGGAGCAGGTCGCCCGGATCGCGGGCGACGGCTCCGTGGGCCGCCCGCACGTCGCCGAGGCGCTGGTCGAGCTCGGTGTCGTACCGGACGTGTCGGGGGCGTTCACGCCCCAGTGGCTCGCCGACGGCGGCCGGGCGTACGTCGGCAAGCACGAGCTGGACCCGATCGAGGCGATCCGCCTGGTCAAGGCGGCCGAAGGGGTCACCGTCTTCGCCCACCCGCTCGCCGTCAAGCGCGGCCAGGTGCTTCCCGAGGCCTCGATAGCGCGGCTCGCCGAGGCGGGGCTCGACGGCATCGAGGTCGACCACATGGACCACGACGAGGCGACGCGCGCGCGGCTGCGCGGGCTCGCGAAGGAACTCGGTCTGCTGACCACGGGCTCCAGCGACTACCACGGCAGCCGCAAGACCTGCCGCCTCGGCGAGTACACGACCGACCCCGAGATCTACGGCGAGATCACCCGCCGTGCCGCGGGGGCCTTCCCGGTCCCCGGCGCGGGGGGAACCTCCGTCTAGGGCGGCTCCGGCGCTCATCCGCCGGACTCGCCGGTACCGGGCCGGGCGCTCCGCCCCCTTCCCGCCGTCCCACCGCTCCGGCGGCAGGCCCTGAGGCCCGCCGTCGCACGTGCGGCGGCGGGCCCGCCCACTCCGCGCATCCTCACGCGGCCGCGTACGGCTTCCTGCCCCGACGCGGCGGCGCTCGTCCTGCCCTGCCGTCGGAATCCCGGATTCCGGGGGCGGGGGCGACACTCCACCGTTCCACCTCTCCCGCTAGGCACCCCACCGTGTTCGACGTCGCCGTCTTCGGCTCGCTGTTCCTCACCCTCTTCGTGATCATGGATCCCCCCGGGATCACCCCGATCTTCCTCGCCCTCACCTCCGGCCGCGCCGCCAAGGTGCAGCGCCGGATGGCCTGGCAGGCCGTCGCCGTGGCCTTCGGCGTCATCACCGTCTTCGGCATCATGGGCCAGCAGATCCTCGCGTATCTGCACGTCTCCGTCCCCGCCCTGATGATCGCGGGCGGTCTCCTGCTGCTGCTCATCGCGCTCGACCTGCTCACCGGCAAGACCGACGAGCCCCAGCAGACCAAGGACGTGAACGTCGCCCTCGTCCCCCTGGGCATGCCCCTGCTCGCAGGCCCCGGCGCGATCGTCTCGGTCATCCTCGCCGTGCAGAACGCCGACGGCGCGGCCGCGCAGGTCTCCGTCTGGGCCGCCATCGTCGCCATGCACGTCGTGCTCTGGCTGACCATGCGGTACTCGCTGCTGATCATCCGGGTCATCAAGGACGGCGGCGTGGTCCTGGTGACCCGGCTCGCCGGCATGATGCTCTCCGCCATCGCGGTGCAGCAGATCATCAACGGCGTCACCCAGGTGATCCAGAACGCCTGAGCCGCCGGCCCGGGACGGCCCCGGACACCACTGCGCCCCCGTACGGATTCC
This sequence comes from Streptomyces sp. NPDC058671, assembly GCF_042716475.1. NCBI lineage: Bacteria > Bacillati > Actinomycetota > Actinomycetes > Kitasatosporales > Streptomycetaceae > Streptomyces > Streptomyces sp. NPDC058671. The sequence goes on along the minus strand of NZ_JBHXSA010000010.1, from coordinate 35,862 downwards.
GCGCCGGCGGAGTCCGCGCGGGGGCGCGGTGCGTGGGGTGGACCCGGCCTGTTACGAGGCCGAGGTCTCGGCGGGGCGGATCCAGATGCGCTGGCCGATCGATGCGGCCTGCTGCACGATCCGGTTGACGGAGGCGGCGTCCACGACGGTCCGGTCGACGGGCGTGCCGTCGATGTCGTCGAGTCGCAGGATTTCGAAGCGCATGGGCTTCTCCCTTCGTCTGAGTTGATCCTCCTGGTGGAGAACTGCGTTACGTACGGGTTCAACGACATGCATCCTGCAAACATTCCTTACGCTAAGGAAATTTTTCGGATGTCTAACTACTGACGGAGGGAGAGTGTGGCGGCCGAGCCCCGGGCGGCGGACAATGAGCCCGGTATGAACGACGCAGACACCCCACAGGTGACCGAGACCGACGTCCGCCTCCGCGCCCTCGACGCGCGGATCGAGCGCACCAATGAGCTCCTCCAGCGGATGCTGGCCGAGGTCGCCAAGACTCCCTCCACCCACGCCATCTTCGTCGACGCAGGTTACGTCCATGCTGCGGCCGGGTTGCTGGTGACGGGAACCGAGGACCGGCGCTCCTTCGACCTGGACGCGGAAGGCCTCATCGAGGCCTTCATCGACAAGGCCCGCACGATCTTCGCCGACAGCAGACTCCTCCGCGTCTACTGGTACGACGGGGCCAGGCGCCGCATCCACACCCCCGAGCAGCAGGCCATCGCCGAACTCCCCGACGTCAAGGTCCGCCTCGGCAACCTCAACGCCAACAACCAGCAGAAGGGCGTCGACTCCCTCATCCGCACGGACCTGGAGTCACTCGCCCGCCACCGCGCCATCAGCGACGCCGCCCTCGTCGGCGGCGACGAGGACCTCGTCTCGGCCGTCGAGGCGGCCCAGGGCTACGGGGCCCGCGTCCACCTCTGGGGCATCGAGGCCGCCGAGGGACGCAACCAGGCCGAGGCGCTGCTCTGGGAGGTCGACAGCCAGCGCACCTTCGAGCTGGACTTCTGCCGCCCGTACGTCACCCGTCGCCCCGTCACCACGTACGAGAACGAGGGCGAGCCGCCGCCCTCCCGCGAGGAGGTGCGCTTCGTCGGCGCCCAGATCGCGGCGACCTGGCTCGGCGAGCGCGGCCGGGACCGGCTCGCGGAACTCCTGCCCGCCGCGCCCTACCTGCCGGGGCCCGTCGACCAGGACCTGCTCGTCGAGGCGGAACGACTGCTCAGCCGCTCGCTGCGCGGCCACGCATCCCTCCGGCGCGCCCTGCGGGACGGCTTCTGGCAGCACCTCAAGGCGCAGTTCTGACCCCCGCGGGCGCGGCCTGCCGCTCCCAGAAGCCGGTCAGCCGGTCCGTCAGCTCACGCGGGTGCGACACATTGGGGGAGTGGCCGGCGCCCGCCACCACGGTGTGGTGCGCACCGGTGCGGGCGGCCGCCGTCGCGAGGTCCTGGACGGGCCAGACCATCTCGTCCGAGCCGTAGACGACGTGCAGGGGCGTCCGCAGCGCGGCCAGCTCCGGCGTACCGTCCCGACGGTCGAGCAGGAGCCGCCCCGCGCACGCGAGTTGGGGCGTACGGGTCCGCATCCAGCGTCGCCGCAGGAAGCCCGCCAGCTCCGGCGTGTCGTCCGTGTCCGGTTCCTCGCCCCGGCTGTCCAGCCAGCACATCGCCCGCCACACCCGCTCCTTCGGCAGCAGCGCCAGCGCGACGCGCAGCACCCGGATGCGGATCCGCTGCGGCCGGGCGACCCTGCCGGGGCCCGAGGAGAGCAGGGTGAGGGTACGGTAGGCGGCCGGGGCGAGCGACGCGGCCCCCCGGGCGACCAGGCCGCCGAACGAGTGGCCGACCAGATGCACGGGACCGTCCCCGAGGGCCGCGGCCTGCGCCACCGCGTCGAGCGCGAGGGCCCGGCGCCGATAGGCGGCCCGGCCCCGGGGGCCCGCCGACTCGTACTGACCGCGCCCGTCCACCGCCACGGCCCGGTAGCCGGCCTCGCTCAGCGGTTCGAGGACGGCCAGGAAGTCCTCCTTGCTGCCGGTGTACCCGGGCAACAGCAGCACCGTGCCGCGCGGCTCGCCCAGCGGCTCCGTGTCGAGCACGGCGAAGTCGCCGCGCGCGGTCACCAGCGACCGGGCGCGGGTGCGGGGCGGCAGCACGAGGGACCGGGGCTTGCTCATGTCTGGACTGTAACCGGAGGGGCGCGCACCGGCGCTGCCGGTGGACGCCGCTGCGGCCCGGCCCCTGGGGAGGGGCCGGGCCGCAGCGGTCAGGACGGGACGAGTCAGCTCTCCGGCTGAGCCGCCGCCTTCTTCGTGGTGCGACGGCGCGGGGCCTTCGGGGCCTCGGCCTCGACGGCCTCGGCGACCGGCTCGGCGGCGGCCTTCTTCGTCGTACGGCGACGCGTCGGCGTCTTCGGCTCGGAGGCGTCGGGAGCCTCGGCGGCGACCGCCTTCTTGGCCGCGCGGCGACGGGGAGCCTTGGGGGCCTCCTCGGCGGCCGGCGCCTCGACGGTCTCGGCGGCCGACTCCACGACGGCCTTCTTGGCCGTGCGGCGGCGGGGAGCCTTCTTCGGCTCCTCGACCGGGGCCTCGACGGCGGGGGCCTCGACGGCGGGGGCCGGGGCGGCCTCCACGACCGGAGCGGCTTCCGCCACCGGGGTGACGGCGACCGGGGAGTCGACGACGATCGTCTCGGCGGAAGCGGAGACGGCCGGCGAACCGGCGGCCTTGCGGACCACCCGGCGACGGGTCGTCTTCTTCGGCTCCTCCTCGACGACCGGCGCGGGCGCGGCCTCGACGACCGGCGTCTCGACGGGGGTGCTGACCGTCGGCGAACCGGCGGCCTTGCGCACCACACGGCGACGGCGCGGCGCGGGAACCTCGGCCGTGACCTCGGCGACGGGCGCGACGTCCTCGGTGACCACGGGGGCGGCGGGCTCGGTGACCACGGGGGCGGCGGGCGCCACGGGCTCCGCCACCACCGGGGCGGCGGTGACGGCCTCGGCGACCGGCTCCGCGGTGGTCTTCCTGGCCGTACGGCGACGGGAAGCCCTCTTCGGCTCCTCGACCGGGGCCTCGGCGACGGGGGCCGGAGCGGCCTCCACCGGAGCGGCCGACGCCGCGGCGGCGCGCAGGGCGGCCGCAGCCGTCTCGACCGTCTGGAACGACCCGGTGTCCTCGACCGGACGCGCCACGCGCGGCCGACGGCGGCGCGGAGCCGGGGTGGGCTCCTGGGCCGCGCGGGCCGGGGCGGTGGGCTTCGCGGCCTCCGGACGGGCGGCCGTGCGGCCACGACGCCGCTGGGCCTTCGGCTCGGCGGCCGGGGCCTCGGCGGCGGGCGCCTGAGTAGCGGGTGCCTGAGCGGCGGCCGCGGGCGCGGGGGCGGACGCCGGGGCGTCCTCCACCACAGGAGCGACCGATGCGACCGGGGTGACCGCGGGGGCGGGAGCGGCCGCCGTGGCGGGAGCCGACGGGGCGACGAAGGTGACCGGAGCCGACTGCGCCACGGGAGCCGCCTGCGCCACCGGAGCCGCCTGCGCCACCGGAGCCGCCTGGGCCACCGGCACGCCCTGCGTCATCGGCGCGGATCCGGGGGCGCCGACGCGGGCGCGACGGCGGCGGCGCGGGGTGCGCGGGCCGGACTCGGCCTCCGCCTCGTCCGTCACCGGCTCGACGGCCGGGGCGGCCGCCACCGGGACGTCACCGGTCTCGCCGCCGCGGGTGCGCCGGCGCTGACGCGGGGTCCGCGCGGCGCGCTCGGGGCGCTCCTCGGTCTTCTCCGGTGCCTTCGGACCGCGTCCACGGCGTCCGCCGGGCTCGCCCAGGTCCTCCAGCTCCTCCGCGCCGAGACCCGCGCGGGTCCGCTCGCCGCGGGGCAGGACGCCCTTGGTGCCCGTCGGGATGTCCAGCTCCTCGAAGAGGTGCGGGGAGCTGGAGTAGGTCTCGACCGGGTCGTGGAAGTCGAGACCGAGTGCCTTGTTGATGAGCTGCCAGCGCGGGATGTCGTCCCAGTCGACCAGCGTCACCGCCGTACCCTTCGCGCCCGCGCGGCCGGTGCGGCCGACGCGGTGGAGGAACGTCTTCTCGTCCTCGGGCGACTGGTAGTTGATGACGTGGGTGACGCCCTCGACGTCGATGCCGCGGGCGGCGACGTCGGTGCACACGAGGACGTCGACCTTGCCGTTGCGGAAGGCGCGCAGCGCCTGCTCGCGGGCGCCCTGGCCGAGGTCGCCGTGGACCGCGCCGGACGCGAAGCCGCGGCGCTCCAGCTGCTCGGCGATGTCGGCCGCCGTGCGCTTCGTACGGCAGAAGATCATCGCGAGCCCGCGGCCGTTGGCCTGCAGGATGCGGGAGACCAGCTCCGGCTTGTCCATGTTGTGCGCGCGGAACACGTGCTGCTTGATGTTGGCGACGGTCACGCCCTCGCCGTCGGGCGAGGTGGCGCGGATGTGCGTCGGCTGCGACATGTAGCGGCGGGCCAGGCCGATGACCGCGCCCGGCATGGTGGCCGAGAACAGCATGGTCTGACGCTTCGGCGGCAGCATGTTCATGATCTTCTCGACGTCGGGCAGGAAGCCCAGGTCGAGCATCTCGTCGGCCTCGTCCAGGACGAGGACCTTGATGTGGGAGAGGTCGAGCTTGCGCTGGCCGGCCAGGTCGAGCAGGCGGCCGGGGGTGCCGACGATGACGTCGACGCCCTTCTTCAGCGCCTCGACCTGGGGCTCGTAGGCCCGGCCGCCGTAGATGGCGAGCACGCGGACGTTACGCACCTTGCCGGCGGTCAGCAGGTCGTTGGTGACCTGCTGGCACAGCTCGCGGGTGGGGACGACGACGAGTGCCTGCGGGGCGTCGGTCAGCTGCTCGGGCTTCGCCCGGCCGGCCTCGACGTCGGAGGGGACGGTGACCCGCTGCAGGATCGGCAGGCCGAAACCGAGGGTCTTGCCCGTGCCGGTCTTGGCCTGGCCGATGACGTCGGTGCCGGTGAGGGCGACCGGGAGCGTCATCTCCTGGATGGGGAAGGGGTTGACGATGCCGACGGCCTCAAGGGCCTCGGCGGTCTCAGGGAGGATTCCGAGGTCTCGGAAAGTCGTAGTCAGGGTGCTGCCTCTTCTGTGAGACGCGGCGCGAGGCGAACGAAGGGGGTCGTACCGTGCCGGGACACTTCCGGTGGGATCGGGAAGATCACTGCCGGGTGACACGGGACCACTGCCGTCGCTCGAGCGTCGAACCGCTGAGGGTGACCCTTCCGCGGGGTCCGCCGGAAGGGCTGTCGGGCCGGAGCCGATCGGGCCACCGACCGGGCATCCTCATTCATGCGTCGGCCCACCGGATACGTCCGAACGTGCGAAAGCATGTCCGCATCCTCAGCAGGCGCTTTATCACTGTACCCCGGAATCGCGCATGTGTGTTGGGAGAAATGGCGATGAGGGCACGGTCACACTGACTGACCAGCGCCTTCCCCCGTGCGCGAGCGGGCTATTGTGCGGTCCATGGAGACGCCTGACAACGCCACACCCACCGGGATCGCCGCAAATGACTGGGCCACGGCATCCGCCGAGCCGCAGTACCGCGCCGCCGTGATCGACCTCCTCGGCGCCCTTGCCTACGGCGAGCTCGCGGCCTTCGAGCGGCTCGCCGAGGATGCCAAGCTGGCGCCGACCCTCGCGGACAAGGCGGAGCTGGCGAAGATGGCCTCGGCCGAGTTCCACCACTTCGAGCGGCTGCGGGACCGGCTCACCGCCGTGGACGCCGAGCCGACCTCCGCCATGGAGCCCTTCGCCAAGGCGCTCGACGACTTCCACCGCCAGACCGCGCCGTCGGACTGGCTGGAGGGCCTGGTCAAGGCGTACGTCGGCGACTCGATCGCCAGCGACTTCTACCGCGAGGTCGCGGCACGCCTCGACTCGGACACGCGGGGGCTCGTCCTCTCCGTGCTCGACGACACCGGCCACGGCAACTTCGCGGTGGCGAAGGTCCGCGCCGCGATCGACGCGGACCCGAGGGTCGGCGGACGGCTCGCGCTCTGGGCGCGCCGGCTGATGGGGGAGGCGCTCTCGCAGGCCCAGCGGGTGGTCGCCGAGCGCGACGCGCTGTCGACGATGCTGGTCGGCGGGGTGGCGGACGGCTTCGACCTCGCGGAGGTCGGCCGGATGTTCTCCCGGATCACCGAGGCGCACACCAAGCGCATGGCCGCGCTCGGCCTGGCCGCGTAACGACGGATCGGCGTACGAGGGGACGGGCGGCGCCGGTCACGCCGCGGCTGATCGGCGCAGTCGGCGGGAGGCCGGGCGGATCAGCAGCGAGAGCAGCACGGCCGCCACGGCCACCGCGCCGATCAGGGTGGCGAGGAAGTGGCCGGGGCCGAGCGCCCCGTGGGTCACGAGCGCGCCGAACACCCCGCCGAGCGTCCCGGTGGCGAGGACTCTCCCCCGGGCGGGGAGGCGGTCGGCGAGCTGCTGCACGGCGACCCATGCCAGGGCGAAACCGAGCAGGGCGGAACCGAGGGCTTCCAGGAACACTGCGGATCACCTCGCGGGTGCTGCGGGGCGGGTGTTGCGGTCGGGGACTTCCTACCCCTGCGTTCCGGAACACAATCCTCAGATACGCCCTGACGTGGACATACGGTGACGCGAAAGGCCCGGCGGACCGAGACGGTCCGCCGGGCCTTCCCCGTAGATCCTGGGTTCAGAGCGTGCCGAAACCCACCCGGCGCACGGTGGGCTCACCGAGCTCCACGTACGCGATCTTCTCGGCCGGGACGAGGACCCTGCGGCCCTTCTCGTCCGAGAGGCTGAGCAGCTGCGCCTTGCCGGCCAGCGCGTCGGCGACGGCGCGCTCCACCTCCTCGGCGGACTGCCCGCTCTCCAGAACGATCTCCCGGGGTGCGTGCTGCACGCCGATCTTGACCTCCACGGCTATGTCCCTCCGAACGGTCAGCGTTGCGCGATCTTTCCGCGCCGTACGCTGCACACATTAGCCCGGTGAGGGGACCCGTACGGTTCGGCGGGCGCACGCCAGGAGCGAACAGCCGACGGGAATGCTCAGTGGCCCTCGGCGCTCAGCTGCCCGTCCACCGGGTGGAGCGGGAAGCCGGCGATGCCGCGCCAGGCGAGCGAGGTCAGCAGGCCGACCGCCTTGTCGCGGGGGATGGCGGACTCGCTCGACAGCCAGTAGCGGGCGACGACCTGGGAGACGCCGCCGAGGCCCACGGCGAGCAGCATCGACTCGTCCTTGGAGAGCCCGGTGTCCTCGGCGATCACGTCGGAGATCGCCTCGGCGCACTGCAGGCTCACCCGGTCCACGCGCTCGCGTACGGCCGGCTCGTTCGTGAGGTCGGACTCGAAGACCAGCCGGAAGGCGCCGCCCTCGTCCTCGACGTAGGCGAAGTAGGCGTCCATCGTGGCCGCGACCCGCAGCTTGTTGTCGGTGGTGGAGGCGAGGGCCGTGCGCACCGCGAGCAGGAGGGACTCGCAGTGCTGGTCGAGGAGGGCCAGGTAGAGCTCCAGCTTCCCGGGGAAGTGCTGGTAGAGCACCGGCTTGCTGACGCCCGCGCGCTCGGCGATGTCGTCCATCGCGGCCGAGTGGTACCCCTGGGCGACGAAGACCTCCTGGGCCGCGCCGAGGAGCTGGTTCCGTCGGGCACGTCGCGGCAGGCGCGTGCCCCGAGGGCGTGCTGCCTCTGTCTGCTCGATGGCGCTCACGCGGCCTCCCACAATCGATCCGTACGCGCTGTCGCACGCGTCGCCATCGTACTTTTGGGTAACCCGGCTGTGCGCGGTGCGAACGCAGAATTTCATGGACCGGACGCCCTGGTCGACAGGCGATTCAAGATTAAACCGAACAAATCAGCGGTAGTCGTCCTCGTCCAGGGTGACCACGCGAGCCTGTTCGGACGCGTCGGCCTCGTTCGCCGAGTCACGCTCGACGTGGGTGAGCGGTTCGTCCTCGCGCGGCTGCAGTTCGGTGTGCTGTTCGGCGGCGTCGGCCTCCGGGACCTCCTCCTCCAGCACATCGACCTCCTCCTCGGTGAACGTGTCCGGCTCGGTCGGATCGACAGTCATGCGGTTCCCTCCTGCACGCGCGGGTCGCGGTCCTCTCCCTGGCCCTCTCTCCCGAGCCTAGGAGTACATGCGCCCCGCCGCACACGCACTTGTGACCGCACCCACACCGCCCGGCACGTGATCGTCTCGTAATATTGCGGCCATGTCGTCGACCGAGCTGCCGGGAACCCGGACCGCCGCCGAACCGTCCGAGCCGCGCACCACCCGCGCCGTGCGGGTCGCCGACGGCGAGGAGCTGCGCTCCGTGTCGCTGCCCGGACTCACCCTCAGCGTGCGCGCCCGGCCGGGCTCCGTGGCCGGTCTGCCGCCCGCGCTGTACGTCCACGGCCTCGGCGGCTCCTCACAGAACTGGTCCGCCCTGATGCCGCTGCTCGCGGACCTCGTGGACGGCGAGGCCGTCGACCTGCCCGGCTTCGGCGTCTCGCCGCCGCCCGACGACGGCGACTACTCGGTCACCGGCCACGCCCGCGCGGTGATCCGGCTCCTCGACTCGACGGGGCGCGGTCCGGTCCACCTCTTCGGCAACTCGCTCGGCGGCGCCGTCGCCACCCGCGTCGCCGCCGTCCGCCCCGACCTGGTCCGCACCCTCACCCTGGTCTCACCGGCCCTGCCCGACCTGCGGGCCCGGCGCACGGCCTGGCCCACCGCGCTGCTCGCGGTGCCGGGCGTCGCCTCGTTCTTCGCGAGGCTCACCAAGGACTGGACGGCCGAGCAGCGGGTCCGCGGTGTTCTCGCCCTCTGTTACGGAGACCCGGGCCGGGTCACCGACGAGGGCCTCCAGCACGCGGTCGAGGAGATGGAGCGGCGCCTGGCGCTCCCCTACTTCTGGGACGCGATGGCCCGCTCCTCGCGCGGAATCGTCGACGCGTATACGCTCGGCGGCCAGCACGGGCTGTGGCGGCAGGCCGAGCGGGTCCTCGCGCCCACGCTCCTGGTCTACGGCGCGCGCGACCAGCTCGTCTCGTTCCGTACGGCCCGGAAGGCGGCGGCCGCCTTCCACGGCTCGCGCCTCCTCACCCTTCCCGAGGCGGGGCACGTGGCGATGATGGAGTACCCCGAGACGGTCGCCCAGGCCGCCCGGGACCTGATCGTCGATCACGGCGGGAGCTGATCCGGGGCGTGGGACGACATAGTCGCAAGGGCTCAGCGCCCTCGGTGGCGGACACCGGTCAGCAGACGGCGGCCGGTCGGGCACCGGCGACGCCGGGAACGCCCGGAACGGCGAGCCAGGCGGCCGGGCGCGCGCCCGGTCCCGGGCGACGCCGCAGGACGACGGGCGGGGGCGGCGGCCAGGAGACGGCCGGAACCCCGGCGTACGGGACGCCCGCGCACGGGACGCCTGTGTACGGCACCCCGGCGCACGGGACGCCCGTGTACGGCACGCCGGCGCACGGCACTCCCGCCCACCCGGCCCCCTCCTACGGCGGGGGGGTCCGCGACACCCCGGCCCACGGGACCCCGGGCACCCCGGCGCACGGCACGCCCGTCTTCGGGTCCACCGTGCGGGGCGGGCATCCGCAGCACGACGAGAGCTCCGCGCCGACGCCCCAGCCGTACGGCCACCGGCACGGTTCGCGCCGACGGGCCGCCGAGCCCGAAGCGGACCGTTCCCAGGCGCCGTTCATTCCCGGGCCCCGCCACGAGGACGATCCCGAGGCGGACGCGCCGACCGGCCTCGGTGGCATGGGCCGCACCCTCACCGGTGTCGCGGCCGCCGCCATCGCCACCGTCCTCGCCGTCATCGTCACCGGCCAGGTCACCGACCGGGGGAGCGCCACGGCCGCCACCCGCGCCGCCGAACAGCCGGCCGACCGGGCGGTCGACGACAGCACCGCGTCCCGTTCCGAGGAGCGGGCCGCCCCGACGCGCCCGGCACCCGTGAAGCCCCCGGCGCCGACGTACGAGCAGCTGATCGCCCGCCAGTTCCCGATCGACCCGAAATTGAAGGGCTCCGGCGAGTTCAAGGCCGTGCCGGGCCGCCAGAAGGCGCCGGGCAAGGGGCGTCTGGTCCGCTACCGGATCGACATCGAGGAAGGACTCGGCCTCGACCAGGAGCTCTTCACGGCGACCGTGTTCAAGACCCTCAACGACCCGCGCAGCTGGGCCGGCCGGGGCGCGATGACCTTCGAACGCGTCTCCAGTGGAGAGCCCGACTTCGTGCTCACGCTCGCCAGCCCCGGCACCACCGGCACCTGGTGCGCGAAGTCCGGTCTCGACACCACGATCGACAACGTGTCCTGCGACTCGGCCGCCACGGACCGCGTGATGATCAACGCCTTCCGCTGGGCCCAGGGCTCCGAGACCTTCGGCCCCAAGGCGATGCTCGCCTATCGCCAGATGCTCATCAACCACGAGGTCGGACACCGGCTCGGCCACGGCCACGTGAACTGCAGCACCCCGGGCGCGCTCGCCCCCGTGATGCAGCAGCAGACGAAGTCCCTCGACATCGGCGGCATCAAGTGCCGGGCCAACCCGTGGGTCTATCCGGGCAGTTGAGTACCGGCCGAGCACCGGGCGAGCACCGGTCGGCCGGCCCCGACCCAGGCCTGACCCTGCGTGACCGGTCCGCCGCTTAGCGCGACAGAACGCGACCGGGTCGGGAAAGTTACGTGCATTCACCCCTTCCGGTGGTGGGGGGGGGGGGGCGCCCGCCGCCCCGGCGCCGCTCGATCATCGCGGTGGCCGGGGACGGCAGCCAGGCCGAGGC
>NZ_JBHXSA010000010.1:0-25084 GCF_042716475.1 Streptomyces sp. NPDC058671 | reverse complement strand
TCCTGCCCCCGGGCTGTTTAGTTTAGATCGACAGCTCCCCACGTGGGGGCGTCCGCCGCCACCCCCGCCCCCCCCACCACCGGTGTCTCCGCTTACGTTCGTCCCGCTGCGGGTCACCGGACCAACGGTGGCTGTCGTCAAGGGAGATCGGGGGTGAGCTCGTGCGGATCGGACTGCTCGCGGAGGGTGGCTACCCGTACGCCGACGGTGAGTCCGGAATCTGGTGCGACCGCCTCGTGCGCGGACTCGGGCAGCACCGGTTCGACCTCTACGCCGTCGGCGGTTCCGGTACCCCGCGCCCGCTCCCCCCGAACGCGCGGGTGGCGCGCGCCGCCGACCTCGGGACCGACGCCGCCCCGACGGGCGTCACCCTCCTCGAACGGACCGCGTTCGGCGACCGGGCCACGCGCCGCGTCTACGGCCGGCGGGAACGCCGCCGCTTCACCGAGGCCTTCCACCAGCTGGCCGTCGGCCTCTGCACGGAGGACGACGCCACCAGCGGCTCCCGGGTGACGGAGCACGCCGCCGGGGGCGCGTCCCTCGGTCAGAGCGCCTTCGCCACCGGGCTCTACGCCCTCGCCGCACTCGCCCGCGAACGCGGCGGGCTGCCCGGCGCGCTCCGCTCCGACGACGCCGTCCGCGCCCTCGAATCCGCCTGCCGTGCGCCCGGCGCACGCCGTGGCGCGGCCGCCGCGGGACTCCCCGACCACCTCGCCTTCGCCGAGCACCTCGCCCGCACCCTGCGTCCCCTGTCCCTCGACTGGTACACGGACGACACGCTCGGTGCCGCCGACCTCTGCCACGCCGCCGCCGGAGGCACCACCGCCCTCCCCGGCCTCCTGGCCAAACGCTTCTTCGGGGCCCCGCTGCTCGTCACGGAATACGGAGTACGGCTCCGCTCCCACTACCTCTCCGCCGCCACCGACCGCTCCGCCCCCCTGCGCACCCTGCTCGCCGCCCTCCACGGCCGGCTCGCCGCCGAGGTCTACGGGCAGGCCGCGCTGCTCACCCCCGGCAACACCCACGCCCGCCGCTGGCAGGAGAGGTGCGGCGCCGACCGGGCCCGGATCCGCACGGTCCACCCCGGCATGGCGGCCGACCGGTTCGCCGAGGTCGGCGAGGACGAGACGAGCGGCGACCCCACCACCCTCGTCTGGGTCGGCCGGGTGGAACCCGCCAAGGACCTCATCGCCCTGCTGCACGCCTTCGCGGAGGTCCGCGCCCGGCAGCCCGACGCACGGCTGAGGATCGTCGCCGTCCCCGTCCGCGAGCCGGAGGCCGACGCGTACCTCGGCCACTGCAAGGGGCTCGCCGCCCAGCTCTTCCCCGACGAGGCCGCCGGGGCGCACGCCGTCGGCGAGAACCCGGTCACCTTCGAGGAACTCGGCGGCCCCGAGGCGCCCACCCTGGAGGACACCTACGCGTCCGGCGCGGTCGTCGTCCTGTCCAGCGTCGTCGAGGGCTTCCCCGCCGGACTCGTCGAAGCGATGTTCTGCGCACGGGCCACCGTCTCCACCGACGTCGGCGCGGTCGTCGAGATCATCGGCGGCACGGGCCTCGTCGTCCCCCCGCGCAACCCCCGGGCGCTCGCCGACGCCTGCCTCGCGCTGCTGCGCGACCCCGAACGCCGGCACCGCCTGGGCGCCGCGGCCCGCGCCCGCGCGCTCGAACTCTTCACCGTCGAGCAGAACCTCGCCGCGTTCCGCGGTATCTACCTGGAGCTCCTCTCCCACGCGCCGGTGCGCCACCGCCCCGGGGACGGCGCGCTCTTCGCCCACCCCGCCGAGGCGCACGTCCCGGGCAGCTGGGCGCACAAGGCCGTGGCCGCCGGGACAGGAGCCCCCGATGCCTGAAGGAGGCACCCCCATGCGCGGCTCCGCCGCCCCCACGAGCCCCGGAGCCTGGGACGCCCGCTCCGAAGCCCTCCTCGGCGCCCCCGCCCTGACCCCCCGCCCCGACGGAACTCTGGACGCCCGCGCCCCGGAAGACCCCCCTCCGCCCGGGATAGCCCCCACACGGGCACCGACCGCTCCGGCCCGGCCTTCCGTACCGAACGAGGCCGACGGGCCGACCGATGCCTACGGGCGGGACCGGGTCCACGGGCCGGACCGGGCTCCCGCGCCGGTCCAGGCTCCCGCCCAGGGCCAGGCTCCCGCCCCGGTCCAGGCTCCCGCCCAGGGCCAGGCTCCCGCCCAGGGCCAGGCTCCCGCCCAGGCCCAGGCTCCCGCCCAGGCCCAGGCTCCCGCCCAGGGCCAGGCTCCCTCCCAGGCGCCGGTCCAGGTCTCCGCGCTGCCCCCGGCTCCTGTCGAGGCCCCGGACCAGGCCTCGGCGCTGACGCCGGCCTCCGCCCTGGTTCCGGCGCCCGCCGAGGCCCCGGCGCCCGCCAAGGCCCCGGGTCCGGTCTTCGCCCCGGACCCGGTTCCCACCCCTGGCCTTGCCTCCGCGCCGGACCCGGCTTCCGCGCCGGTCCAGGCTTCCGCGCCGGTCCAGGCTTCCGCCCCGGACCCGGTCGTCGCATGGGTCCCGGTCCTCGCCCCGGACCCCGCTCCCGCTCCCGGCGCCGCCTCCGCGCCGGACCCGGCGTCCGCCTGGGACCCGGCCCCCGCGGTGCCGCAGGCTCCCGCCACCGGCACGGCCGCCCACGATGGGGGCGGCCCCGTCCCCCGTACCGCCGGCGCGTCGACCGCCCCGGTCGCCCCGGCCGACCGCACCGCATCGGCCGACCGCACCTCCCCGGCCGCCCCGGCCGACCGCATCGCCCCGGCCGGTGCGTCCGGTCGTGCGCCCGCCGCCGCCCCCCGTGCCCGGCGGGGGAACGCCGATCCCGTCAAGGTGCTCATGCACCGGCACCGGGAGCTGTGCGCGCGGGCCGTCGATCCGCTGGAGATCGCCGCCGGGCTCGAAGCCCAGGGGTTCACCGACCGGACCGCCGCGCGGTTCCGGCACCGGGACGTCTTCTCGCTCGCCGAGGAGCTGTACGCGCGCGTGCCCCGCGGCGGGGAGCCCGACCCGGCCCCCGCACCGCCGGCGCCCCGCACGGACGCGTGGGTGCTCGCCGTTCTCACCCCCGGGGCCGCCGCCGCCCTCACCGGCATCGGGCTCGCCGTCACCCACGGGCCCGCGCGCTTCGCGGTCGGCGTGACCGGCGCCCTGCTGCTCGGGGGCGCCCTCCTGTTCGCCGTCCGGCGCGGCCCCCTCCGCGCCCCCGACGGCGGCACCGTGCCCGCCGCCGGTCTCTGGGCCCTGTGGCTCCTCGCGTACGCGGTCTGCGGCGACGGACTGCTGACACAGGTGCTCAGCGGCGGCCCCGACGGCCCCTGGGACCTGACACCCCGCCCACTCCTCGGCCTCGCCCTCGCCGTCGCCCCCGCCGCCTGGTGCGCCCGGCTCTTCGCGATCCGGGCGCGCCGCAGGATCGCCGACAGCCGGGGGCTCGCCGACTTCGCCGCCGCCGTCCGGCCGCTGCTCCTCGGCACCGTGACCCTCCAGCTCCTCGCCCTCACCGGCCTGCTCGCGCTCACCGGGTTCAGCTCCGGGGCCCTGGCCCTCGGCGCGCTCCTGCTGTTCGCCCGGCTCCTCACCGTCCACGGCTTCCCCGAGACGGCCACGGCCGCCCTCGCCGCCGCCGGCGCGGCGGAGGCCCTCGCCCTCGCGAGCGTCCTCGCCGCCCGCGTCCCCGTCCCCGGCTTCGACGCGCTCGCCGCACCGGTGCGCGCCGTCGTCGACGCCTGGGGCCCCGGGGCCGTACCCACCCTCGTCTGCGGCGCCGCCGCGCTCGGCCTGCTGGCCCACGCGACCGGCGCCCTCGCCCGGGCCTCGGCCCACAGCGCCCCGTGACCACCCCGCGCACCCGCGGAGCCGACGCCGCGGGCGTGCCCCGACACCTCCACCACCCCGCAAGGAGACCGAAGACCATGACCCCGCAACCCCCAGCACCGGCCGGTCGGCACGTAGGGGGCGCACGATGAGGGTGCTCCTGCTCGGAGCCAACGGCTTCATCGGGCGCTTCGTCGCCGACCGGCTGCTCGCCGACCCGGCCGTGCACCTCACCGCGCTCGGCCGGGGCGACGACGCCGACGTGCGTTTCGACCTCGCGTCCGGCAGCCCCGGCGCGCTGACCCGTTTCCTCGACGCCGTCCACCCCGGCGTCGTCGTGAACTGCGCGGGCGCCACCCGCGGCGGCGCCCGCGACCTGACCCGGCACAACACGGTCGCCGTCGCCACCGTCTGCGAGGCCCTGCGCCGCAGCGGCTGCGGCGCCCGGCTCGTCCAGGTCGGCTGCGCCTCGGAGTACGGGCCGAGCCAGCCCGGCGCCTCCACCGCCGAGGACGCCGTACCGCGCCCCGGTGGCCCGTACGGCGTGTCGAAGCTGGCGGCGACCGAACTCGTCCTCGGGTCGGGGCTCGACGCCGTCGTGCTCCGGGTGTTCTCGCCCGTGGGCCCCGGCACACCCGCCGGCTCGCCCCTCGGCCGGCTCGCCGAGGCGATGCGCCGGGCCATGCAGGCCGGGGACGGGGAGCTCAAGCTCAGCGGCCTCGGGGTGCAGCGGGACTTCGTCGACGTACGGGACGTGGCGCGGGCCGTCCACGCGGCCTCGCTCTCCGCCGCCCAGGGCGTCGTGAACATCGCCACCGGCCGTGCCGTCCGGCTCCGTGACGCGGCCGCCGTCCTGGCCAGGGTCGCGGGCTACGCGGGCAACCTGCACGAGCTGGACGCCCCGCACGGCATGCCGCAGCGCCCCATGATCGGCGCCCCCCGCAGCGAGGGGACCATCGCCGACCAGCTGGCCTCCGCCCCCTACCCGTACCCCGACGGCTGCGGCCCCTGGCAGCAGGCCGACGTCCGCACCGCCCGCGACCGGCTCGGCTGGCGGCCCCGGATCAACCTGGAGGAGTCCCTCGCCGACATCTGGATGGAGGCGGCGTGTCGCATCTGACGACGAGCACGGCGACGGGGGCGGTCCAGGCCCTCGGGGTGGGCGTTCCCGGCTACGCCCACCCGCTGCTCGCCCCGGTCGAGTGGGGCGAGCTGACCCGACCGGGCACCCCGCTGCACTGGGCGGTGCTCAACGTGGCGGAGGGGCCGGGCAGCCGCCCCGACCCGCACTGCCTGGAGGCGGCGGGGAGGCTCCGCAACGCCGGGGTGAGGGTCCTCGGGCACCTGGACGCGGCCTACGGCTCCCGGCCGTTCGGGGAGCTGGTCTCCGACGCCCACCGATTCCTCGACTGGTACAAGGTGGACGGCTACTACCTGGACCGCTGCCCCGCGGACCGGGCGGACCTGGCCGGGGTGCGGCGGGTCACCGCGACCCTGGAGGCGGTCCTCGGCGGCGAGGCCCACCTCGTCCTCGGTCACGGCACCCATCCCCATCCGGGGTACGCCGAGACCGCCGACCAGCTGGTGACCTTCTCCGGCGCCTGGGTGGACTACCGCTGGTCGCAGGTGGCCGAGTGGACGGCCGCGTACACGGAGACGAAGTTCGTCCACCTCGTGCACGGGGTCCCGCGCACCCACCTCGACGAGGCGCTGCGGATCGCCCGCTGGCAGGGGGCCGGGACGATCTTCTTCACCGACCGGACGGCGGCGCCGGGACAGACCGCCGCATTCCACTCGCTGCCCGGCTACTGGGACGAAATCGTCTCGCGTATCGGACCGGGTGTCTCGGAATGAGAAGGGGCGTGGCAGTGTTACGGGGAGAACAACCGTACTGACATACCGACAACCGGAGTCCCCGTGTCGCTGCCACCCCTGGTCGAGCCGGCTGCCGAGCTCACCGTAGACGAGGTCCGCAGGTACTCCCGCCACCTGATCATCCCGGACGTCGGGATGGACGGGCAGAAGCGGCTGAAGAACGCCAAGGTGCTGTGTGTCGGCGCCGGTGGCCTCGGCTCGCCGGCGCTGATGTACCTGGCCGCCGCCGGCGTGGGCACGCTCGGCATCGTGGAGTTCGACGAGGTCGACGAGTCGAACCTCCAGCGCCAGATCATCCACAGCCAGGCCGACATCGGCCGCTCCAAGGCGGTCTCGGCGCGCGACAGCGTGCTCGGCATCAACCCGTACGTGAACGTCGTCCTTCACGAGGAACGGCTCGAAGCCGAGAACGTGATGGAGATCTTCGGCCAGTACGACCTGATCGTCGACGGCACGGACAACTTCGCCACCCGCTACCTGGTCAACGACGCCTGCGTGCTGCTGAACAAGCCGTACGTGTGGGGCTCGATCTACCGCTTCGACGGCCAGGCGTCGGTCTTCTGGTCCGAGTACGGCCCCTGCTACCGCTGCCTCTACCCGGAGCCCCCGCCGCCGGGCATGGTCCCCTCCTGCGCCGAGGGCGGCGTCCTGGGCGTGCTGTGCGCGTCCATCGGCTCCATCCAGGTCACCGAGGCCATCAAGGTGCTCGCCGGGGTGGGCGACCCGCTGGTCGGCCGACTGATGATCTACGACGCCCTGGAGATGCAGTACCGCCAGGTCAAGGTCCGCAAGGACCCGGGCTGCGCGGTCTGCGGCGACAACCCGACCGTCACCGAGCTCATCGACTACGAGGCCTTCTGCGGCGTCGTGTCCGAGGAGGCGCAGGAGGCGGCGCTCGGCTCCACGATCACTCCGAAGCAGCTCAAGGAGTGGATCGACGAGGGCGAGAGCATCGACATCATCGACGTCCGCGAGCCGAACGAGTACGAGATCGTCTCGATCCCGGGCGCGCGCCTGATCCCGAAGAACGAGTTCCTGATGGGCACGGCCCTCCAGGACCTCCCGCAGGACAAGCGGATCGTCCTGCACTGCAAGACGGGTGTCCGCAGTGCGGAAGTCCTCGCGGTGCTCAAGTCCGCGGGCTTCGCGGACGCGGTCCACGTCGGCGGCGGCGTGATCGGCTGGGTCCATCAGATCGAGCCCGAGAAGCCGATCTACTAGACGACGCACGGCACAGGGCCCGGACCTCGTCGCGAGGTCCGGGCCCTGTGCCGTGGGCTCAGCAGGTCGTGCCGTACGCCGGGACCTTCCCGTCCAGGAGGTACGCGTCGACCGTCCGCGTCACACACGGCGAGGTGCCGTAGGCGCCGTGCCCCTCACCCTTGTTGGTGACCAGGACGCCGACCCCGGCCCCGAGTTCCTCCGCCATCCTCTCCGCGCCCTCGTACGGGGTGGCCGGGTCGCCCGTCGTCCCGACGACGAGCACGGGGGCGGCGCCGGGGGCACTCGCCTCCGGGGTGACCCGCTCGCCCTTCACCGGCCAGTCCGCGCACCACCCGGCCGTGTCCCAGGCGAGGAACGCGCCGAACACGGGGGAGAGCCGACGGAATTCGGGGATAAGCGCCTTCGCCTGCGCGGCCGTCCGGCGTTCGCTGGAGTCGGCGCAGGAGATGGCCCGCTGGGAGTGCGACTGCGTGGAGTAACGGCCCTTCTCGTCCCGGTCGTTGTAGTAGTCGGCGAGCCGGAGCAGAGCGCCGCCGCGCCCCTGCTCCGCCTCGGCCAGGGCCTCCGTCAGCAAGGGCCAGTTGGCCTGCCCGTACAGCGTGACCGCGATGCCCGTGAGCGCCAGGCCCTCGGTGAGCCGCCGCTCGCCGACCGTCAGCGGGGCCCGGTCGAGCTTCCGCAGCAGCCGCGAGATGCGTTCGGTCCCGGTCTTCGGGTCCTGGCCGGTGCTCCTCAGGTAGCTGTCCAGGGCCCGCTGGAAGCCGATCGTCTGGTGCCGGGCGTGCCCGACGGCGTCGGCGGTCGGGTCGACGACCGCGTCCAGGACGAGCCTGCCCACGTTCCCCGGGAAGAGGTGGGCGTACGTGCCGCCGAGCTGGGTCCCGTACGAGATGCCGAAGTAGTGGAGCCTGTCGTCCCCGAGGACCTGCCGGATCAGGTCCAGGTCGCGGGCGGTGGCGCTGGTCGTGGTGTGGGGGAGGAGGGGGGCGGAGCGGCGGGCGCACCCGGCGCCGAAGTCGGCGCTGTCCTTCAGGTACGCGGCTTCCTCCGCCGCCGAGTCCGGGGTGAGGTCGACGGAGGCCTCGGCTGCGGCCTGTTCGGCGTCGGTCCGGCAGACGACGCCGGCGCTGCGGCCCACGCCCCGCGGGTCGAAGCCGACCAGGTCGTAGCGCTCGCCGAGCGACCGGTACTCCTCCTCCAGCTGCGGCAGCATCGCGACCCCGGAGGCGCCGGGGCCGCCGAAGTTGAAGAGGAGGGAGCCGACGCGGTCCCGCTCGTCGGTCGCCTCCTTGCGGATGAGGGCGATCGGGAGGGTGGCGCCGTCGGGCTTCGCGTAGTCCACCGGCACCGTCACCGTCGCGCACCGCCACTGCGTGCCGGGCCGCTGTCCGCCCTCGGGCGCCGGGCACCGCTTCCAGGCGGGACGTTGTCCGGTGAGGGGGCCGGGGAGCGGGGGGAAGGCCTTCGCGGAGGCGGAGGAGGAGGGGGCCGAGGGCTTGGCGTCTCCGGCACTCGGCGGGGCCGAGGAGGGGCCGGGTGCGGCGTCCTCCGTGCCCGTGCAGCCGGCGATCAGTGCCCCGGCCACCGCCAGCACCGTCATGCGTACACGTATGGACATGCGTTCCCCCAGGATCCCGGCAAGGCGGCCATCCTAGGCGGGGCGGGTGTCCGGGCGGCGGCGGGGCGGAGCCCGGGGCGGCTACGTGCAGACCGTCCCCGAGGACGGGACCTTGCCGTCCAGGAGGTACGCGTCGACCGCCCTCTTCACACACGCGTTGCCGCTGTTGTAGGCGCCGTGGCCCTCGCCCTCGTACGTCAGCTCCACGCCGACGCCCTGGCCCAGCGCCTGCACCATCGACCGGGCGCCCGCGTACGGCGTGGCCGGGTCGCCGGTGTTGCCGACCACCAGGATCGGCGCCGAACCGGGCGCGGACACGTCCGGGTGGTCCCAGGTCCCGGCCACCGGCCACTGCGAGCAGCTGGAGAGGGCCCAGCCCATGTAGTCGCCGAAGACCGGGGAGGCCTCACGGAACTCGCCGAGCCGCTCCTTCGCCTGGCCGAGGGTGTAGCGCTCCTTGAAGTCCACGCAGTTGATGGCGGCGTTGGCGGCCTGGATGTTGCTGTAGGAGCCGTTCTGGCCGCGCCCGTTCATCGAGTCGGAGAACGACAGGAGCAGAGCCCCGTCGCCGCCGTCGGCCGCTTCGAGCCCCTGCTCCAGATACGTCCAGAACTCCTTGGAGTACAGGGCCTGCGCGATGCCGTTGGTGGCCTGCGTCTGGGTGAGCTCGCGGTCGCCGATGCCCGGGATCGGGTCCTTGTCGAGCGCCGCCAGGAGGTCCGTGACGAACGACTCGATCTGGGCGACGCTCGTGCCGGGCAGGGCGCACTCGTCGCCCCGGTCCACACAGTCCCGGGCGAAGTTGTCGAGGGCCAGCTGGAACCCCTTCGCCTGGCCGAGCGCGCCGTCCTCGACGCCGGCGTCCGGGTCGACGACGGCGTCGAAGACGGCCCGGCCCACGTTGTCCGGAAACAGATGGGCGTAGACACCGCCGAGTTCCGTTCCGTACGAGATGCCGAAGTAGTGCAGCTTGTCGTCCCCGAGGACCTGGCGCACCAGGTCCAGGTCCCGGGCGGCGTTCTCGGTGCCGACGTGCGGCAGGGCCCGGCCGGCGTCCTTCTCGCAGCCGGCCGCGTACTTCTTCTGCGCGTCCGATAGCGTCCGCTCCTCGGCCTGGTCGTCGGGCGTGAAGTCCAGCGCGTAGTAGGCGTCGAGCTCCTTGTCGGTCGCGCACTCGACGGGGTCGCTGCGACCCACCCCGCGCGGGTCGAAGGAGACCAGGTCGTAGCGGCCGCGCAGGGTCTCGTACTTCTCGGCGAAGCCGGGAAGGGCGGCGATGCCGGAGCCGCCGGGCCCGCCGAAGTTGAAGACGAGCGAACCGATCCGCCGGTCCTTGTCACGGGCACGGGCCCGGATGAGCGCGAGCTCGATGGTCTCGCCCTCCGGCACCGACCAGTCGAGCGGCGTCTGGAGGAAGGAGCACTCCCAGGCGGTGCCGCCCGGGAGTGGGGCGGGCGCCTCCCCGCCGCCCTCGGCGGCGGAAGGCGCCGGGCACGGCGCCCAGGCCAGGTTCTGCCCCGTCAGCGCGGCGAACCCGGCCGAGCCGCTCGGCCTCGTCCCGTCCGCCGAGGTGTCTCCCCCGCCCGAGCACCCGGCGGCGAGCAGCACGGTGGTGGCGATCAGCAGAGCGGCGCGCTGCGCGGCGGAGGTCGGCATGGAACCATCGTGTGCCGCCGCCCCGGCCCCCGCGCGGGACGGAGGGCCAAGCGGGTGGCGGTGTGCCGCCGTGACGGGCCGCTTACAGCGCTTCGCGCCTCGTCAGCCAGTTGAAGCAGAGCCAGCCCGGCAGCACCGGGATCCACAGCGTCAGCAGGCGGTACAGCAGGACCGCCGGGGTCGCGACCTCGATGGGAAGGCCCACCGCGAGCAGACCGAGCGTCAGCGCGCCCTCGACCGCGACGACACCGCCCGGTGTCGGCGCCGCCGAGCCGATGGCGTTGCCCGCGAGGAAGACGACCGCCACGCTCGCGTAGCTGATCGACTGGTGGCCGTGGCCGAAGGCCCGGATCGAGGCGTCGAGGCAGAGCACGAACGAGCCGGTGAGCAGCAGCATCCCGCCGATGCCGGTGAGCAGCTTCATCGGGCGCTGGAGCACGTCCAGCATGCGCGGCACCACGCCCGCGAAGAGCGACCGCAGCCGGGTCGACACGAACTTCCGCATGAACGGGATGGCCGTCACCACCAGGACGAGCACCGCGACCGTCAGAAGACCGGCGATGACCGTCCGCGACGGAGTGAAGGACTGCGACTTCTCCGTCCCCGTCAGATAACCGAAGGAGAGCAGGAGCAGGATGTGCGCCCCGAGCCCGAAGAGCTGCGAGGCGCCGACGCTCGCCACCGCGAGCCCCGGCCGTACCCCCGCGCGCTGGAGGAACCGGGTGTTCAGGGCGACGCCGCCGACCGCCGCGGGGGCGAGGATCTTCACGAACGATCCGGCGACCTGCGCCACCACCGTCCGCCAGAACCCGACCCGCTCGGGCACGAAGCCCAGCAGGCTCATCGCCGCCGCCACATAGCTGAGCGCGGAGAACAGCACCGCGGCCGCCACCCACCGCCAGTCCGCCTGGCTGATCGTCGACAGCGGCGTACGGGCGACCTGCGAGAGCAGGAAGTACGCGGCGACCGCGCCGGCGATCAGGCTGATCAGGGTCCGCGGCTTGATCCGCTCCAGCCGGACCGGCTCCACCGGGGCCTGCGGGCGGATCAGCAGCACCTGCTGTCGGATCTGGGCCAGCAGGTCCTCCTCACGGGCCTCGTCGAGCGCCGTGTCGAGGGCCCGCTTGTCGGCCTTCTTGTCGGCCTTCTTCTCCGCCTTGGTCTCGGCGCGCACGGTCGTCGGACCGGCCGTGGCCTCCGCCGCCTGGGCCTTGGCCAGCTCCCGCTCGCGCTTGGCCGCCTCCGACGCGGCGAGCACGGCCTCCCGCTCCCGGGCCGACCGCTCCCGGGCCTGTCGCCGCAGCGTCGCGCGCGTGGAGCGGCTCAGCGCGATGGGCTGGAGCAGCGGCAGACAGTCGGCGACGGTGTCGGGGCCGAGCACCTGCACGGCCGCGGCGACGGCCCGCTCGGCTCCCACCCGCAGACCGAGGGTGGTGAGCAGCTGGGCGATGTCCATCCGCAGCACCAGATCCCCGGCGGCGATCTCGCCACCGCGCAGATCGGTGAGGATCACCCTGCCGGAACGATCCACCAGGATCGCGTCACCCGTGAGCCTGCGGTGCGCGATCCGGCGCGACTGGAGCGCCCGCACCTGCCGGAAGGCGCTGCGGACCAGCTCGTCGGTGATCTCGTGGTCGTCGAGGGAGTCCAGACTGCGGCCGCCGATGTGCTCGTACACGAGCATCACGGCGTCCGGGCCGAGTTCCGAGGTGGCGATCAGCTTCGGCGCGTTCGCCCCTGCGGCGATGGCCGCGTACGCGAGGAGCGCCTCCTGCTCCAGGGCCTGCCGCAGCGACACGATCGAGCGGCGGGTGGTGATCGTCCGCAGGGTGAGCCGCCGCCACGCCCGGTAGAAGAAGCCGTGCGCCTGCTGCTCCCGGTCGACGACGGTGACGTCGAGCGGCGGTCCGTCCTCCAGGTTCACGAGGTAGCGGCGGCCCCGGTCCGCGCTGTCCGCCGAGTCGGGCACGCCTTCGGCGCGGAGCGCCGTGACCGGGCGGAAGCCGACCCGGCGCAGACCGGCGAGGAGCGTCTGCCCGGTGGGCCGGACGTTGGGGGAGCCGACCGCGTACAGCGTGCCGTACGCCACCGTCCAGCCGATCAGGACGGTCAGGATGATGGAAAGCGCCGTGGTGTAGCCGGCCACCAGCATGGTGAACGCGTCGAGCAGCAGCACCACCCAGAGCGACACCCGCCAGCGCGGCCTGCGGGCCATGCCGACGGCGGTCATGTAGGCGATCACCGGCGCCAGGTAGTTGTGCACCGGGTCGGTGAGCCCGCCGCCGGACTGCGGCTGGGTCAGCGCGTCCTGGATCGTGCCGGGCGCGGCCTGGGCGACCCAGAGGTCGGTGGCGAGGGTGACGCCGTGGGCGAGGACGGCCGCGAGGACGCCGTCCGCGATGCGCAGTCCGTCGCGTTTGATCAGCCGCTCGATGGCGAAGGCGACGGGGACGAGCAGGACGGCGATGGAGGAGACGAGACCGGCGATCTTGACGAAGACGTCCGGGGCGCCACCGGCACCCGCGTTGATGTCCTTCTCGAGGCCCGAGGTCGTGGCGTGGGCGACCGCGGCGACGGCGATGACGAGCCCGATGGCGAGGAGACCGGAGAGCAGCCGCATCAGGTCGGAGGGCCGGTGGACGCGGGCGGCGAGCAGCGGCTCGTCGCCGGAGACCCGCTCGGGCAGGTCGGCCCTGCCCTCCTCCGGAGGATGAGTGTCCTGCCCCATCACCATGTCCGTCTCTGCATGCGCGTCGTGTCGTTCTTGATCTCGTATCACCAGTCACCGCCCGCACGATGGTGGCACGAAGAGCCGCCGCGCGGAGGCATCGGGGCCATGTCGGTGGGGTGAGGCACGATGGGGCGGATGAGTATGGAGGTACCTGTGGGGGACACCGGAGAACTGCCCGAGTACGCGGAGCGGGTGCTCGACGTCGCCGACGGGATCCCGCCCGGCCGGGTGATGACCTACGGCGACGTCGCCGAATGGCTGGGCGAGGGCGGGCCGCGTCAGGTGGGCCGGGTGATGGCCCTGTACGGCGGGACCGCACCCTGGTGGCGAGTCGTCCGCGCCGACGGCACGCTGCTGCCCGGCCACGAGCTGAGGGCCCTCGGCCACTACCGCGAGGAGGGCACCCCGCTGCGCGGCGCGGGCCCGGCGGCCGAGGGGCACGTGCCGAGGATCGACATGCGGCGGGCCCGCTGGGACGGAACTCACACCTGAGCCCGCCGACCCGGGGAGCGCGGGCCGGCCGGGGCGCGCCCGGCGTCCGGCGGGGGCCGCGCTATACGGACCGGGGCGCGGAGTACGGCTCGGCGACGGCCCGTTTCGCGTAACGTCGACGTTCGCGTCTCCCGAGGCGTCGGGCCGACGCACACGGCGGCCGGCCGCGGCGGACGGCCGCCTCACCCGCACCACCACTCCCACCAGGACCGGCGACCCACGTGAGTACCTCCTCCACCACCCGGCGTACGCCGTCGCACCAGGGACAGCCGTACCCGGGTTCGGGACGGCAGCGGACCCCGGGCGCGTACCGACTGGTGCGTACCACGCCGGCCCCGCTGGATCCCCCTCAGCTGGACGCAACCCAGCGGGAAGTGGTTGACCACACCGGCGGACCGCTTCTCGTCCTCGCCGGACCCGGCACCGGCAAGACCACGACCCTCGTCGAGGCCGTCGCCGCCCGGATGGAGCAGGGCGCCGATCCCGAACGGCTCCTCGTCCTCACCTTCAGCCGCAAGGCCGCCGTCGAACTCCGCGACCGCATGGCCGCCCGGCTCGGCGGCCGCCGCCCGCCGCAGGCCACCACCTTCCACTCGTACTGCTACGCCCTGATCCGCGCCCACCAGGACGCCGAACTCTTCGCCGAACCGCTGCGGCTGCTCTCCGGACCCGAGCAGGACCTCGCCGTACGGGAACTCCTCGCCGGCCACATCGACCTGGGGAAGAGCGGCCTCGGCAGCATCAGCTGGCCCGACGAACTCCGCGCCTGCCTCACCACCCGGGGCTTCGCCGACGAGGTACGGGCCGTCCTCGCGCGCTCCCGCGAACTGGGCCTCGGACCGGACGCGCTCGCCCGCTTCGCCGAGCGCGTCGGCCGCCCGGACTGGAAGGCGGCGGCCGGTTTCCTCGCCGAGTACCTCGACGTCCTCGACCTCCAGGGCGTCCTCGACTACACGGAACTGGTCCACCGGGCCGTACTGCTCGCCGGGAACGTCAGCCTGCCCGCGTACGACACGGTGTACGTCGACGAGTACCAGGACACCGACCCGGCACAGGTCCGGCTCCTGCACGCGCTCGCGGGTGGCGGACGCCGCACGGTCGTCGCCTTCGGCGACCCGGACCAGTCGATCTACGCCTTCCGGGGCGCCGACGTGAACGGCATCCTCGACTTCCCCGCCACCTTCGGCGGCGCGGACGTCCGCGTCCTGCGCACCGGGCGCCGCTCCGGAGCCCGCCTCCTCGACGCGACCCGGCTGCTCGCCCAGCGCATGCCGATGCCCCGGCTCCCGGCCGACGAGGTCCGCGCCCACCGCGACCTCACGGCCGTACGGGAAGGGGGCGGAGCGGAGGCGTACACGTACCCGACGGCGTCGGCGGAGGCCGAGAACATCGCCGACCTGCTGCGCCGCGCCCACCTGGAGGACGGCGTCCCCTGGCAGGACATGGCCGTCCTCACCCGCGCCGCGGCCTCCCTCCCCTCCCTCCGCCGCGCGCTCACCTCGGCGGGCGTCCCGGTGGAGACGGACGCGGCGGACACCCCGCTGCGCCACGAACCGGCGGTGGCACCGCTGCTCCTCGCGCTCAGAGCGGTGTCGGGGGCGGGGACGGGGCCCGAGTTCCGTCCCGAGCGGAGCCCCGAGTCCGAGTCCGCGCTCGGGCCGGGGCCGGGCCCCGGGCCTGAGCCGGAGCCGGAGCCGCCCCTGGGGTCCGGGCCCGAGCTGGAGCCTGAGCTGAGTTCCGGGCCCGAGGCGGCGACCGCGCCGGAGCCCGAACCCGCGCCGAAGCCCGGCCCCGAGCCGAGCCCCGAGTCCGAGTCCGAGTCCGAGTCCGAGCTCGGGCCGGGGCCGGGCCCCGGGTCTGAGCCGGAGCTGGGCCACGGGCCCGAGCCGGTGTCGGGCCCCGGGCCCGCTCCCGCTTCCGCCGGATGGCTCCCCGTCGAGACCGCGCTCGAACTGCTCGCCTCGCCCCTCGCAGGGGTGGACCCCGCCGACCTCCGCCGTCTCGGCCGGGCCCTCCGTGACGAGGAGCGCGCCGCGGGCAACCGGGTCCCGCCGCCCTCCGACGTCCTCCTCGCCCGCGCCCTCGCCCAGCCCGAGCGCCTCGTCGCCCACGATCCGGCGTACGCGCGGGGCGTGAAGCGCCTCGGCGACCTGCTGGGCGAGACCCGGGCGCTGCTCGACGCCGGCGGCACCGCGGAGGAGGCACTCTGGGTGCTCTGGAACGGCACCCCCTGGCCCGGCCGCCTGGAGCGCGCCGCACTCCGCGGCGGCCCCGCCGGCCGCAACGCCGACCGCGACCTCGACGCCGTCTGCGCCCTCTTCGAGACCGCCGCCCGCGCCGAGGAACGGGTCGGCGGCCGCGGTGTCCTCAACTTCCTCGAAGAACTCGACGCCCAGGACATCGCCGCCGACACCCTCACCCGCCGTCACACCCGCCCCGACGCCGTCCGTCTGATGACCGCCCACCGCTCCAAGGGCCTCGAATGGAGCCTCGTCGTCGTCGCCGGCGTCCAGGAGGGCCTCTGGCCCGACCTGCGCCGGCGCGGCTCCCTCCTCGAAGCCGACCGCATCGGCCGCGACGGACTCGCCGAGCCCCTCACCCCCGGCGCCCTCCTCGCCGAGGAACGCCGGCTCTTCTACGTGGCCGCCACGCGCGCGCGTGACCGGCTCGTCGTCACCGCGGTGAAGGCCGCAGCCGAGGACGGCGACCAGCCCTCCCGTTTCCTCACCGAGTTCGGCGCCGAGCCGAAGGACGTGCCCGGCCGCCCCCGCCGCCCCCTCGCCGTCTCCGCCCTCGTCGCCGAGCTGCGCGCCACCACCGTCGACCCGGACGCCTCCCCCGCGCTCCGCGACGCGGCCGCCCACCGCCTGGCCCGGCTCGCCGCGCTCACCGACGAGGACGGACAGCCACTGGTCCCGGCCGCGCACCCGGACCGCTGGTGGGGCCTGTTCGAGCCGACGCGGAGCACCGTCCCGCTGCGCGAGCGCGACCGGCCCGTGGCCCTCTCGCCGAGCTCCCTGGAAAACCTGGTCACCACCTGCTCCCTCCAGTGGTTCCTGGGCCGCGAGGTCAAGGCCGCCGCTCCCGCCACCGCCTCCCAGGGCTTCGGCAACGTCGTCCACGTCCTCGCCGACGAGGTCGCCTCCGGCCGCACGCCCGCCGACCTCGACGTCCTCATGGCCCGCCTGGACTCCGTCTGGGACGCCCTCGCCTTCGACGCCCCCTGGAAGTCGGCCCAGGAGAAGCAGCACGCGCGCGTGGCCCTGGAACGGTTCCTCAGCTGGCACGTCATGGACCGGGGCGGCCGTACCCCCGCCGCCTCCGAACACGCCTTCGACGTGACCCTGGAGGCGGGGGAGTACGAGGTCCGCATCCGCGGCTCCATGGACCGCGTCGAGACCGACGAGCACGGCCGCGCGTACGTCGTCGACTTCAAGACCGGCAAGTCGGCGCCCACCCGCGACGAGGTCGCCCACCACCCGCAGCTCGCCGTCTACCAGCTCGCCGTCAGGGAGGGAGCTCTCGACGAGGTCTTCGACGGCCGCCGACCGGAGCCGGGCGGCGCCGAACTCGTACAGCTGCGGCAGAGCGCCCCGCAGAAGGAGGGCGGCGACGCCCTCCCGAAGGTCCAGGCGCAGGAACCGCTCGCCGGGGAATGGGTCGGTGACCTGCTCGCCAACGCGGCGGGCCGGGTCCTCGACGAACGCTTCACGCCCACCACCGGGCAGCACTGCGCGACCTGCTCCTTCCGGGCCTCGTGCAGCGCCCGGCCGGAGGGCCGCCAGGTCGTCGACTGACCTCTTCGGCCGCCCCGTGCCGCCCTCGTCCTTCGTCTTATGGGGAGCGTCACGTTCCTGTTCGTACATCCTTTGCACGCCCTGCGCGGTCACTCTCTCGGCGTCGCCCTCATAAGGGCGGCGTGAAGACAAGCTGTGAAAGACGCTGAGGGAGTACGCGCATGAGGGCCAACAGGAAGCTCTGGGCAGTGGCGACGGTCTGCGTGGCCGTGGTCGCCGGTGTCACCGGCTGTTCCAAGGGCGACGACAAGCCCGCCGACCCCTTCACGGGCCTCACCGCGGACGCCATCGCGGACAAGGCCGTCGAGACGACGAAGGCGGCCACCGCGCTCCGTATGAGCGGCACCGGCAAGTCCGACGGTGAAGAGCTGACGATCGACTTCTCCGTTGACGACAAGGGCAACTGCAAGGGCACGATGCAGGCCCCCAAGGGCGGCAAGGCCGAGGTCGTCGGTGCCGGCGGCGCCAGCTACATGAAGGGCGACGACGCCTTCTGGCGCTCCAGCGGCGGCGAGGACGGCGCCTCGGCGGACGAGTCCGGTGCCATGGTCACGATGCTCAAGGGCCGCTGGCTGAAGATCCCCGATGAGGCCGGCGCGGACGACCCCTCCGCATTCTGCGACCTCAAGACCGTCGTCAAGGACATGGACGAGGAGGCGCCGCGCAAGGGCATGACCCGCGGCGCCGACGCCGATGTCGACGGCAAGTCCGCCGCCACCCTGACCACGAAGGGCGAGAAGGGCGGAACCATCACCCTCTACGTGGCCAAGGACGCGGCCAAGCCGTACATCCTGCGCTTCGTGGAGACCGGCGGCGAGGAGCCCGGCACGACCACCCTGAGCGACTTCGACAAGCCGGTCACCACCACGGCCCCGCCGGCCGACGAGATCGTCGACATGGAGCAGCTCATGAAGGGCGCTTCCTGACGCGGGACCCGCGCCAGAAGTAGCGGTCACGCGCGCGCGGAGCGACTCTGGTGGGAGCCTCGGGAATCCGCGAGGAGGCTCGCATGACGTCCCACTCCCACCGAAAGCTCCGCGCCGCGACCGTCGTCTGCGCGGCCGTCGTCGTCGCGGGTCCCGCGCCGGCGGCGGCCTGGGCGGCGACAGTCGGCACCGCGGCCGACGCCGCGGTGTCCGTGGCCCCGTCACCGTCCCCCGATCCGTTCGCGGAGCTCACCCCCGACGAGATCGCCGAACGGTCCGTCACCGCGACCCGCGCCGCGACCTCGCTCCGCATGGCCGGCCGGATCGTCACGGACGGGCAGCCGCTCGACATCGACTTCGCCGTCAACGACCAGGACGAGTGCACCGGCCGGATGACGATCAAGGGCGGCACCGCCGAACTCCGCAAGACCGACCGGATCACGTACATGAAGGGCGACGAGGCCTTCTGGCGCGCCTCGATGACCTCCCAGGGCATGACCGAGGCACAGATCGACACCACGATCGAACTGCTCAAGGGCCGCTGGCTGAAGATCGCCCCGGGGCAGCCCGGCAGCAGCGACCTCGGCGGTGTCTGCGACCTCGACGACCTCCTCTCCGACCTCGGCAAGGACAAGGACAAGGAGAAGCCCAGCGGACTGACCAGGGGCCCGGACACCGAGGTCGACGGCACCCCCGTCGCGACCCTGGTGAAGCAGAAGGACGGCGGGGAGAAGGCCGGCGGGGAGACCGCCACCGTCTCCGTCTCCCAGCAGGGCAGGCCGTACCTCCTCAAGATGGTCAGGACGGGCGGCGACCGACCCGGCTCGATCACGCTCTCCGACTACGACAAGCCCGTCGACGTGGTCGTCCCGCCCGCCGACGAGACGGTGGACCTCTCCAAGCTGAACCGGAGCGGGCCCGCCTGAGGCGAGCCGAACCGCGCCCGACGCCGGAGACCGAGCCCGCGCGGGAGCCACGGACCGCGTGAGGTGAGCCACCGCGGGAACCGGGCCGCACTGTCGGTGGTCCGCGTTAGCCTCTTTGAGGTGACCGCACCCCTCACCGATCCCGAGCAGCTCAAGGAGCTCCTCGGCATCCCGTTCACCCCGGAGCAGACGGCCTGCATCACCGCGCCGCTCGCCCCGCAGGTCGTCGTGGCCGGAGCCGGCTCCGGCAAGACGACGGTGATGGCCGCCCGCGTGGTCTGGCTGGTCGGCACGGGCCAGGTGGCCCCCGAGCAGGTCCTCGGTCTCACCTTCACCAACAAGGCCGCCGGAGAACTCGCCGAGCGCGTCCGCACCGCCCTCGTCCGCGCCGGAGTCACCGACCCCGACGTCATCGACCCGGACAACCCGCCGGGCGAGCCCCGCATCTCGACCTACCACGCGTTCGCCGGGCAGCTCCTCACCGACCACGGCCTCCGCATCGGCCTCGAACCCACCTCGCGGCTCCTCGCCGACGCCACCCGCTACCAGCTCGCCGCGCGCGTCCTGCGCGAGGCCCCCGGCCCGTACCCGGCCCTCACCCGGTCCTTCCCGACCCTCATCACCGACCTGCTCGCCCTCGACGCCGAGCTCGCCGAACACCTCGTACGGCCCGAACAGCTCCAGACGTACGACTCCGAGCTGCTCACCGCCCTCGCCGACGCCAAGCTCAGCAACGCCGAGCTCCGCAAGATCCCCGAGGCCGCCGCCGCCCGCCGTGAACTCCTCGGCCTCGTCGTCCGCTACCGCGCCGCCAAACGCTCCCGCGACCTGCTCGACTTCGGCGACCAGATCGCCCGCTCCGCCGAACTGGCCACCACCCGGCCCGAGGTCGGCGAGATCCTCCGCCAGGAGTTCCGGGTCGTCCTCCTCGACGAGTACCAGGACACGTCCGTCGCCCAGCGGCTCCTGCTCTCCGGCCTCTTCGGCCAGGGCACGGGCGAGCGGGCCACCGGACACGCGGTGACCGCCGTCGGCGACCCCTGCCAGGCCATCTACGGCTGGCGCGGGGCCTCCGTCGCCAACCTGGACGACTTCCCCGAGCACTTCCCGCACCGGGACGGCACCCCCGCCAGCCGCTACGCGCTCTCCGAGAACCGGCGCAGCGGCGGCCGGCTCCTCGACCTCGCCAACGGGCTCGCCACCCCCCTGCGCGCCATGCACGCGGGCGTGGAGGCGCTGCGCCCCGCACCGGGCGCCGAGCAGGACGGCAGCGTCCGCATCGCCCTCCTCCCCACCCACGCCGAGGAGATCGACTGGCTCGCCGACTCCCTCGCCCACCTCGTCCGCACCGGCCGCGAACCCGGCGAGATCGCCGTCCTGTGCCGTACCGCCACCGACTTCCCCGCCATCCACGCCGGCCTCGTCGCCCGAGACGTGCCCGTCGAGGTCGTCGGCCTCTCCGGCCTCCTCCACCTGCCGGAGATCGCCGACCTCGTCGCCGTCTGCGAGGTCCTCCAGGACCCCGGGGCCAACGCCTCCCTCGTCCGCCTCCTCACCGGCCCCCGCTGGCGGATCGGCCCCCGCGACCTCGCCCTCCTCGGACGCAGGGCCCGCCTCCTCGTCCACCGGGGCGGCGGGGAGACGGACCCCGAGCAGCGGCTCGCCGCCGCCGTCGAGGGGGTCGACCCGGCGGAGGTCGTCTCCCTCGCCGACGCCCTCGACACCTTCCTCGACTCCGGGGGCGCCGCCGACGACGGCCTCGCGTTCTCCGCCGACGCCCGAATCCGCTTCGCGCGCCTCGCCGCCGAACTGCGCGCCCTGCGCACCTCCCTCGCCGACCCCCTCATGGACGTGCTGCACCGGGTGCTCACCGCGACCGGCCTCGAAGTCGAACTGTCCGCCTCCCCGCACGCGCTCGCCGCCCGCCGCCGCGAGACCCTCGGCCACTTCCTCGACATCGCCGCCGGCTTCGCCTCCCTCGACGGCGAGGCCAGCCTGCTCGCGTTCCTCGGCTTCCTGCGCACGGCCGTCCAGTTCGAGAAGGGCCTCGACAACGCCCTCCCCGGCGGCGAGAACACCGTCAAGGTCCTCACCGCCCACAAGTCCAAGGGCCTGGAGTGGGACGTCGTCGCCGTCCCCGGATTGGTCGCGGGCCAGTTCCCCAGCGCCCGCGCCCGCGAGTCATGGACCTCCCAGCCCCAGGTGCTCCCGCACGACCTGCGCGGCGACGCGGCGACCCTGCCACGGATCGACACCTGGAACGCCAAGGCCCTCACGGCCTTCAAGAACGAGATGCGGGACCACCAGCACACCGAGGAACTCCGCCTCGGCTACGTCACCTTCACCCGCCCCCGCTCCCTCCTGCTCGGCTCCGCCCACTGGTGGGGCCCCTCCCAGAAGAAGCCCCGGGGCCCCTCGGACTTCCTCCAGTCCCTCCACGACCACTGCGCGGCCGGCCACGGCGACATCGAGGTCTGGGCGGAAGAACCGGAGAAGGACGCCCAGAACCCGACCCTGGAGGAATCGGACAGGGACCGGGCATGGCCACTGCCGCTGGACGAGGACGCGTTCAGGCGCCGCCGTGAAGCGGCCGATCTCGTACGCCACCGGTTGTGGGCGATCACCCCGCAGGACGCAACCGGGGGGCACGAGAGTACGGAGCCCGCTCCGCAGGACCCGCACCCCCAGGACCCCTGGCCCGACGAGGACGAACCCGTCTGGGACGAGGAGGACCTCCCCGAGGACACCCACGCGGACGCGGTCCCCGCGCCCCGGGAGCCCGCGGCCCCGCCCCCGGATCCGTACCCCGACCTCACCCCCGAGGACGAGAAGACCCTCGCCTCCTGGGACCGCGACCTCACCGCCCTCACCACCGAACTCCGCCGCGCCCGCGCCACCACCCGCGACGTCCTGCTCCCCGCGTACCTCTCCGCCTCCCAGGTCCTCCGCCTCGCCGCCGACCCCGACGGCTTCGCCCAGGAGCTGGCCCGGCCCATGCCCAAGGCGCCGCAGCCGGCCGCACGCCGCGGCACCCGGTTCCACGCGTGGGTGGAGTCCCGTTTCGAGGAGCTGCCGCTGCCGTTCCTCGGCCCGGAGGAGCTGCCCGGCGGCGAGGACTTCGCCGGGGAACCCGAGATCCTCGACGAGCGGGACCTCGACGAACTCAAGGAGGCCTTCGCCCGCACCCCGTACGCCCACCGCGCCCCGTACCGCGTCGAGGTCCCCGTGCATCTCTCGCTCGCGGGCCGGGTCGTCCGGGGCCGGATCGACGCCGTCTACCGGGACCCGGACTCCGGCGCGTACGAGATCGTGGACTGGAAGACCAGCCGGGCGCGGACCGCCGATCCCCTCCAGCTCGCGATCTACCGGCTCGCCTGGGCCGAGCAGCACGGCCTCCCGCCCGAGGACGTCGCCGCGGCCTTCGTCTACGTCCGTACGGGGGAGGTCGCCCGCCCCGCCCGCCTGCCCGGCCGGGCCGAGCTCGAGACCCTCCTGCTGGGAGAGGCACCCCCGGGCGCCGGATAGGCTCGGGGACATGAGCGAGACCCCGGACAGCGCCGTCCACGCCGTACGCACGTACATCGAGCAGCACCGTGCCGCCTTCCTCGGCGACCTCGCCGAGTGGCTGCGCATCCCCTCCGTGTCGGCGCAGCCGGAGCGGGCGGGGGACGTACGGCGCAGTGCCGAGTGGCTCGCCGCCAAACTCACCGCGACGGGTTTCACCACCGTCGAGGTCTGGGAGACCCCAGGCGCCCCCGCCGTCTTCGCCGAGTGGCCCTCCGACGACCCCGACGCCCCGACGGTCCTGGTCTACGGCCACCACGACGTGCAGCCCGCGGCCCGCGAGGACGGCTGGCGCACGGACCCCTTCATGCCGACCGTCGTCGACGGCCGGATGTACGCGCGCGGGGCCGCCGACGACAAGGGCCAGGTGTTCTTCCACACCCTCGGCGTCCGGGCCCACCTCGCCGCCACCGGCCGCACGGCGCCCGCCGTGCACCTCAAGCTGATCGTCGAGGGCGAGGAGGAGTCCGGCTCCCCGCACTTCCGCACGCTCGTCGAGACCCACGCCCAGCGGCTCGCCGCCGACGCGGTGATCGTCTCCGACACCGGCATGTGGTCCGAGACCACGCCCACCGTGTGCACGGGCATGCGCGGGGTCGCCGACTGTGAGATCCAGCTGTACGGCCCCGACCAGGACATCCACTCCGGTTCCTTCGGCGGCGCCGTCCCGAACCCGGCGACCGTCGCCGGCCGGATCGTCGCCGCCCTCCACGACGAGCGGGAGCGGGTGGCGATCCCCGGCTTCTACGACGGGGTGACCGAACTCACCGACGCCGAGCGCGCCCTCGTCGCCGAGCTGCCCTTCGACGAGGCCGCCTGGCTGCGCACGGCGAAGTCGCACGGCACCGCGGGCGAGGCGGGCTTCTCCACCCTGGAGCGGGTCTGGGCCCGCCCCACCGCCGAGGTCAACGGCATCGGCGGCGGCTACCAGGGCCCCGGCGGCAAGACGATCGTCCCCGCCTCCGCCCAGCTCAAGCTGTCGTTCCGGCTGGTCGCCGGGCAGGACCCGGACAAGATCGAGCTCGCGGTACGAGACTGGCTGGCGGGCCTCGTCCCCGCCGGGATCCGGTACGAGATCGTCTTCGGCGCCCCGACCCGCCCCTGCCTCACCCCGCTCGACCACCCCGCTCTCCAGGCGGTCGCCGGGGCCATGAGCCGGGCCTTCGACGGCGCCAAGGTCCGCTACACCCGCGAGGGCGGCTCGGGACCGGCCGCCGACCTCCAGGACGTCCTGGACGCACCCGTCCTGTTCCTCGGCATCTCCGTCCCGTCCGACGGCTGGCACGCCCCCGACGAGAAGATCGAACTCGACCTCCTCATGAAGGGCGTCGAGACGACCGCCCATCTGTGGAGCGACCTGCCCGCCGCCCTCCACGCCGCCGCGCGCTGAACCCACACACCGATCCGGGGGAGTTGGAAGCACCTGTGAGCACCCTGAAGAACGCGCCGGCCGTGAAGAACGCGCCGGCGGACCGCCCGATCTCGCTCACCGCCCCGAGCGGCATCGACCGCGCCGCTCACCACCGCCTCGACGAGGCGTGGCTGGCGGCGGCCTGGAGCCACCCCACCACGCGGGTCTTCGTGGTCTCGGGCGGCCAGGTGCTGATCGACGACCTGCCCGACGGCACCACCGAACTCGTGATGACGCCGGCGTTCGAGGCCCCGGTCACCGAGACCCACCGCTACTTCCTGGGCACGGACGCCGAGGGCGTCTCGTACTTCGCGCTCCAGAAGGACTCCCTGCCGGGCCGCATGGACCAGTCCGCCCGCCCGGCGGGCCTGCGCGAGGCCGGGCTGCTGCTCTCCGACCGGGACGCGGGCCTCATGGTGCACGCCGTGGCCCTGGAGAACTGGCAGCGGCTCCACCGCTTCTGCTCGCGCTGCGGCGACCGCACGGTCATCGCGGCGGCCGGACACATCCGCCGCTGCCAGGCCTGCGGCGCCGAGCACTACCCGCGCACCGACCCCGCGGTGATCATGCTGGTCACGGACGAGGAGGACCGGGCGCTCCTGGGCCGCCAGGTCCACTGGCCGGAGGGCCGCTTCTCGACCCTCGCGGGTTTCGTGGAGCCCGGCGAGTCCATCGAGCAGTCGGTCGCCCGTGAGGTCTTCGAGGAGGCCGGCGTCACGGT
Organism: Streptomyces sp. NPDC058671; assembly: GCF_042716475.1. Lineage (NCBI taxonomy): Bacteria > Bacillati > Actinomycetota > Actinomycetes > Kitasatosporales > Streptomycetaceae > Streptomyces > Streptomyces sp. NPDC058671. Next base: position 327 of record NZ_JBHXSA010000010.1, on the reverse strand, counting down.
CGGCGAGGTCGAGTACATCGCCAGCCAGCCCTGGCCGTTCCCGTCCAGCCTCATGCTGGGCTTCTTCGCCCGCGCGACCTCCTCGGAGATCACCGTGGACGGGGAGGAGATCCACGAGGCCCGCTGGTTCTCCCGCGACGACCTGGCCGCCGCCTTCGAGTCCGGCGAGGTGCTGCCCCCGTACGGCATCTCGATCGCGTCCCGCCTGATCGAGCGCTGGTACGGCAAGCCGCTCCCGAGGCCGGGCGGCGTGGTCTGACCCGCCCTCCGCCGTATGACGAGAGCCCCGACCGGACGGGGGGGGCGGTCGTGAAACGGGGGGGGGTT
>NZ_JBHXSA010000009.1:118982-280054 GCF_042716475.1 Streptomyces sp. NPDC058671 | reverse complement strand
TCTCTCTGGGCTACGAGAGAAACCATAGCCGTGACACCACCCAATGTCTACTCCCGCCGACATAGATTTCCGCGCGCGTGTCAGTGAGGTAATCGACTCCCGCTCGCGCGCCTGGGGCCACGCCGCCGCGATCCGGCGGCGCACCTCCTCGTCACGCCGGAAGATGCTCCGCCCAGCCGCTCCGGACCGCGAAGGCGCCCAGCTGCATCCGGGTCTGGACTCCGGCCACGTCCATGAGACGGCGCAGGCGGCGGTGGAGGGTGCGCAGGGACAGACCGAGTTGGGTGGCGGCCGTCTGGTCCGTCAGTCCGGCCAGGAGCAGCGCCAGGATCCTGCGGTCGAGCTCGGTGGGGCCCTGCGGGCCGGCCTCGACGACGGCTTCGGATTCGGCTCCCGTACCCGAAAGTTCGAGGGGACGGGCCGTGCGCCATACCGTCTCGAACAGCGCGTCCAGCGCGTCGAGCAAGCCACTGCGGTGCAGCAGTGCGGCGCCGGGCTCGCCCGCCGGGGTGACCGCGAGCGGGACCAGGCCGAGGTGCGCGTCGGCCAGCACGAGTTTCATCGGCAGGTGGTCGGTGACACGCAACTGCACTCCGTTGCGCAGGGAGTCGACGGCGTCGCGGACGATCCCGGGCTCGGCCAGCACGGCGCGGTCGAGTACGGCGCGGAAGAGCACTCCACGGTCGAGGGCCATGGGTTCGGCCGTGTTCTCCTCGGGGGGCAGGGCGACGAACGGCGCGGTGATGAAGGAGCGGACCTGTGTCCGGGCCGCCTGCTGCACCTGGAGGAAGCGATGCCGGATGGCGTCGACGCCCGTGACCACCTCGATCAGATCACTGATGCTGCTGCCGGTCATCGCCGCCCGGTGTTCCTCGGCGAAGGCCACGAGGGCGTGCTCGGCCATGCGCAGCCCGTCCCGGCGCTGGCTGATGAGCGCACCGAGCGCCATGGCCGGCGGTGCGGCGGTGAATCGCTCGTCGGCCGATCGGGTCGCCAGTCCCCACTCGGTCAGCCGGGACAGCGCCGTGTCGACTCGGGCCCGCCGCAGGGACAGGAGGTCGGCGAGAGTGACCGCGCTGGAGTTCGGCTGTCCGAGCAGTGCCCGGTATACGCGCTCGTCGTCGGGTTCGAGGCCCAGAACATCCAGCATCCGCGATCGACTCTCTTCCGCTTGTCGCAGCGGGGAGAGTATGCGCCATGGCGGCAGACCTTGAATAGCCCCTGGTGGGAGCATGTGCGGGGGGAGGGGCCCCGGGGAGTTGCCGCCCCGGGGCCCGACAGTCCGGTTCATCGCAGGCCGTACGCCCGGATGATCTCGTTCCTGACGCTGAAGCCGCTGTCCGTCGCGGCGCTCGCGCGCAGTGAGACGAAGCCGCCCGGCTTCTTGGCCGTCCTGAACGACCCCGTCCAGGAGCCACCGGGGCCCTTGGACAGGGTCACCTTCTGCCAGGTGGTGCCGTCGTCGTACGAGACGTCCAGCGTCACCGTTCTGACGGTGCCCGGCACGGTGCCGAGGTCCATGGATTCCGGCGTGAGCGCGATCTGCTGGGTCGCGTTGGCCCTGACGTCACCGTGCAGGTCCGATTCCACCTCGTAGTCCAGGTTCAGCACCGAGAACGGCTCGAAGGACTCCGAGTCGACGGTGTCCGAGAGGAAGGTCCACTCGGTGTGCGTACGCGTCGACAGCCGGAAGACGTCACCGGGCCGCTCCGCGTCGAGGACGGCACGGTAGGGCAGTCTGCCCGCCGGCACCTCCACCCACTGCATGTCGCCGCTGACCGGGTTGTCGTGGATCAGCGTGTCGCCCTGGAAGACCTGCAGGTGGGAGGGGGTCTCACCCCACGGCAGATAGCCACCGAGCCGCATGGTGTCGCTGGCGGAGGCCCACGCCTGCACGTTCCAGGTCATGAAGTTCCGCCAGCGGGAGTTGTACACGCCGAAGGATTCGCTCTGGCCGGGCCGGGTCACCGGAGCGAACCAGTCCAGCCGGGTGGTGCTGCCCTTGGTGTACGTGTTGTCGCCCGACACCATCGACCACGGCAGCGGTCCGTCGACACCCTGCGTGTGGAACTCCCGCCAGACCTGACCCGGCGTCACCCACTCGGTGCGGGTGCCCGGGTGCCACTCTTTCTCGGGGAAGTTGAGCGACGGGCTGAGGGTGAAGTCGGAGCGGTAGCCCTCGGCCGAGCGGCCACCCGCGGCCGCGTAGTAGCGGGCGTCGATCCGGGCGAGGTCCTGGTGGGTCGGCTGGTAGACGAGAGCCCGGTCCGGCACCTGGCCGGGGTAGTCACGGGTCAGGTCGTAGACGTACGGGGTGTACTCGCTCTGCTTCATGGTCAGCTTGTGGGTGCCCGCCCTGGCCATCGCGACCAGGGCCTTGCCCGCGTCGCGGTGCACGGTGGCGACCGGGACGGCCGACTCGCCGACGTACTCCATCAGGGCTCCGACACCGTCGTTGACCACGAGGAGCGCCTTCGCTCCGGCCGCGGCGGCGGACTCGGCGCGCTCCTGCGGCGAGACCTCGTCACTGCGCTCGACGACGACGATCCTGCCCTTGGCGCCGAGGCCCTCGTACGCGGCCGCCGCGCCGTGGCCGGCGTAGACGATGCCCAGGGTGTCCGTAGCGGTGCCCAGGGCGCTGCCCGCCTGCACCCGGGACTCGAACCGGAGCCGGCCGTTCGGCGTGGTCAGGCCGAGTTGCGGCTCGCCCTTGCGCCAGCGGGTGGTCAGGATGAACTCGCCCCGCTCCATGGGCTCCGTCGGGGCGACGTAGACGTCGTCGTACGCCGGGGGCAGCACATAGGCGCTGCGGTAGTCCATGTACGGGTCGAGGCCGTCGTAGTGGACGTTGAAGTCGACCTTGCGCTGGCGGTCCTCGGTGAGCCGGGGGGCCTCGGTCTGCAGCAGGCGTGCCTTGCTCGCGTCCAGCACCACCTCCGCCGAACCGTCCTGGAGCACCGTCTCGGGATCGACGAGCACGGCGAGACCCGAGCGGTCCGCCTTCTCTCCTGCCACGTCGAGGTACCCCGCGACGGTGTAGAGGCCGGGCGCCACGCGCATGGTCGTCGAGCCGTCGACGTAGACCGACCACGGCCATACGTCTCCGGCCAGATTGACTCCGACCCAGCCCGAGGCGGGCCTGCCGTCCTTGCCGACCAGCTTGATGTTCAGGTCGTGACGCTCCTCCTCCTTGAGGAGTGCGACGGACGTGCGAGTCAGGGGCTGTCCGGTGACCGCGTCGGTGGCGACGACGTAGCCGGCGTGCCGCCCTGCCGACACGGCTCGCGGGTCCCCGGTCACCGGGACGGTGGCGGTGCCGCCTGCCGGGACGGTCACGGCGGTGGCTCCCAGCGTGAACGGCCCGTCGCCATCGGTCAGCGCCAGGTTCAGCGTCACGTCGGCGGATCCGGTGTTGGTGAGGGTCAGGTCCTTCGTGACGGCGACGTCGTCCGGCTGGTGCGGCCAGGTGTGGTTGCCGAAGAAGAGCGATCCGGTGCCACGGACCTCGGTGCGCACGGCAGCGGCCACATCGAGTCGGCCGGTGCCGACCTCGTACGGCGAGTACCCGCCGTCCAGGCCCCGCGCGGTGCTCGTCAGGTGCTCCTTCAGCTGCGGGCCGCTCCACTCCGGGTGCCGCTGGGCCAGGATCGCCGCCGCGCCCGCCACATGCGGTGTGGCCATCGACGTACCGCTGAGGGTGCGGTAGAGGCCCTCCCCGCCGTCGGTCATGTCCTGCGACCGGGCCGCGGTGATGTCGACGCCCGGTGCGGCGATGTCCGGCTTCATGCCACCGGAGACGGCCAACGGGCCCGTACTGGAGAAGGAGGCGAGCCGGTCCCGCTTGTCCGTGGCGGCCACGGTCAGCGCCGACGCGGCCGCGCCCGGGGCGGAGATGCTCTCCGGCCCCGCGTTGCCGGCGGCTGTCACGAACAGCGTGCCGTACCGCGCGGAGAGCGCGTCGACCATCTGCGACATCGGGTCGCTGCCGTCCGTCGGGTAGGAGTCGCCGAGGCTCATGTTGACCACGTCCGCGCCCGACTCGGCGGCCCACTGCATGCCGGCCATGACCCAGGAGTTCTGGCCGGAGCCCTCGGCACCTCCGAGCACCTTGCCGACGATCAGGTCGGCGCCGGGCGCCACGCCCTTGTTCGCGCCTCCGGAAGCAGCTCCGGAACCGACGATCGTGCCGGCCACGTGCGTGCCGTGCCCGTTGACGTCGGTGACGCCCTCGCCCGGCACGAAGCTCGCCGTGCCGTCGATCAGGTCGGCGACGTCGGGGTGGTCGACGTCGATGCCGGTGTCGAGCACCGCGACCTTGACGCCCTTGCCGTCGTAGCCGGCGGCCCAGGCCTGAGGCGCGCCGATCAGCGGCACGCTCTCGTTCAGCGTGGCCTTCACGCGGCCGTCGAGCCACAGCTTCTCGACTCCCGCGCCCAGCGTGGCGCTGCCCTGCGGCGCAAGAGAGGTCCAGAAGGTGCGCGCCTGCCGCTTCTCGGTGCTGAGCACCGCACCCCTGATGCCTTCGAGCTTGCGGGTCAGCCTGCTGCCTCGGAGGGGCGTCGGCTCTCCGGCCGCGCGTGACGTCGGTCCGGCGTACGTCGCGATCAGCGGCACCGCGACCGACTTCGCGTCGTCGTACCCCATCTCGATCAGGTCGGTGACGTTGAACAGCCTCCGGTCCAGCTTGTCCGTGCCGAGCAGTGGCGCCGCTTCGTCCGGGATGACGAACAAGTCGCCGTTGGACTCCTGGAGTCTCACACCGCCGACGGCGCCGTCCGGACGGTCGACGTCGGCGTTCTGCCTGCCGTCGGCCGTGGTGGTCACGGTGACGACATCTCCGGTGACGAGGGTGACCTTGTGGGTCGCCGACGGCTTGGCGGACACGGCGGGCTTGCTCGGGGCGGCTTGTGCGGGCGCGTGCAGAACGGCGATGCCCGACGCCAGCAGGGGCACGGCGGTGGCCGCCGAGATCAGGCGCCGGCGCCCGCGCCAGAAGGCGGAAGCATGAGAGGGGAAGTACATGCCCCGGGTCTACCGACCGGTGGAAGCCGGCGTGAAGGCCTCGCGACGGCAAGTCCTCGCCATGGCACATGTTTGTCAGCCGTGAACCGTGCGATTCCGGGCGACAACGTCTGTTCATGGCAGTGCTGTTCGGTACACGGACCGACCGGCCGGCTCCTGGCTCGCCTCGCGAGCGAAGGCCCACCCGTTGCGGTCTTGTTGAGTGCACGACAAGAAAGCTACGGTTTACGCGCGTCCACCAGCCGTCATCAGCGAGGAGTCGATGCGCCATGCCGCACATCAAGCGTGTCCTTGCGACCGGTGCCACCGCGGTCGCCGCCGCCGCACTGCTCCAGGCCCCGGCCCAGTCCGCGGTCGTCCCGGAGCACGCGGTCATCACCTGTCAGAGCGCCGGCTTCTACGCCAACTACAACAGCTCCTCCGGCCCCACCGGCCTGGTCCGCACCCTGTCCTACGGCGACAAGGTCGGCCACACGCGCGGCGCCCACCCGGTCTACAACGGCTGGGCCGCCACCTTCGACTTCGGCCCCAACGACTGGGGCTACGTGCGCCACGAGTGCATCGGCGGCTACGGCTCGTGGTGAGCCGGACTACGAGAGGAAACGTCATGTCCGCACCCCGCACCGTCCGCGCGCTCCGCACCACCGCGGTGGCAGCCGCCATCGGCGCCACCCTGCTGCTCTCCGCCGGCCCCGCCCAAGCCGCCAACGGCACGGTCGGCGAGCGGGAGACCGTCTGCGCCCAGGATCTCTTCGTCCGCACCGCCCCGCTGGGTGCCTGGATGGGCACCCTCTACCAGGGCCAGACCTTCCACGTGGAGAGCAAGCAGTCCGGCTGGGTGTACGGCTTCGCCTACGGCCACATCAACCGCCACGGCTGGGTCCAGGACGGATGGTTCTGCTGAGCACGGCTCCGTCGGGACCCCGTCCGTCAGGCCCGCACGATTCCACCCTCAGGCTCCCTTCCGCGTCGGCGGCGGGACGTGGCCGACGGACCGGGCGGAAGCAGCTCGGCGGTGACGAAGGCCGTCACGGCCGCCAGAATCACCACCGGGATCGTCTCGGAGTTCCCGAGGACCAGGACCACGAGGGCCACGCTGCTGACCGGAAGCCGTAGCGCGGCGGCCGCCGCCGCGGCCATACCGGCGGCGGCACCCGGGATCACCCCGAGGCCGGGCAGCGGCGCGAGCAGTACGCCTGCCGCCGCGCCCAGGAAGAGTACGGGGAACACGAGTCCGCCGCGGAGGCTGCCCAGGCACAGGGCGTACGCGGCGGACTTGCACAGCAGGACGGCCAGAAGTGCGCCCACGCTCCAGGCGTGCGGATCGGCGGCGAGTTCGGCCAGGGAGGCCTGGCCCGACGAGGCGACCTCGACCGGGGTGCGACCCGTGACGACCGTGTAGAGGGCGGCGCAGCCTCCGGCGGCGACCGCGCAGATCACCGTCCGGACGAACGGGGAGTCCGCCACGAAGGCAGCGGTCAGCCGGCCACCGATGATCACCAGATGCACCAGCGCACCGATGCCTGCCGCCAGCACGACCGACCACACCACGTCGCCGGTGTCCAGGCGTGGGGGCGACGTGGGGAAGTGCACGGAGAGACTGCCGGTCTCCAGGCCGGTCCAGCGCCCGAAGCCGGTGAACACCACCGCCCCGACGCCGCTCGACAGCAGAGCGGGAAGCATGACGACGAACAGCTGCGGACCACCCACGCCCGCCACCTCGATCAGAAGGACCGCGGCGATGAGCGGGTTGCCGAAGATGGCGGCGATGCCTGCCGCCGCGCCGGCCGCACCCAGCAGTGCGGTGCTCTGCGGGGTGGCGGGCGCGCGGACGAGACGACGGAAGAGCAGGGCGAGGCCGCCGCCGAGCGCGATCAGGGGCGCCTCGGGGCCGAGGGCCGCGCCGAGTGGCAGGCCCGCGGCGGCTGCGACGATCACTCCGGGCAGGGCGGCCGCCGAGGCGGCTCCCGCGTGCAGGCCGTACGCCGGAACGTGACCGCCCGAGCCGGGCAGACGCGTCACGACCAGCCCCACGAGGACCCCGGCGACGGAGAGCAGCGGCACTGGCCACCAGGCCGGCGGCGTGTCCCAGCCGAGTGACTTCGGCACGTCCGCCCACAGCACGTGTTCCAGCTCGTGCAGACCGACCAGGAACCAGAAGGCCGCCAAGGAGATGGGGATGCCGATCAGAGCGCTGAAGACCAGGACCTTGCGGTACGCGGGCGTCCGCAACAGCTCGCGCAACCGGTCGGCCTCCACGGAATCCGCCGGACCTCGATCGGGAGCCGGGCGGGCTTTCGGCGGCGTCATGGGTCAGTCCTTCCGGGCCGGGGAGACGACGATCACTGTTCACGCTGTTCCGGTGCCGGGGAGGGCCGACGTCGCTCCAGGCCGAGCCGTACCGCTCCGACCATGACCTTCGCGATCACGCCTACCAGGATGAGGTCCGCCACCATCTGGAGTGTGGTCAGCACCCGGGCCGTCTGGGAGACGGGCACGATGTCACCGAAGCCGACGGTGGCGAAGACGGTCACGGTGAAGTACAGGGAGTCGGTCCGGCTGAGCGGCTCGGAGAAGGAGTGCCCTCCCTGTTCTCGCGCGTAGAGGAAATAGGTGGCCGAGAACAGCAGCAGGAAGAGCGGGACGGCGGTGGTCAGCGCCTCGACGGCGCGCAACCGGGGGTGTGACGAACCGATGATGCTGACCGCCTGCAGGGCGAGCAGGACGCCGATGCCCAACAGACCCATCACGAGCACCGTGGCGGTGTGCTGATCGAGGTCACGGCCGAGGGGAAGCAGGAAGTACGCCACGGTGGCCGCCGCCACCACGACCGTGGAACGCAGGAGCGGCAGGAGCAGGCGCATGCGGGGCGCGCGCAGCCACCGCTCCCGGTCACCCCCCCGCGGCGTACTCATGAGGCCGCCGGCTCCGTGATCCGGCGCCGCGGATCCGCCGACACGCTCCGCTGCCGCTCGGGAGACGGCACGCGGTGCGAGGGATCCGGCCGGCGGGGCTGGGGTTCCATACGGATCTCCTGCGAGAGCACTCCGCGGGTGGCCGCGAGCGGCGGAGCACCCGCCGCCAGTCCAGCAAAGGCGCTCCTTCCAGGTCCCGCGACCGGAGCCACGCCCGCACGGGGCCCTCCGGTGCCGCCGCCCTCATGGCGTCACCGAAGGACACGGACCGTCAGCCGCACCACCTGTGGCGGCCGTTCGGGTGAACCCCGGCCCCCGTTTCAGCGGGGGCGCGGAAGGTCCGCGGCCGGTTCCACCCCGATGACGGCGATCCTGCCTGGTGGGCCACCGCCGTGGATCGCGGGCTTGCCGACTCCGGCCCGCGCCGCGACGGCGTCCATCGGGACCGCCCCGATCCCCTGCTCGTGGACCATGTCCACGACCGCGTTCAGGACGGCTCCGCCGACCCGCCCCTCCCGCGGGCGGCCCGGCCCTCGCGCGGGCCCCTCCGACAGCGTACCCACCATGCCCAGAGCCTACGGCCGCGCCCTCCGGCGCACGGAGGCCGGGGGCGGGTGGGGTGGTGACGACGGGGAATCACCCGTCCGGGGACGAGGGTGTCCGCCGATGCCCTGGCGGTCGGCATCCTGCGCGATGGCTCTGCGGGTGGCGTCGGGAAACCCTCGCTCGATCGACTCCTGGAGGAGGTGCAACTCGGCACGCACGGCGGCCTGCTGTGGCGGGGGCAGTGCGTCGAGCAGATCTTCGAGCATGGCGCGGAGCCGTCGGCAGATCTGCACGGACGACGCTCCGTAGTCGCGGATCTCACAGACGGCGAGCTGCAGGTAGCTCTCCCAGTCACGCCCGGGTAGCACGAGCCGGGCGTGGCCTTCGCGATCGGCCAGAACGTAGCGCCCGGGGAGACGCTCCCTGCCGACCGTGTGCAGAAACGACTCGATGTAATTGATCACCTGCACGGCGGTGGTCGGGTCGTTCACCGCCGGGGAGAGGGCCCTGATCGCGATGTCGACGAGAACCCGTACGGCGAAGGCCGGGTCCTGCTCGATGGTGCGCTCGGGCCCGAGGGCGACCAGCGCGGTCACCCGGTCCGGGTCGGGTGTCGACGTGCCCCCGTGCACCTCCACGAGGACGGTGCCCGCCGGTACGAAGTCTCCGATCAGCCGGGTCACGACGAAGACGCAGTCGTGGCGCGCCGCCTCTGCGACCAACCCGGCGACGTCGAAAGCCTGGACGGCTCCGCCGTGTCCGGTGCTGAGACGCAGCACCGGAGTGCCGGTCGGCACGGTTCCGTCTCGGCTCGGCGCCGCGCCCCGGACGGCCGAGGCGCCCGTGGTGAAGACGTCCTCGCCCATGCGCGTGACCAGCTCGGCGATGGCCACCGGTCGGAGGCTGTGGGTGAACCGGTTGAGGTAGATGAGCAGGAGCACGAGGCTGACGGCCACCGCGACGCCGGCCAGGGTGACGCCGAGGTCGGGGACGGAGCCGGATTCGATGCTGCGCAGCAGGGAGAAGGCGAACGCGAAGGTCCCGGTGAAGGTGGCCAGAACAGCTTTCTGCAGCCTGTCCCGGTACCACAGGCGCATGTAGCGGGGGGAGAGGGTTCCCGTGGCCTGCTGCACGACCAGTACACCGATGGTGACGACGAATCCGAGCAGGGCGACCATCGCCCCCACGATGGCGGTGAGGACGTCGCTCGCCGTCGTCGCGGAGTAGTGCCAGCCGCTCGGCGGCCAGTCGGCGGCGTCGGCTGCGAGGGCGAGTTCGGCGAGGAGGGCGCCGAGGACGAGACCGAGCATCGGCACGATCCACAGGCTTGCCTTGACGTATTGGCGCAGCTTGAACCGGGCCGCCCAGGACGTCGGAACACCCACGTCACGCCCCCTTCGCCTGGAGCAGTCGGGTGCTCTGCGGGCACATGAGACGGCTCTGCGGGATCACCGTCATCTCACGGTAGGGCGATCGGGGGACCTGCGCAGCAGCAGCACTCCCGCCGCCCTCCGTACGTGAGGCCGGCAGGACGAACCGGACACCTCGGCCTAAGCTGATCGGGTGTCGCCGGGGCCACCGGACCCCGGCGCGACAGTGCGCCGCGCGTGGTCGACCGGTGATGGAAGAGGCCCCGATGGACGACTACCCCCTGATCGAGGACCACGGTCTGATCGGTGACCTGCAGACCGCGGCCCTCGTGACGACCGATGCGACGATCGACTGGTTCTGCTGTCCGCGCTTCGACTCCCCCAGCGTCTTCGGCGCCCTGCTCGACCGGCGGAAGGGCGGCCACTTCACCGTGCGCCCGACAGCGGAGACGTACACGACCAAGCAGCTCTACCACCCGGACACCGCCGTCCTGGTGACGCGCTTCATGACCGAGGCCGGTACGGGCGAGGTCGTCGACTTCATGCCGGTGACCGGGACGACGGCGACGCCGCGGCACCAGCTGGTCCGCATGCTGCGCTGTGTCCGCGGCAGCATGACCTTCGAGGGCGAGATCGCTCCGCGCTTCGACTACGGCCGGAAGCCGCACGAGCTGCACATCACGGAGCACGGGGCCCTGTTCACCTCGGCGGACATGAACCTCGCGGTCCACGCCGTCCGTGAACCGCAGGACGACCGGCTCCTCGACATCCTTTCGGGCGACAAGGACCTGCGCTTCACCTTGCCTCTGCGAGCGGGTCAGCAGCGTGGCCTGGTCATGGAATCCTCGCCGGGAGGACCGCCCCACGAGGTCCGGGTGGCGGAGTTCGAGAAGCTCTTCGACGAGACGGTCCGCTTCTGGCGCTCGTGGCTCAGTCAGTCCACCTATTCAGGGCGGTGGCGGGAGGCGGTGGAACGCTCGGCCGTGACGCTCAAGCTCATGACCTACGCGCCCACCGGCGCCCTGGTCGCCGCCCCGACGGCGGCTTTGCCGGAGCAGCTCGGCGGCGAGCGCAACTGGGACTACCGCTTCACCTGGATCCGCGACGCTTCCTTCTCGGTCTACGCCTTGCTGGGCCTGGGTTTCAAGGAAGAGGCGACGGCGTTCATCAGCTGGCTGCACGACCGGGTGAAGGAGGAAGCCGACCAGGGTGACGGCACCGGGCCGCTGAACATCATGTACCGGGTCGACGGTTCGTCCGACATGGTGGAGGAGACCCTGGAGCACTGGGAGGGATACTGCGGCTCCGCCCCGGTCCGCATCGGCAACGGGGCGGCGACCCAGCTGCAACTGGACATCTACGGCGAGGCGCTCGACAGCATCTACTTCGCGCACCAGCACGGCATGCATCTCGACAACCGGGGCTGGAAGGCCCTGCACACCCTGCTGGACTGGCTGGTCGACCACTGGGACCAGCCCGGGGAAGGGCTGTGGGAGACCCGTGGCGGCCGGAAGGACTTCACCTACGGCCGCGTGATGTCCTGGGTGGCCTTCGACCGCGCCGTGCGCATCGCCACCGACGACGGCCGTCCGGCGGCGCGCGGCCGCTGGGTGGAGGCGCGGGACGAGATCTACGCGCAGGTGCTCAGCAAGGGATGGGACGTGAACAAGCAGGCCTTCGTGCAGCACTACGGCGACGACGTGCTCGACTCGTCGCTGCTGCGCATGCCGACGGTCGGCTTCATCACGCCGGACGACCCGATGTGGACATCCGCCCTGGACGCGATGGACCGTGAACTGGTCAGCGACAGCCTCGTCTACCGCTACAACCCCGAGGCGTCACCCGACGGACTGAGCGGCTCCGAAGGAACCTTCTCCCTGTGCACGTTCATGTACGTCGACGCCCTCGCACGGGCCGGGCGCACCGACATGGCCCGTCTCGTGCTGGAGAAGATGCTCACCTACGCCAACCATCTGGGCCTGTACTCCGAGGAGATAGACCTGACCGGACGGCAGTTGGGCAATTTTCCCCAGGCGTTCACGCACCTGGCCCTGATCGACGCGGCGATCACCCTGGACCCGCTGCTCCAGGGGACGCGAAGGAGCGGACTGTAGGAGCGCGTCTCACCGCCCGGCCGTGGTCGGGACGGGACCGAGGAGGACGACGGTGTCCCCCTCCTCGGGGACGGCCGCCTCGCTCTCGGTGACGGGGTCCAGGCGGTGGTCGGCTCGCACCACGAAGAGCGTGTCGTGTCCCGGCGGCGGCGGGTCGGAGAAGGGTCTCACCACGAACCGGGCGCCCCGCCCGTAACGCTCCGCCAGGACGTGGCGGACGAGGGAGCGGCCGAAGAGGATGTCGCCGCCGGTGTACGGAGCCACCACGCCGTGGCTGTCGTGCGGTGGCCCCACCCGGTAGACGGGCCCCTCGACGTTGTCCTGCATGACGACCGACGCGAGGGCGTTGAAGTCGTCGTCGTCGGTGGCCAGGAAGACGGCCGCCACGCCCTCCAGACGAGCCCCGGGGTTGATCCCCGTCGCCAGCAGATCACCATTGGCGAGTGCGAGGCCTGTCTGCTGGATCCTCTCCCGTTCCTCTTCGCGTCCCGCCCACATCAGCACGTCGAGGCCGGCGGACCGCAGGGCCCGCCCCAGGTCGACCACCCACGGCTCGCCGCCCACCAGCAGGACGCGCGTACCCGTCGTCCTGACGACTCCGAGCCGTCTCGCCACCGGCACAGCCGTCAGCGCGTACAGCACGACGGTTCCCACGATCACCAGGAAGGTGACGGGGAGGATCTTCTCCGCCCCGGCCACCCCCCGTTCCACCAGGCCGGAGGAGAAGGCCGATGCCGTCGCCGCCGCGACGATGCCGCGGGGGGCCATCCATCCGACGAAGGCGCGTTCGCCACGGGAGAGATCCGTGTGCACGGCGGCGCCGAAGGCCACGATCGGTCGGACGGCCAGGACGAGGATCGCGATCAGGCCGAGGGAGGGAAGGAGCACCGGGACCAGGGACGCGGGGGTGACGGTGGAGGAGATGGAGATGAACAGCAGGCCGATGATCAACTGGACCAGGGTCTCCAGGAAGGGTCGGCGCGCGGGCATGTCGAAGCCCCGGATGTTGGAGACCGCCAGCCCCGCCACGATCGCGGCGATGAGCCCCGTGTCGTCCCGTACGACGTCGCAGACCGCCGCTGCACCGATCACGATGGCGAGTTGGGCCAGTGTTCCCAGGGTCTCGCCGAGTCGAAGGGTGCGCAGGGTGAACCACAGCAGCGCGGTCGCCACCGCCCCGCCCACCAGCCCGAAAGCGAGGCTGAGGGCGAACTGCCCCAACTGGTAACCCCGCCCGATGTCGATCTGGTGGGACGACGCGACCGCGTGGAAGGTGAGCGCGCCCAGGATGGCGCCGATCGGGTCGATCAGCGTCCCCTCCCAGATCAGGATGCGCCGCACCTTGTCGCTCGGTCGTACGAAGTCGAGCAGTGGCCCGACGACCGTGGGCCCCGAGACGACGAGGATCATGCCGAGCATCGCGGCCACGCGCAGGGGCATGTCGAACATCGCGGGTCCCACCGCCCCGGTGACGAGGAAGGTGAGCAGCACGCCGTACACGAGCAGCCTGACCACGATGCCTCGGGTGTGGTGGGCGAGCTTGCGCAGGTCGAGCCCCAGACCGGCGTCGTAGAGGATCACGGCGACGGACAGCGACACCAGGGCCGAGAAGCCCGGACCGAGCAGCTTGTCCGGGTGGATGACGTCCGTCATCGCGCCGGCCGCGAACCCGACGGGAAGCAGGATGATCAGGGCGGGGACGCGCAGCCTGCTCGCCAGGATCTGCGAGCCGGTGGCGAGCACCACCGTCAGGGCGAGTCCGATGAGGATCTCGTCGTCGGTCACAGCGGCTTCCTTCGTCGGAGTCCGGGCACGAGGGGGACGCAGCGTGGGCCCGGGCGATCAGCCGCTCCGAGCCACACCGTCACCGTCCGTGCCCCTTCCGCCTCGTAGCTCGGCGTCCGTGAGCCCCTCCAGCTCCCCGCGGGTGTCCAGCCGGTGGAAGAGGACGACGGCCGGCAAGCCACGAGGGCCCCCAGGGTGACGATCGCCGGCCATGTCAGGGTGGCGGGCGCACCGGCGGCGTCGGCCACGGCGACGCTGAGCAGGCCGAGACCGTGGGTGAGTCCGTGCCACACGTGGGGGGAATCCTCACGGGTGACGAACCCGGTGATCGCGGCCAGGGGGGTGACTGCGGCGAGAGTGCCCAGTCGCCGCCTCCTGTGGGAGGCCAGGGTGAAGGCCATGAGTTCCCGGGCCGGCAGCGGCTGAGCCGGGGCACCCGCCGGCAGGTGGAGCGAGGTGGACATACGCGCCCTAGCTGCTCGTGAACATGACGGGCCGGGAAGGGGTCATCCGCCGGTGGCGAACCCGGGGAAGAGGGTCATGCCCCCGTCGACGTACAGGGTGGTTCCCACCACGTAGTCCATGAGGTCGGAGGCGAGTGCGACCACGGCGTGCGCGATGTCCTCGGGATCACCGATCCGGCCGTACGGAATCAGTTTCAGCAGTTCGTCCCTGGCCTCGGGTGTCTCCCACGCTCCACGGTTGATCGGCGTCCTGATCGCCCCCGGCGCGACCGCGTTCACCCTGATCTTCTCCGGTGCGAGCTCCTGGGCGAGGGTCTGCATCATCATCTGCACACCGCCCTTGGAGGACGCGTAGTTGACGTGGCCCGCCCACGGGATGAGCTGGTGCACCGAACTCATGCAGATGATCTTCCCGGCGGCACGGGACACCTCGGGTACCACTCCACGGCGCCGGAACTCCTTGGCCGCCTCCCGGGCGCACAGGAACTGTCCGGTGAGGTTGACGTCGATGACCTTCTGCCACTGGGCGAGGGTCATCTCGGTGAGCCGGGCGTCGCGCTGCAGTCCCGCGTTGGCGACCATGATGTCGATGGTCCCGAACTCCTGGACCATCCGGTCCGTCATGGCCGTGACCTGGTCCTCCTGGGACACGTCCGCCTCGTAGGCCGCCGCGCGCACCCCGAACGAGGCGATCTCCTCGACCACTTCCTCGGCGGCCTCACGACCCGCCACGTAGTTCACGACCACGTCGGCGCCGGCTCTGCCCAGGCCGATGGCCGTGGCCTTGCCGATGCCCGAGTTGGCCCCGGTGACCAGCGCCTTCTGGCCGTGCAGCAGACGCGCGGGGATCACACCCCGCGGTGCTTCCACGGTGGAACCCATGTCGCCCTGCCTCCTTGCGCGTCCGTGCTCCGCCGCGGCCGGCCGGGCACGGACGTCACGCAATCACCGGATGCGGTGGTCGGCAGGCCCCGAGAGCCGTCGTTGCGCTGCCCGGCCGAGCATGTTCGTCCGATCGGGCCAGCGGTCCTGGCGTCAGCCCAGCCGAGCGAGGAGGTGGTCGCCGACGCGCGGGGCGTGGGCGACGGCCGTCAAGGACGGGTTCACGGCGCCGATGCTCGGCACTCCTTAGGATCACCGGGACGGGGACGGCGGACGAGACACGGGAGAGGCAGCGGACATGGCGAACGAGCGCGTGTACCTGGTGACCGGCGGTGGAACGGGGATCGGGGCCGCGACCGCGCGGTCGTTGGCCCGAGCCGGACACCAGGTGGCGGTGTCCGGGCGCCGTCCCGAACCGCTGCGGCTGGTCGCCGAGGAGACCGGCGCCCTGCCCGTACCGTCGGACATCGGAGACCCCGCCGCCGTGGCCTCGCTCGTCGAGACGGTGGTCGGTACGTACGGGCGGCTCGACGGCCTCGTGCTCAACGCCGGCATCGGGCGGGGTGGCGGGGTGGGCGAGGTGACCCTGGAGGACTGGGACGAGGTCATGCGGACCAACCTCACCGGTCCGTTCCTGCTGCTGCGCGCCGCGCTCCCGCACCTGCTCGACGTCCGCGGCGCGGTGGTCGCGGTGGCCTCGGTGTCCGCTCTGCGCAACGGCGTCGGCAACGCCGCCTACGCCACGTCGAAAGCGGCGCTGCTCCAGTTGTGCCGCTCGCTCGCTGTCGACTACGGGGGCGCGGGGCTGCGCGCCAACACCGTGTGCCCGAGCTGGGTGCGCACCGACATGGCGGACCGTCGGATGAACCGGTTCGCCGACGAGGCGGGCCTGGGCGGGAACGGTCTGGAAGCGGCGTACGAGGAGGTGACCCGGGTCCTGCCCGCCGGACGCCCCGGTGAGGCCCACGAGGTCGCGGAGGCCATCGCCTGGCTGCTGTCGCCCGCCGCGTCGTTCGTCAACGGTGCGACGCTCACCGTCGACGGCGGCGCGACCGCACTCGACCCCGGCACCCTCGGCTTCGAGTTCCGGCTGGAGCCACGCGCCCCGCGGGCCTGACCGACAGTCCCGGCGGCCATGACCGGTCACGCTCCACTGTCGCGGTCACCCCGCCGGGCCGGGACGGCCGTCAGATCGGAGTCGGGGATTCGTCGGCAGTAGGCGGCGAATCCCCGACTCCGATCACCAGGCCCTGTCCGGTGGATCGTCAGGACGAGGCCGCCTTCTCACCGGCATGCGCCCCCTCGCGGTGCGTCGGGTCGGGTCCGCACAACCAGCCGTTGACGGCGAAGCGGCTGTCCGCGTGCTGCTTGCCCGGGCACACCACCGGTCGCACCTCGTGCCAGGCGGTGGGCAGGAAGAACACGATGCTGTCGTGCTCGGGTTCCCAGTCCCGCCAGGTGCGTTCCTCCCACTCTCCGGTCGTCTCGGTGTGCAGCGGGAGGGCGGCGTCGAAGACGCGCAGCTCGCCGCCCCCGAACGGCCGGGGCGTGCGGTGCAGGTAGTACACGAACGTGAGCAGACGCCGGGGGGCGTACGCGACGCTGGTGTCCTGGTGCGGCCCGTAGAAGTCCCCGTCGTTGTGCACGTTGAGGCCGTAGCGGGGTTCGGTGTGGCCGCAGTCGACGCCCAGCGTGTGCTCGACCGCCTCCCGGACGTCATCGATGGCCGCCAGCAGTTCGGGCGCCTCGAAGTCGGGGCACGACCGGGACCTGCGCAGGTCGGGGTCCAGCTCCCGGTCCCGGACCATCGAGGGCTTCAGCCGGTCGCCCGTGGAGGCGATGGCGCGCTCCAACAGGAGGCCGGCTGTGCGCTCGCCCAGGAAGCCGGTGATGCGGCAGACCGTCACGGGCAGCCGCCAGATCGCGTCCGTGGACACCGGGGAGAGACTGTCCGCCGTCATCGCCCCGCCTCGGACGGGGCCACGGCGGTGGTCTCGCGCAGCCGGGTCACTTCGGCCTGGAGTTCCTCCACGTGGCGATGGAGCGCCTGGATGCAGACCAGGGCCACGCCGAGGCCGTCGACGACGGGGATCCTGGTGTCGTCCCGGTTGAAGCCGAAAGCGGCGTGCCAGTCCTGGGCCATCGGTCCGAGGTGACGGACGTCGTCGGGTTCCCAGAGGTAGCGCCAGGTGCTGACCGGTAGCGCTGCCACGGTCTCCAGGACGGTGAAGCCGTTGACCGCGCCGACCGGGGTCACCGCGGTGCTGTCCGGCGTACCTGCCGCGCCCGGGTCCGGGGAAGCGTGGCCGGCCGCCCGGGCCCGCCGGTGGAGGATCCGCATCGTCACCGGCTCCAGTCGACCGGGACCACGTCCTGCTTGAGCCCGCGGTCACTGCAGAGCGAGCACGGGGAGCCCGGTACCCCGGGCCCCTGGTCCGTGCCGACGGTGATCGCGCCGTGGGCCCCGACGGGCGCGTGGACGCCGTCGCCGACGAGCGCGGCCTCGTAGCCGCCGAGCAGCTCCTGGAGCGTTCCGGGACCCAGGTTCTCCGGGGCGGTGATGGAGGCCACACCGTCGTAGTCGGTGAAGGCCGCTCCGAGCGTGCGGCCGCCGACGGTCGCGAACACGATCTTCGCTCCCGGGATGGGCTCCCCGGTGAGGGCGTCGGAGAGCATCGCGTGGATGTTCTCCAGCTGCATCTGGGTGACGTTCAAGGTCGCCTGGCTGGTCGTGAGCCTGACCGGCTTCAGGCTGGGGCATTCCGCGCCGCTGCACGGCGCGGGCGACGAGGGGGTCGCGGTCGCGGTGACACCGCTCCCCGCACCCAGCGACGCCAGAGCGGCTGCCATCACCGCGACGGTCTTACGTCCGACAGAACCCATGTCCACTCCCTGGGAGCCGCGCGGGCGCTCCGCACCGGCGCGGGAAGGCCGGGACGGTCCTGGCACGTGCGGCACTCGACCGGCGCCGCCCCACGTGGGACGACGCGGACGACCGTAGCCACACCCGTCCGGGATGGGCGTCCGATGAACACGACTTCGCACCATCTGATGAACCGCCGACGGTGCCGTGACGAACGCGGACGATTCATTCCGGCCAGCGCGTGGCCGCCCTGAGCATGCGTGGCCGACCCGCCGACTCCGACGACCGCGATGAGGCGGAAGCCGCCCGGAACCCACTGTGCCGCCCGTACGAGGGGAGATCGCGGCTGTTCAGGTGGGTGAGGTCCGGGCTGTCTTCATCCATGGGCTGTCCCGGCCCGGCTCCGGGCGGGTGGTCCCGCCCGGACCCGCGGCGCAGGAGACAGACGAGGAGATCGGGGAGATCGAGGGAACAACCCCCTGAACGCCACACCGGAGAGTGGAATCAGACGGCGACGTACGTCCCTCGCCCCTCCTGCCCGTAAGGTCCCGGCGACAGTCGGCGAGCGGAGGAACCCTTTGCGGCTGCCCGCTGACGACCAGGCGCCGAAGGGGGCCCGCCACCACCCGCTGACGGGCTCTGTGTTGGGGGCTGCATCCGGTCGTCCTCGGCGTGGGCCGAGCACCGGGGTTCATTCCCGTACAGCGCACTGCCCCGGTGGGTACGCAACGAAAGAGGCTCCCGGTTTACGACTGGGACCCCCTTTGTCGCAGTGCGCATCGATGGCCTGCATCGCCCCGCCCCGTACGGCAAGCCCCGTCAGTCCGGGAAGGAGAAGTAGAGCGCCTCGCTGTAGAAGGACGCGAAGTGCCGCTGCCAGTCGGCTCGGACCGATGCCAGCCAGTCGTCGTTCTGGCCGGCGATCGCCGCCTCGGCTTCGGCGACGGCGTCGGGGACGTCCTCGGACGCCAGACGCCGCACGCTCGCTGCCGGATCGTCGCCCGTCATCGAGACGATCTCCCCGGCCTCGAGGACGAAGTACTTCGCCTGCTGCTTCTCAAGGTGGGCCGTGGTCCTGTCAACGCATGCGGCGAACTCGACGTCGCCTTCCAGGCCTTTGCCGACCGCGCGCAGGAGGTCCAGGAGCAGGGCCACCCCGTCTGCGTAGTCCGCGGCGATGCCGATCGGAGGGTTCCAGATCATGGACGGGACGATGGCCGTTCCGCGCCCCACCAGGAGCTTGTGTGCGAGCGGGATCTCCCCGTTGTGCTCGGATATGCATCGGATCCGCTGAGGGACCTCTGCCTCGCTCGGCATCGAGTCTGCGGAGTAGAGATACGAACGGTTCGCCATGGTGGCGACGCTAGCACCGGAGACCGACAACGCCAGCGCCGCCGGACTCCTGGCGGCCCTGAGCCCGGGCATGCCGGTCAGGGAGCACCTGGCGGAGCCGGTGCGGGGCCTGGGCGCCGGAGGGAAGCAGCTCTCCGAACGTCACCTGGCCCTCGCGGACCGCGGCGACGGGACAGTGATCATGGTGCAGGTGGAGAACGAGGTCGGGCTCCTCGGCTCCCCGCGTTCCCACGGCGCGGCCGCCCTCGCCGCTTGGGAGGCCCCCGTACCGTCCGAGCACTCGCGGCGCTCGAGTCGGAGACCCTGCGCGCCCAGCCGGAGGGCCGCGTCCGCGGCTTCCGGGTGGAGCCCGGCGAGGAACAGGTGATCCGCCTCGCCGCGTACGAGTTCGTCATCCGGGTCCACACGGAGCGCGTCGACGGCGAGGCCTCCGGCCACGGCCTCCTCCTCCAGGTGGACACGCACACCTTCATCGCAGCTGGTCACAACTTCACCGTGGACCCGTCGCCCCGCGACGGCCGCCCGGTCGCCCTCCTCCGGGCCGAGGAACTCGTGGTCCAGGACGGCCGGCTGTCACCGCAGCGACGGCTCAACGGCGACGAGACGTTCGCGGGAACCCGCATCCGTATCGCGGAGACCCCGGCCCCCATGCACGGCTTCATGCTCACGACCGGAACCCAGTCCGGCATCGTCCGCTTCTCCGTGTACTCCCGCGAGACGGCACCGGTCGCACACGCGGGCGACGCTCTGGTGACGGCGCAGAACGACCGCTGAGCACCGGCACACGGACCTGGTGCGAGGAGGTCCCCGGCTCGCGCGGGCCTTGACACTGCCCGACGGTGCGCGGCAGGTCGAACGAGTCCGACGGAACGGCGTGGTTGACCGTTCCGTCGGACGACTGTCGGGGAGGAGCAAATGCGGACATCGCCGTGCGTAGCTCGCTCCCCACCGGACCGTTCGGTGTCACAGGCCTTCGGCGGGATCGAAACAGCAGGCCATGGAGGCCCGGCGCACACAGCGCACCCGAACTATGGTGTCCCACCACATACGCCCCTGACCTGCCCCTTCCTACGGTATGGCGACACCGAAACGTCCCCGTACCCGCCTGGAAGTGGTGCACATGGCCGCCGCAACAACCTCCCCGACGCCACCCAACTCCCTCAAGAGGATCGTCGCCGCCAGCCTCATCGGCACCACCATCGAGTGGTACGACTTCTTCCTGTACGGGTCCGCCGCGGCGCTCGTGTTCAACAAGTTGTTCTTTCCCGAGTCCGATCCGCTGGTCGGGACGCTGCTGTCCTTCCTGACGTACGCGGTCGGGTTCGCCGCGCGGCCCCTCGGGGCGCTCGTGTTCGGGCATTACGGGGACCGGCTCGGGCGGAAGAAGCTGCTGGTGCTGAGCCTGCTGCTGATGGGTGGGGCGACGTTCGCCATCGGGCTGCTGCCGACGCACGCGACCATCGGGTCCGCCGCTCCGGTGCTGCTGACCGTGCTGCGGCTCGTGCAGGGCTTCGCGCTCGGTGGCGAGTGGGGCGGGGCGGTGCTGCTCGTGTCCGAGCACGGGGACGCCAAGCGGCGCGGGTTCTGGGCCTCGTGGCCGCAGACCGGTGCGCCGGCCGGGCAGTTGCTCGCGACCGGTGTCCTCTCCGCACTGACCGCGCTGCTCTCGGACGCCGCCTTCACCTCCTGGGGCTGGCGCGTTCCCTTCCTGCTCTCGGGTGTCCTGGTGATCGTCGGCCTCTGGATCCGGCTCTCGGTCGACGAGTCGCCCGTCTTCAAGGCGGCCCTCGCCGCCGCAGAGGAGCGCAAGGCCGTCGCCGGGCAGGCCGAGAAGATGCCGCTGGTCGCCGTGTTGAGGCACCACTGGCGGGACGTGCTGATCGCGATGGGCGCCCGCATGGCGGAGAACATCTCGTACTACGTGATCACCGCGTTCATCCTCGTGTACGCCACCACCGAGGTCGACCTCTCCAAGCAGACCGCCCTGAACGCGGTCCTCATCGGCTCCGCCGTCCACTTCGCCGTCATCCCCGCCTGGGGCGCGCTCTCCGACCGCATCGGCCGCCGGCCGGTCTATCTGATCGGCGCGATCGGCGTGGGGGCGTGGATGTTCCCGTTCTTCTCCCTCATCGACCGGGGCTCCTTCGGCAGCCTGCTGCTCGCGGTCACCGTCGGCCTGATCCTGCACGGGGCGATGTACGCACCTCAGGCGGCCTTCTTCTCCGAGATGTTCGCGACGCGGGTGCGCTACTCCGGCGCGTCCATCGGCGCCCAGTTCTCCTCCGTGGCCGCCGGAGCGCCCGCCCCGCTCATCGCGACCGCGCTCCTCGCCGACTACGGGAACTCGACCCCGATCGCCCTGTACGTGATCGCCGCCGCGCTGGTCACGATCGTCGCCATCGCGTGTGCCCGGGAGACCCGCGACCGTGACCTCGGGGAGATCGAGGAGCGGACCTCCCCGGCATCCCGCGTCCGTGCCGAGGTCTGATCCGCGAACCGGCACCACGGACGAGCCCCGTGCCCCGCCCTCACCGGCGCCGCACGGGGCTCTCGCCGTGTGCTACCTGCCGGTGACCGCGTCCGCGAGGGCGTGCAGGCGCAGCGCCAGCTGGATCTCCAGTGCGCGCGACGGGGACTGCCAGTCGGGGCCGAGGAGCCGGCCGACCCGTTCCAGGCGCTGGGCCACCGTGTTGACGTGGACGTGGAGTTCGTCCTTGGTACGGGCCGGGCTCATGCCGCTCGCGAAGTAGGCGTCCAGGGTGCGGACCAGGTCGGTGCCACGGCGCCGGTCGTACGCGACGACCTGGCCGATGGTCCGGTCGACGAAGCCGTCGACGTCCCGGCCGTCGGCGAGCAGGAGGCCGAGGAAGCCGAGGTCCTCGGCGGCGGCGCCCTGGCCCGCGCGGTGCAGCAGGACGAGCGCGTCGAGGCAGCGGCGGGCCTCCCCGTACGCGACGGCCACCTCGCCCGGCCGCTCCAGGGGTGCCCGCACGGGCGCGGAGGCGCCGACGGTGACCGGTTCGCGCAGGGTGCCGCCGAGGCTCCGCGCGGTCCCCCTGGCGAGTTCGGCGGCGCTCTCGCCGGGGCCGAGCGGCAGCAGCAGGACCGTACCGCCGTCGCGTGCCGAGGCGAGTCCGTGGCGGGTCGCGGCGAGGTGGGTGGCCGCCGACCACAGGCGCTGGCGGTCGGCGCCCTCGCGGCCGCCGGCGTCGGGGTCGGCCGCGCCGCCGGCCCGGTCGATCCGGGCGGCGAGGACGACGTGCGGGGCCTCGCTGTCGGTACGGAGCCGGGCCGCGCGCTCCCTGAGCAGGCGGCGGTCGCGGTCGGGGGCGTCGAGGAGGTCGTCGAGGAGTTCGCCCCGTACCCGCTGTTCGGCCTCGCCCGCGGAACGGCGGGCGAGCAGCAGCAGGGAGGTGACGAGGGCGGCGCGCTCCAGGGTGCGCTGGTCGACCGGGTCGAGGTCGGGCCGGCCGCGGAGGACGAGGGCGCCCAGGGTCTCGCCGCCCGCGGAGACGGCGGCGACCCAGTCGTCGCCCTCGCGGACGGCGTGGCCCCCGGCGCGGCGGACGGCTCCGGCGCCCTCCTCGGTGAACTCCACGGTGCCGCCGAGGACTTCGGAGACGGCGTCGGTCACGTCGTGGACGCCGCCGCCGTGCAGGACGAGTTCGGAGAGCCGGTCGTGGACCTCCGAGGCCCGCTCGATGACTCCGCTGTGTTCGCGGATGATGTCGTTGGCGCGCTCCAGCTCCGCGAGGGCGGAGCGGGTCTCCGCGAGGAGGTTGGCCGTGTCGATGGCCACGGCGGCGTGCGCGGCCAGGGAACCGAGCAGGGCGACCTGTTCGCGCTCGAAGACCCTGGCTCTGCGGTCGGCGGCGAAGAGGACGCCGATGACCTGGCTGCCGAGGCTGAGCGGGACGCCGAGGATGGCGACGAGGCCCTCGTCCCGTACGGCCGCGTCGATGCTCCGGGTGTGCTGGAAGCGCGGGTCCTCGAAGTAGTCGTCGGTGACGTACGGGCGGGCCGTCTGGGCGACGAGGCCGCCGAGCCCCTCCCCCATTCCCAGCCTGACCTGCTGGAAGCGCGCCGAGACCGAGCCTTCGGTGACCCGCATGTAGGTGTCTCCCGCGGCCGGGTCGTTGAGGCTCAGATAGGCGACCTCGGTGCCGAGGAGGGAGCGGGCGCGCTGGACGATGGCCCGCAGTACCGCGTCGAGGTCGCGGAGTCCCGCGAGGTCGTGGGCGGTGGCGAAGAGCGCGGACAGCTCCGCCTCGCGCCGCCGCCGTCCCTCCAGCTCGGCCCGGACCCGCAGGGCGAGCTGCTTGGCCTCTTCGAGCCCGGCCAGCGCCTCGGGGCCCGCGCCGCTCGCACGGGCGAGGAGCACGGGCCGGTCGTAGGCCTCCGTGGCCGCTCCGCGGGCGAGGAGTTCCAGGTAGGAGACGTGTTCGTGGGGCATGGACACAGGGATACCTGCCGTAGGTGTGGTCGCACCACCCCTGTGGACAGCCTTCTGGACCACGTTCGGCCGGCCGTTCAGTGCGCGGTCCAGCCGCCGTCGAGGGTCAGGGAGGTGCCGGTGATGAACGAGGCCTGGGGGGTGCAGAGATAGAGAACGGCCTCGGCGACCTCCTCCGGTTCGAGGAGCCGCTTGAGAGCCGAGTCCTTCAGCAGGACCTCGGAGAGGACCCGCTCCGGGGGGATGCCGTGGGCCGCGGCCTGGTCCGCGATCTGCCGTTCGACGAGGGGGGTGCGTACGTAGCCCGGGTTGACGCAGTTGGAGGTGACCCCGTGCGGGGCGGCTTCGAGGGCGGCGGTCTTGGAGAGGCCCTCGAGGCCGTGCTTGGCGGCCACGTACGCGGATTTGAAGGGGGAGGCGCGCAGGCCGTGGACGGAGGAGAGGTTGACGATCCGGCCCCAGCCCTGGGCGTACATGTGGGGCAGGGCGCCCCTGATGAGCCGGAAGGGCGCCTCCAGCATCACGGTGAGGACGGTGTGGAAGACGTCCGGCGGGAACTCCTCGATGGGGCGGACGAGCTGGAGTCCGGCGTTGTTGACGAGGATGTCGGTGCCCGCGGCGGCGGCCTCGGCGGCGTCCAGGTCGGTGAGGTCGAGGAGCCGGGGTTCGAGGCTTCCTGGGAGGGCGGCCGCCTCTTCTGCCAGCCTCTCCAGGCCCTCGGGCACACGGTCGACGGCTCTGACCTCGGCCCCCGCCGCGGCGAGCCGCAGCGCGCAGGCGCGCCCGATGCCGCCGGCCGCGCCGGTGACGAGCGCGGTGCGGCCGGTGAGGTCGAGGGTGACGGCGCGGGGCTGGGCCGGGGACAGGGGCGCCGGTGCGGGTGCGGGGCTCATGCTCCGCACCCTACGAAGGGCCCTCTCCCCCACCGATGTGCGCCGAGTCCATAGTTCAGCTGGTGGGTGTGGTGCGGAACCATGTGGGTTCGTCGGCCAGCGCCTTCTCTATCCGCAGATGGGAGAAGCGCGCCATCTCGGGCAGGCCGTCCACGTCGAACCAGCCGACGTCGGTGGACTCGTCGTCGTTGACCCGGGCCTCGCCGCCGACCGCGCGGCAGCGGAAGGACACGTCCATGAACTGGCACGCGTCGCCGTTGGGATAGACGATCGGCGTGTCGAGGGTCTCGACGAGCA
Source organism: Streptomyces sp. NPDC058671 (assembly GCF_042716475.1). Classification (NCBI taxonomy): domain Bacteria; kingdom Bacillati; phylum Actinomycetota; class Actinomycetes; order Kitasatosporales; family Streptomycetaceae; genus Streptomyces; species Streptomyces sp. NPDC058671. Next base: position 255,097 of record NZ_JBHXSA010000009.1, on the reverse strand, counting down.
CGATCCGCTCGACCTCGCAGCGGACGGCTGTCTCCTCGTACACCTCGCGCACCGCGCAGTCGGCGGGCTGCTCGCCCGGGTCGACGATGCCGCCGATGATCCCCCACTGTCCGTTGTCGGAACGTCGGCCGAGCAGCACCCGGCCCCGGTCGTCGAAGACGACGGCGCTCACACCGGGAAGGAAGAGGAGCTGCTGTCCCGCTTTCTCGCGCAGGGACCGGATGAAGTCGGGGGTAGCCATGCGTCCGACCCTAGGTCATGGGCGCACGGCGGTTCCTGCCCCGGTCAGGGCGCGATCCGACATGATCCGCTCGGCGCCGCGCGATCCGCCCGGAACCGGGTCCCTCCGCCCGGAGCGGGCTCATTCCGCCCGCATACGCCGGGCCCGTACGGTGCGGACCACCGACCAGCCGAGGCCGGCGGCCCCGAGCGCCACGAGCAGGGCCTCCGGCAGGGTGCCCATCCGGGTCGCCGGGGTCAGCGAGGAGCGCAGCGGCACCTTCTCGACCAGGACGTCCGGGGTGAACATCCTCGTCTCCGCGACGATCTCGCCGTCGGGAAGGATGACCGCGCTGACCCCGCTGGTGACGGGCACGACCACCGACCGGCTGTGCTCGACGGCCCGCACGCGGGACATCGCGAGCTGCTGGTAGGTCATCTCGGTGCGGCCGAAGGTGGCGTTGTTGCTGGGGACGGAGATGAGCTGCGCGCCCTCGGTGACGGTGTCCCGCACGGCCCAGTCGAAGGCCGCCTCGTAGCAGGTGGCGAGGCCCACCTTGGTCCCCGCGAGGTCGAAGACGCCGACCTTCGTACCGGCGCCGAAGTCGCGGCTCACGCGGTCGACGTCGCTGTTGAAGACCCGGACGAGGGACCTCATCGGGATGTACTCGCCGAAGGGCTGGACGTGCCGCTTGTCGTAGGTGGCGACCGGGCCGCGCTCCGGGTCCCACTCGATGAGGGTGTTGCGGAGCTTGCCGGTCTCGGGGGCGACGACCGCGCCGATCACGGTCGGCACGCCGATCGCCCGGACCGCTCCGTCGATGACGTCGGCGGCGTCGGCGTTCGCGTAGGGGTCGATGTCCGAGGAGTTCTCGGGCCACAGGACGAAATCGGGCCGCGGAACACGGCCGGCCTTGACGTCCGCGGCGAGTTCGCGGGTGCGGGCGACGTGGTTGTCGAGCACGGCCCGACGCTGGGAGTTGAAGTCGAGACCGAGGCGCGGCACGTTGCCCTGGACGGCGGCGACGGTCGCCGTGCCGTCCTCGGCGGTGTCGTCGACGAGGGGCAGGGCCGCGAGGGCGCCGCCGACCGGGACGAGGACGGACAGCGCGGCGACGGCGAGCGGGGCGCGGGGGACGGCGCGGGTGGCGCGGCGCACCCGGACCCGGCGGTACGTCTCGTACAGGCCGAAACCGCAGAGGGCGACGGCGAAGCCGAGTAGCGGCGTCCCGCCGACGGCGGCGAGCGGCAGGAAGACTCCGTCCGCCTGTCCGAAGGCGATCTTGCCCCAGGGGAATCCACCGAAGGGCACGCGCGCGCGTGCCCCTTCCGCGATGACCCACACCCCGGCGGCGAAGACCGGCCACCCCGGGAGCCGGGAGACGGCCGCGACGCCGAGTCCGGCGGCGGCGACGAAGAGCGCCTCGAGGGCGGCCAGGGCGAGCCAGGGGCCGGCGCCGACCTCCTCGCCGGTCCAGACGAGGAGCGGCATCAGGAAGCCGAGCCCGGCGAGGTAGCCGAGGCCGAAGCCGGCGCGGAGGCGGCGGCCCCTCAGGGTCCAGCCGAGCAGGGCGAAGGCGGGCAGCGCGAGCCACCACAGAGGCCGCGGCGGGAAGCTCAGGTAGAGCAGGAACCCGGACAGCAGGGCCGCCCCGGGCCGCACGAACCGCCGCAGCCGGGAGCCCGGCCCGGGTGCGGTGTCGGTGCCGGACGGGTCGACGGGGGTGATGGTGGCGCTCACCTTGCGGAGTCTACGGGTCGCTCCCGTCGGCGAGGGGGCCGGCAGGGGCCGGGGGCGACCCCGGTGACCTGCCCGTACGTCCGCCGCCGGGGTACGGGGCCGGGCGCGGGCGCGCCGCAGGCGTGGTGCGGACGGGTTCAGACGCCCGTCGCCGCCGGCGGTCCCGGCGGGGCCGGGTGGCGGAGCCGGTCGCGGATGGCGCGCACGGCGGACTCGGCGTCGTCGACGGTCACCGTGAACGTACGCCCGTCGCCGAGGCGCAGCACCAGGCCCTCGCCGCGCCGGACGACCACGGCCGTGCCCATCTCGGGGCGCCAGCGGTAGCCCCAGCCGCCCCAGTGGCGGGGAGTGACGCTCGGTGCGAACTCCGCGCCGACGATGTGGGAGAGGAGGATGCGGCGGCGCGGCAGGCCGATGTGGCCGCAGCGGACCTCCATGGCGAGGTCGTCGACCTTGACGGCCACGTGGACGAAGGCGAGCGTGCCGAAGAGGACGAGCAGTCCGCCGACGACGCAGCCGATCACGGCCATCAGGAGGGCCGCGATGCCGGAGGTCCAGGGCGATTCCACGGCGATGGTGATGCCGAGGGCCATGCAGGCGGCGCCCGCGACCGCGGCCACCCACTGGAAGCGGTTGGTGGCGCGGCCGGTCCAGACGACGGTTCTCCGCTCGTCGGCGTGCTGGTTCCGGGCGTGCTCCCTCATAAGGGAAGCGTACTCGGGGCCGGCCGGAACAGCGCGTCGGAACGAGGTCGTCCGCACACGTTCAGTGAGCGGGCGCGGTCGCCCCGAGGAGTCGGCCTTCGGCGTAGCCGAACGCGGTGGCCGGGAGGGGTCCGGGCCGTCCGCTGAGCAGGACGGAGAGGCCCCCGGTGGGGTCGGCGTCGGGGGCCGGTTCGGCGCCGACGCGGCGCAGTGCCTGGGCGGCGACGGCGTCCGCCGAGCCGTGGAAGACGAGGGCGGACAGCCCGGGGGCGCGGCGGGCTTCGAGGGCGGCGACGATGCGCTCCTCGACCAGCTCGTAGTGGGTGCAGCCGAGGACGACGGCGCGGACGTCCCGGGGGGTGAGCGCGGCGGCCGCGGCGACGGCCCGGTCCACGGCCTCCGGGTCGGCGTGCTCGACGGCGTCCGCGAGCCCCGGGCAGGGCACCTCGGTGACCTCGGCGCCGTCGGCGAAGTCGCGGATGAGCCCGCGCTGGTAGGCGCTGCCGGTGGTGGCCGGGGTGGCCCAGATGGCGACCTTGCCGCCGCCCGCGGCGGCGGGCTTGATCGCGGGCACGGTACCGATGACGGGGACGGCCGGTTCGAGGGCGGCGCGCAGGGCGGGCAGCGCGTGCACGGTGGCGGTGTTGCACGCGACGATGAGGGCCTGGGGGCGGTGCTCGGCGGCGGCGAGGGCGACGGCCAGGGCGCGCTCCGTGAGGTCCTCCGGTGTGCGCGGGCCCCACGGCATGCCGTCGGGGTCGTTGGAGAGGAGCAGATCGGCGTCCGGCCGGAGGCGCCGCACCGCGGCCGCCGCCGGGAGGAGGCCGATTCCGGAGTCCATGAGCGCGATCTTCACCCGGTCACCCTAGCCGATGAGCCTTACAAGCCCCGCGATCTGGGGCATGCTCCGCGCATGAGCACCCTCGCCTGGTTCGCCCTCGGTTCGTCGGTCGTGTGGGGTTGGCTGCTGCTGGGCCAGGGGTTCTTCTGGCGTACGGACCAGCGGCTACCGCCGATCGCCCGGCGCCACGCGCGCGGGGAGACCACGACTGCCGCGGGAGCCGAGGACCGGTGGCCGCAGGTGGCCGTCGTCGTGCCGGCGAGGGACGAGGCCGGGGTGCTGCCGCTGAGCCTGCCGTCGCTCCTCGCGCAGGACTATCCGGGTCTCGCGGACGTGATCCTCGTGGACGACGGGAGTACGGACGGCACGGGGAGGCTCGCCGCCGAGCTGGCCGAGGGGTACAAGGGGCTGCCGTTGACCGTGGTGTCCCCGGGCGAGCCGGAGCGGGGCTGGACGGGCAAGCTGTGGGCGCTGCGGCACGGCATGGCGCTGGCACGCGCGCGGGGCCCGGAGTTCCTGCTCCTCACGGACGCGGACATCGCCCATGAGCCGGACAGTCTGCGGCTGCTCGTGTCGGCGGCGGTGGAGAACGATCTGGATCTGGTGTCGCAGATGGCCCGCCTCCGGGTGACGAGCCCTTGGGAGCGCCTGGTCGTGCCGGCGTTCGTCTACTTCTTCGCACAGCTCTACCCGTTCCGCTGGATCAACCGGGCACGGCCGCTGGCGACGGCGGCCGCGGGGGGCTGTGTGCTGCTGCGGACAGCTACGGCCGACGCGGCGGGCGTCCCGGAGGCGATCCGGCAGGCGGTGATCGACGACGTGTCGTTGGCGCGGGCGGTACGGCGGGCCGGCGGCCGGATCTGGCTGGGTCTCGCGGAGCGGGTCGACAGCGTCCGCCCGTACCCGGGTCTCGGCGAGCTGTGGCGGATGGTCTCGCGGAGCGCGTACGCGCAGTTGCGGCACAGCCCGTTGCTGCTCACCGGGACGGTGGCGGGTCTTGTTCTCGTCTACCTGGTGCCGCCGGTGGCCCTGGTGGCGGGTGTGCTGGGCGGGGACCCGGTGGCGGCCTGGGCGGGTGGTGCGGCCTGGGCGGTGATGGCGGGGACGTACGCGCCGATGCTCCGCTACTACCGGCAGCAGCTGTGGCTCGCTCCGCTGCTGCCGTTCACCGCGTTCCTCTATCTCCTGATGACGGTGGACTCGGCGCTGCGGCACCACCGGGGCGTCGGGGCGGCCTGGAAGGGGCGGACGTACCCGCGCCCGGAGGCGGCCCCGGACAGGTGACCGGTCGGCCACCGGTCGCGCCCGTGGGGGCTCGGCCCGGAAAGGATTTTTCCGACACAGGGAGTAGCGCCGCCAATTCGGCGCGTACGCATGCCCCGGGAGAGGCTGCGGATTGACGCCTAAGCATGCTCATGATCACTTCCCTCTCGCCTTCTCCGCACTTTCTCTTTATCTGTTCTTCATGCCCGGGACGCCACACCGGAGCGAGACGGTCCGACCCGCCGGTAACCCCCTCCGAACTCGGCTTTTACACGATCTTGGCTCCTGGCGCCGCCCGTTTTTGGCACGTTCGCTCTGATTGGGGATCCGCTTCCGCACGAAGCCCGTCAAACAACCCGCTAATCGGGCTCCCCAACCAGCACATCGTGGGCTTAACTTATGTGCCATGACCTCCCCCCGCTCCACCTATGGAGGCGGTTACCACACCGCGCCGTCCTTCCCGGACACCCCGATCTACGACTCCCTGGTCGCGGAGCGGGGTACGCCTCAGATCGCCCCGATCCGAGTGCCCGCCGCCTACGACACCAGCAGCAGCTTTTCCGCGAGCGGCTCCTACCTGCCGGCGCTTCCCTCCGCACTGCCCGCCCTTCCCGCGGCGCCCGCCCCGCAGCCCTCCTACGGCGGCGGTTACGGATACCCGCAGCACTCTCCGCAGATGGCCCCCGTGCCCCTGCAGCACGCGCCCGCCCCGTACATCCCGCAGCAGCAGGTGGCCCCGCGCGGCTACCAGGGCGGCCAGTACCCGCAGCAGCCCCGGCCGGTGCCCGCCGGGTACGAGGCGATGCGCCCCGCGGCGCCCCGGCCCGCCCCCGCGCCGGTGCCCGCCCCCTTCCCGTACGACGACCCGTACAACCGTCCCTACCAGGGCGGGGGTTACTGACCGGCGCCTCGCTCCGGACCGCGGGCGGTCCGGGGCGGCTGGCAGGATGACGGCATGCCGACTCCCGCGCTCCGCTCCGTCCACGTCCATCCGGTGAAGGCCATGCGCGCGCTGGCTCCCGCGGAGGCCGAGGTCCAGCCCTGGGGGCTGGCCGGGGACCGCCGCTGGGCCGTCGTCGACGCCGCGGGCAAGGTCGTGACCCAACGCCGTCACCCCCGGATGGCGTTGGCCAAGGCGGAGCCGCTGCCGGGCGGCGGGGTCGTCCTGTCCGCGCCCGGCCACCCGCCCCTGACGGTCGAGGTGCCGCACCCCTCGGCCACCCTCACGGTGGACGTCTTCGACAAGCCCGTGGAGGCCGTCCCGGCCGACGCGGCGGCGGGAGGCTGGCTCTCGGCTTTCCTGGAGGGCGAGTTCCGGCTCGTCCACATGGACGCCCCCGAGCACCGGCGTCCCGTCGACCCGGCGTACGCCCTGCCCGGCGAGACGGTGAGCTTCGCGGACGGCTATCCGCTGCTCGTCGCCACCACGTCCTCGCTCGACGCCCTCAACTCCCTCGTCGCGCAGGGGGACCACTCCCCCGAGGGCCCCCTCCCGATGAACCGGTTCCGGCCGAACCTGGTGATCGGGGGGACCTCCCCCTGGGAGGAGGACGGCTGGACGCGCCTCACCGTCGGAGAGGTCACCTTCCGGGTCGCGAGGCCCTGCGGGCGTTGTGTCGTCACCACAACGGACCAGGTCACCGCCGAGCGGGGCAAGGAACCGCTGCGGACCCTCGCCCTGCACCGCAGGAACGACGGCCGGGTCATCTTCGGCCAGAACCTCGTCCCCGAGCACACCGGGACGGTCCGGGTCGGCGACGAGGTCAAGATCCTCGACTGAGACGCGGCCCCCGGAGCGCGTCGGCCCCCGGCCTGGACGCGGGACACCCGACAGAGCTCGGTGGCCCGGGGGGAGGCGCGTCTCGACCGGGCGTGGGCGGCGACCGGGCCGGACCGGGGCCGGGCGGGAACGGGCAGCTGAGCGCGGAGGGGTGCTCGTCGGTGACCCGTCAACCCGGCCGCCCCGCGCGCGCTACGGTGGGGCATCCGATCAGCGGCGAGGCATGAGGCGGGGGCAGGACACACCCATGGCACAGGGCACGGTCCAGGTGACGCACACCGGCACATCGCGGTGGCGGCGCCGCACGGGTGAGTACCCCTCGCTGGCCGCGGCGCTCGAGGCCGCGGGGGACGGGGACGTGCTCACCGTCGCGCCGGGCACCTACCGGGAGAACCTCGTCGTACACCGGGCCGTCACCCTGCGCGGCCCCGAGGGCGGGGTCGGCTCGGTGCGGATCGCGCCGCCGGACGGCGTGGCGCTGACGCTCCGCGCCTCCGTCACCGTGCAGGACCTCCACATCGAGGGGCAGGACGTCGCCGCGCCGGCGCTGCTCGTCGAGGACGGCACGCCCGAGCTGCTCGACCTGCGGATCATGACCCGCTCGGCCGCCGGTATCGAGGTGCGGGGCGCGGCCCGGCCGACGGTCCGCCGCTGCACGGTCGACAACCCCGCCGGCATCGGCATCGCCGTACTCGACGGGGCCGGCGGGGTGTTCGAGGAGTGCGAGGTCGTCTCCGCCGGGCAGGCGGGCATCTCGGTGCGCGGCGGGGCGCATCCGCGGTTCGAACGCTGCCGGGTGCACCACGCCTCCGGCGCCGGGATCGCCGTCACCGGCGAGGGCAGCGCCCTGGAGGGCATCGGCTGCGAGGTGTACGAGATCAAGGGCGCCGGCCTCCAGATCGCCGCCCGCGCGACCGCGCACCTCACGGACTCCTCCGTGCACCGCACCTCGGCGGACGGCATCACCCTCGACACCGACGCGGTGCTCACCCTCTCGGACTGCGACATCCACGACATCCCCGAGAACGCCGTCGACCTGCGTTCCCGCTCGGTGCTCACCCTGACCCGGTCGACGGTCCGCCGCTTCGGCCGCAACGGCCTCTCGGTGTGGGACCCGGGGACCCGGGTGGACGCCAACCAGTGCGAGATCCACGACAGTACGGGCGACTACCCGGCGGTCTGGGTGAGCGACGGGGCGACCGCCGTCCTCGACGCCTGCCGGGTCCACGACGTGCCGGACGCGCTGTTCGTCCTCGACCGGGGCTCCCGGGTCGACGTCGTCGACAGCGACCTGTCGCAGGTGCGGAACACGGCGGTGTCGGTGAGCGACGGGGCGACGGCGCAGCTCGACGACTGCCGGATCCGGGAGGCGTCGACGGGCGCCTGGTTCCGGGACCACGGCAGCGGCGGCACCCTCAGCGGGTGCACCGTCGACTCCGTGCAGACGGGCGTCATCGTCACCAAGGGAGCCGACCCCACGATCGACCGGTGCACGGTCACCTCGCCCGCCGAGGCCGGGTTCTACGTGTCGGCCGAGGGGCGGGGCTCCTTCCACGGCTGTCGGGTCACCGGCAGCGGCGGTTACGGGTTCCACGTCACCGACGGCTGCCGGACCACGCTGCGCAAGTGCCGTACGGAGCGGTGCGCGCGCGGCGGGTACGAGTTCCCCGAGGAGGGGACGAGCGCGGAGGACTGCACCAGTGACGAGAGCGCGGTCCGCTCCTCCGTACCCGACGGGGGGACGGTCCTGACGGCCACCCAGTCGGCGGGGCTGCTCGGGACGGTGCCCGCTCCGCGCCCCACGGCGGCGGCGCCGGCCGTCCCGGAGCCGGTGCCCGCTTCCCGTTCGTCGCAGGACGTGCTCGGCGAGCTGGACGCCCTGGTGGGTCTGGAGAGCGTCAAGCTGGAGGTGCGCACCCTCACGAACATGATCGAAGTGGGGCGCAGGCGTCAGGAGGCCGGTCTCAAGGCGGCCTCGGTCCGCCGCCATCTGGTCTTCACGGGAAACCCGGGCACGGGCAAGACGACGGTGGCCCGGCTGTACGGCGAGATCCTGGCCTCCCTCGGCGTGCTGGAGCGCGGGCACCTGGTGGAGGTGTCCCGGGTGGACCTGGTCGGCGAGCACATCGGGTCGACGGCGATCCGCACCCAGGAGGCCTTCGACCGGGCGCGGGGCGGGGTGCTGTTCGTCGACGAGGCGTACGCCCTGTCGCCGGAGGACTCGGGGCGTGACTTCGGCCGGGAGGCGATCGACACACTGGTCAAGCTGATGGAGGACCACCGGGACGCGGTCGTCGTCATCGTCGCGGGCTACACGGCGGAGATGGAGCGCTTCCTCACCGTCAACCCCGGTGTGGCGTCCCGTTTCTCACGGACGATCAGCTTCGGTGACTACGCTCCGGACGAGCTGTTGCGGATCGTGGGGCAGCAGGCGGACGAGCACGAGTACCGGCTCGCCCCGGGCACGGACGAGGCGCTGCTCGCGTACTTCACGAAACTGCCGAAGGGTCCGGCCTTCGGCAATGGCCGCACGGCGCGGCAGACGTTCGAGTCGATGGTGGAGCGGCACGCGGGGCGGGTGTCCGCGCTCGCCGAGGCGAGCACGGACGACCTGACGCTGCTCTATCCGGAGGATCTGCCGGAACTCCCCTGATCGGCCGTCTCGTTGGGGTCGCGCTGCCGGGGCATGGCGGGGAGCAGCTGGTCGAGGAGGGCGGTGCGCCGCAGGGCGAACGTCGGGTCGGCCTGGTAGTCGGAGTGGCCGAGGATCGGTTCGGGCAGCGGGTGCCTGCGGGTGCGGCCGTAGGCGACGGGGTCGAGCAGGACGGCCGCGTCCACGGCCGGCCGGCCGTCCTCCGCGGGGACCCGGACGGGCCCGCCGATGGGGTCGGTGGCCCGGTACAGGTTGTTCCAGCAGTGCACCGTACGGTTCAGGGAGCGCAGCGCGTGCGGGCCGAAGTAGGCGGGGAACCAGCGGCCGTAGAGGCGCTCCAGGGGTGAGCCGTAGGTGAGGAGCGCGACCCGGCGCCGGGTGGCGGGCGGCAGCTGCCAGACGGCGGCCGCGGCGAGGACGCTGCCCTGCGAGTGCCCGGAGATGACGAGCCGGCCGCCGGTGCTCCCGGTCCAGGAGTTCATCCGCCAGATCAGGTCGGGCACCGCGCGTTCGGCGTAGCAGGGCGGGGCGAAGGGGTGGGCGGCGCGGGGCCAGAAGGTGCCGACGTCCCAGAGGATGCCGATGGTGCGGCGGGCGGAGGCGTCCCGGTAGGCGCGGCGGCCCCAGGTGACGAAGAGCAGGAAGCCGAAGCCGATCATCCAGGAACCGAGGGCCTGGGCGGCGGAGGCCAGGGACGCGACGGCCGGGTGGGCGCCGTCGAAGGCCCGGCCGGGAACGTTTCCGCTGGTCCAGGCGCCGGCGACGGAGACGGCTCCGAGCAGCAGGGTGGCGCCCGAGACGACGCCGACGAGGACGGGCGCGGAGTCGGTGAGCGCGGCCCGGGCCCGGCCGGACGCGATCTGTCCCGTACGGACCGGGTCGCGTTCGTCCGCGGTGTCGTAGTCGGCCTCGACGGTGGTGCGCAGCCGCCGGGCGGCGAGCGCGGTCCGTACGGCGAGGAGGGCGGCCGGCGCGAGCAGCAGCAGGAGCAGCACGGGGATGACGGACGCCTGCCAGCTGAGCAGCACGGGCGGGGCGATCCGGGGGCCGCCGTGGGCGGCGCCGGGTCCGTCGAGCCAGTCGGCGACCCGCTGGGCCACTCCCCCGGACATGACTCCGGCGAGGGCGCAGGCGAGCATGGCGACGGCGGGGCCGCCGAGTCCGCGCAGCGCCGTGCGTGGGTTCCGCCCGGGTCGCTGGAGCAGCAGGGCGACCACGCCGAGGGCGACGACGAGGCCGCCCTGGGCGAGGGTGAGGGCGCCGAAGAAGACGTCGCCGGGGAGGGTGCCGGTGGACGTCCAGCCGGGGCGGGACCAGCCGGCGTACAGGGCGGTGATGACCAGGAGGGCGAGTGAGGCGCCGGGCAGCCAGGTGACGAGGGCGCGTTCGACACACAGGTCGAGCCGGCGCTCGCTGCGGCCGCGACGGCACACGACCCAGACGACGAGCACGGACAGGGCGACGACGGCGGCCTGGAGGGCCGGTCCCACGGCGGCGCCGGAACCGGTGCCGGAGGTGGTGGCGTCGTGCCGTGCGGTCGCGGTGGCGAGGGCGGCGGAGACGGTGAGGAATCCGGCGGCGGTGTGGGCGGCTCTGAGGCGGGCGACGAGCCTGCGCCCGTACCAGAAGCCGGGGCGGCCGAGGGCGGGCCGCCGCTCGACGGGATCCTGGCCGCCTTCCTGCGCCGTGATCCCTGTCGTCGCCGTGTCGGAGGCGGTGGTGGCCGTCCCGGTGGCGGCGGTCGCGGTGGCGGCGGTACCGGGCGTCTCCGTACCGGGCGCGTCGTAGCCGGTGGGCGGGCGCTGGGCCTCGTACGCGCTCCAGGTGCGGTTCGACAGGTACCAGAGGAGGCCGACGAGGGCGGCCGGCACCAGGGCGGCGAGGGCGAGGCGGCGGCCCGGGGCGGACCACCAGCCGCCGCGGTCCGCCGAGAGGAAGCCGAGCCAGGGGTACGTGTCGGCGCAGGCGGCGGTCCCGGCGCACTGCCAGGCCGTCAGGTCGAGCGCGACCTCGCAGGCGGCGGCGGTGAGGAGCACGGTGAGGGTGAGGGCGACGAGCCGGACGAGGACCCCGTACAGCCGGACCGTCCCGCGGCGGCCCCGGGCGGGCGGGCGCATCCAGTGCGCCAGGTTGACCACCATGAACGGCAGGAGCAGCAGCCATAAGGCTCGGGCGCCGTCGCCCGAGGTCAGATTGGACCAGCAGTACGCCTCCGGGATGGGGCGTGCCGCGTACCGCTGGGGGTGGATCTCGGCGTCGAGGTCCTCCGCCCGCCGGTACACGGCGGCGGTCCGGTCGCCGGTGATCCGTACGGTCCTGGGGTCGTCGAGCATGTCCTGGGGGGTGGCTCCGCCGACTCCGTGGACGAGGAGTTCGAGCGCCGCGCCCCCGCTCTCCGGGGCGGGTGTGGCAGGGGACACTGAGGGGACTTCCTCTCAGGGTGGGAAGATGCGACGTCGGCACCAGGATCGCGGACGGATGCGCGTCCGCGCACCGTTCCTCACCGAATCCGACACCCATCCCCTTGTCTCCTGCGGAAGGACCGGCCCCGGCGGTGACTGACAACCAGAACCTCCTCGCGGAGCAGCGGCGCGCCCTGATCCTCGACGAGGTCCGGCGGCGCGGCGGTGTCCGGGTCAACGAACTGACCCGTCGCCTGGGCGTCTCGGACATGACGATCCGCCGCGACCTCGACGCACTGGCCCGGCAGGGCATGCTGGAGAAGGTGCACGGCGGGGCCGTCCCGGTGGTCGAGGCGAGCACCCACGAGCCGGGCTTCGAGGCCAAGTCGGTGCTCGAACCGAGCGCCAAGGACGAGATCGCCCGGGTCGCGGCCGCCCTGGTCGCGCCGGGCACGGCGATCGCCCTGTCCGGCGGGACGACGACCTTCGCCCTGGCCCGGCATCTGCTCGACGTCCCGGACCTGACGGTGGTGACGAACTCGGTCCGGGTCGCTGACGTCTTCCACGAGGCCCAGCTCGCGAACAGCGGGGGCGAGTCCCGTCGCGGGGCGGCGACGGTGGTCCTGACGGGCGGGATGCGGACGCCGTCCGACGCCCTGGTGGGGCCGGTGGCGGACCGGGCGGTCCGCTCGCTCCACTTCGACCTGCTGTTCCTCGGCGTGCACGGCATCTCGGTGGAGGCCGGCCTCTCGACGCCGAACCTGGCGGAGGCGGAGACCAACCGGTGCCTGATGCGGTCGGCGCGCCGGGTGGTGGTGGTCGCCGACCACACCAAGTGGGGGACGGTGGGCCTGAGTTCCTTCGCCGCGCTCGAGGACGTGGACACCTGGGTGACGGACCGCGGGCTGCCCGAGGGCGTACGGGCCGAGGTGGCCGAGCAGCTGCCCGGACTCGTGGTGGCGGGCGAGGAGCAGGCGTGAGCCGCTTCCGGGTCGAGCGGACGGTGCCGCTGGCGCCCGCGGAGGTGTGGCGGCGGCTGACGGACTGGCCGGCGCACGGGCGTCTGGTGCCGCTGACGCGGACGAGGGTGCTGACGCCGGGACCGAACCGGGCCGGCACCCGGTTCACCGCACGTACCGGGATCGGTCGCCTCGCCTTCGACGACCCGATGGAGGTCGTGCGCTGGGAACCCCCGGCGGCGGGCCGGCCGGGTGCGTGCCGGCTGGAGAAGTCCGGCCGGGTGGTACGGGGGTGGGCCCTGGTCGAGGTGACGGAGCTGCCCGGCGGCAGCCGGGTGGTGTGGACGGAGGAGCTGTCCGTACGGGGGGTGCCGAGGTTCTTCGATCCGGTGCTTGCGCGGGCGGGACGGGTCCTGTTCGGCAGAGCGGTGGACGGGCTGCTGAGGAGGGCCTGAGTCTGCTCCGGGCGCCTGGCGGGGGCTCGGGGCGTCAGGTGCGGGGTGTCAAGTGCCGGGCGGCTTGCGACGGGCGGCGGCTGCGGGGCGGCTTGCGACGGGCGCCGGGTTCCGGGTTCCGCGGGTCCGGCGCCGGGGTTTGGGCTCGCGTGACAGGGGGGTGACGCCGTCGCCCCCCTGTGCTGTTGACAGTTCGTCAGCTACGGTGCTCTTTCGCTTCCGTCCTGGGGAGGTTCGGTCCATGGCACGCCGACTGAGGCCGGTGGAGCTCGACTTCACCGCATCCGCGCCCGTCCGCCTGGTCTTCACCGCGACGCTGGCGGCACCGCCTCCGGCCGTCTACCGGTCGCTCGCCGTGGAGGTGGGGAGCATGCCCGCCTGGTTCACGGCGGTGGTCTCCGCCGTCCCCACCGGCGACGGGGCCGCCAGGACCGTCCGGCTGCGGGGCGGGATCGCGTTCGAGGAGACGGTCCTGGCCTCCGAGCCCGACGTCCGGTACGCCTACCGGGTGGACGCCACCAACGCCCCGGGCGTCACGGCCCTCGCGGAGGAGTGGGTCCTCTCCCCCTCGGGCCGGGGCACCCGGCTTCGGTGGACCATGGCGGCGGACGGCGCGGCCCCGTTCCGGCTGGGGCTGCGGCTCGCGGGGCCCGGCGTGGGGCTGTGGTTCCGGGACGCGGCGCGCCGACTGGACCGACGGCTCATTCCGGCCAGGACCCGGACGCCAGGAACCGTTCGATAGCGGCGCCGTACGGGGCGATGTCGAGGCCCTGGGCGGCAAGCCAGTCGTCGGAGTAGTACTTGTCGAGGTACCGCTCGCCGGGGTCGCAGATCAGGGTGACGACACTGCCGGTCCGGCCGTGCGCGACCATCTCGGCGATGATCTTGAAGGCGCTCCAGAGACCGGTGCCGGTGGAGCCGCCCGCCTTGCGGCCGATCGCGGCCTCCAGGGCGCGGACCGCGGCGACGCTCGCCGCGTCGGGGACCTTCATCATGCGGTCGACCGCCCCCGGCACGAAGCTGGGCTCCATCCGTGGGCGGCCGATGCCCTCGATCCGGGAGCCGCAGTCCGCGGTGGCGGCGGGGTCGTGATGCGTCCAGCCGTCGAAGAAGCAGGAGTTCTCGGGGTCGGCCACACAGATGCGGGTGTCGTGCTGCATGTAGTGGACGTAGCGGGCGATGGTCGCCGAGGTGCCGCCGGTACCCGCGGTGGCCACGATCCAGGCGGGCTCCGGATAGCGCTCCAGCCTCAGCTGCTGGTACATGGACTCGGCGATGTTGTTGTTGCCGCGCCAGTCGGTCGCCCGCTCCGCGTAGGTGAACTGGTCCATGTAATGGCCGCCGGTGCGCTCGGCGAGGGCGGCGGCCTCCTCGTACATCGTGCGCGAGTCGTCGACGAAGTGGCACTGCCCGCCGTGGAACTCGATGAGCCGGCACTTCTCGGGGCTGGTGGTGCGGGGCATGACGGCGATGAAGGGCACGCCGATGAGCTTCGCGAAGTACGCCTCGGAGACGGCGGTCGAGCCGCTGGAGGCCTCGATGACGGGCTTCCCCGGCCGCACCCAGCCGTTGCAGAGGCCGTACAGGAAGAGGGATCGGGCGAGGCGGTGCTTGAGGCTGCCGGTGGGGTGGGTGGACTCGTCCTTGAGGTAGAGGTCGATGCCCCACTTCTCGGGGAGCGGGAAGCGCAGCAGATGGGTGTCGGCGGAGCGGTTGGCGTCGGCCTGGACCTTGCGGACGGCCTCCTTGAGCCAGGACCGGTACGCCGGATCGCTGCGGTCGACGTCGACGGTCACCGCGGCGACGCCCGCGCGGTTCCCCGCGTTGTTCTCCGTGGTGCTCATGCGCGCCTCTCCTCGGTCTTTCCACTGGGTGTCCAGTGCCGACGATACCCCTCTCACCTGGGCAAACGTTTCCTTTGACTGTCCATAGGGATGACTTGCGGAAGGGCCTCTGGTGTGGGCACGGGCGGCCCGGCACACTGGGAACGACAACCGGGTGAAAGGGGCGGATCGGCATGGCGGAGGCTGAGTTCAGCGCGAGGGGCGTACGGATCGACCGCTGGCCGCGGTCGTTGACACGCGCCGGGGAGGTACGGATCGAGGACGGCCGGCTAGCCCTGCTCACCAGTTACGGCACCGAGATCGACAGCGCGCCCGTCAGCAGGGTCAGGGCGGGCCGCCCGTGGTTCGCGAGGGCCGACGAGGCCGTGGCGACGGTGAACGGCACGCGCTACCGGCTGACGCTGGGCGACGATCACGAGGGCGGCGGCGACGGCGACCCGGAGGAGTCGGGCCGGTTCCTCGCGGCGCTGAAGCGGGCCGCCGGGCGGCGCTGAGGCGTCCGTCGGCCTTGGGCGGGGAGGGGGCGGCGGGGCACGGCCGGCGCGGGCCTCGGGTCGCCGTGAGTTGCGAGACCGTCACCACTGGTTCACGCTGGAATCACCTCACAGTGGGTTCACCGGCGGTGACAGTACGTTGCGGGTCGCCGCCCCCGTCCTGAGCTCCCTGTGCCGCAGGAGAGATCCGTATCTTCGTCTTCTTCCGGACTACTTCGGGGAGTCGCAGCCGTGATCAGCGAGCCCAGCAGGTATTACGCGGTGGAGCTTCAGGCCCTGCCGTCGCGGATCGGACAGGTCCGCAGAATTGTCTCCGCGCATCTGCGTCACTGGCACCTCGACGCTCTGGTCGATCAGGCCGTGCTCGGAGTCACCGAACTTCTGACGAACGTCCACCGGCACGCCAGGCCGGACAAACGGTGCACCGTCGAGATCGAGCTGCTGCTCGACCGGCTGACGGTCTCCGTCCGGGACCACGACCCCCGCATACCGGAGGCCGGCTGCCCGGAGGCGCTCCACGCCTCCGGCGAACTGGCCACCTCCGGCCGCGGCCTCGCCATCGTCGGCGCGGTCAGCGAGAGCTGGGGGGTCCGTCCCTGCGGCGGGGACGGGAAGGTGGTGTGGTTCACCCTCTCGGCGCCGCCGCGCCCCGTCCCGGTCATGGCCCGCTCGGGCGCCGTGTACGACTCCGCGGCCGAGGTCCCCTTCCGGGGGTACGGACGGTTCTCCGGCCTCCCGCTCAGCGCCCCGGTCGACCCGGCCCCCGCCCTCGAACCGGCCCTCGCGCCCGAACCGCTCCTCACCCCGGAGCCGGTCCTGGTGGGCGGAGCGCTCTGAAGGGCCCATGGGACCTGGCCACGGGGGGAAGCGCCCGCGAGAAGCACGAGCGCTTCCCCCCGTGGTCGTCGTGTCAGGCCACGGCGATGA
Source organism: Streptomyces sp. NPDC058671 (assembly GCF_042716475.1). Classification (NCBI taxonomy): domain Bacteria; kingdom Bacillati; phylum Actinomycetota; class Actinomycetes; order Kitasatosporales; family Streptomycetaceae; genus Streptomyces; species Streptomyces sp. NPDC058671. Next base: position 238,815 of record NZ_JBHXSA010000009.1, on the reverse strand, counting down.
GCGTGAGGTACGCCATGTTGAGGACCCGCCGGTAGCCGTTCAGCCAGGTGGAACGCTGCCGATCGACGCGCTCGCGGGTCTCGGCGGCGAGCGGGTGGTCGGGGTGGGCGGCGAGCCAGACCTCGGTGTCGTACCGGTAGCCCGACTCGAATTCCTCCCACTCCTCCGCGCTCCCCGTCTCGATCCACGCGGGGCGGAATCCCGCCTCGATCGCGAGGTCGACGAGGGCGCCGAGGGACAGGTGGTCGCCGGCGTTCGCGCCGGGCCACATGCCGGCCAGCTCCTCCTCGGTGGGAGTGCGCTCCCAGAAGCCCTCCCCGAGCACGACCCGGCCGCCCGGCCGGACCAGCCGGCGCAGCTCGCGCAGAGCGGCCGCGGGGTCGTGCGGCTGCTCGGGGTCGCAGAGCGCCTGGCTCGACCCGAGACAGAGGATCGCGTCGACGGGCCCGCGGTCGGTGCCGAGGGCCGACTCCTCGACGAACTCGACGCGGTCGGCGAGCCCCCGGGCCTCGGCCAGGGCGCGGCCGCGGGCCAGGTCCTCCGCGTTGATGTCGATGCCGGCGCCCTTGGCGGCGGGGGCCGCCTCCAGGACCCGGAGCAGCAACTCGCCCCAGCCGCAGCCGATGTCGAGCACGTCGGCGGGTTCGGTGGCGGCGAGCCGCTCGATCATGCGGGTGGCGCGGGCCTCGGAGAGGGGACCGTGGAAGGTGAGGTTGCCGAGTCGCGGAGGAAGATCGTTTCCAGAAGAGGTCATGAGGGGGAACAGTACGGCGTCCGGCATGTCACCGACCAGGGATTTCCGTTGACGGGCCGGGATTTGGAGCGGTCCGGCCCGCGGTGCCGTACCGCCGGAGGGACGGCGCCGCTGGAGGGGCGGTCCGGTCCGAGGGGCGGCGCCGTTGGAGGGTGGCACCGCCGGAGGGGCGGTGGCTGCGGACACGGCCTAGCCTTGCAGTCGTGTACACGACGCGTGTGTCCCGCCATGTCGACGCCCCGCCCTCGGCCGTCTACCGTGCCCTGCTCGACCCGGGCGCCGTCGGGCGCTGGCGGGTGCCGGACGGAATGATCTGCGAGGTGCACGACTTCGACGCGCGCGAAGGCGGTACCTTCCGGGTCTCGCTGCACTACGGGACCGCGGACGGCGTGGGCAAGTCGGGGGCGCGCACGGACACGTACCACGGGCGCTTCGTGGAGCTGCTCGCGGAGGAACGCGTGGTCGAGGTCGTCGAGTTCGAGGCCCCGGACCCCCGGCTGCACGGCGCGATGACCCTCACGACGACGCTGGTGGCGATCGGCGGCGGCACGGACGTGCTCGTCGTCCACGAGGGGGTGCCGGACGCGGTGCCCGCCGCCGACAACGAGACGGGGACGCGCATGGCCCTGGACCGGCTCGCCGCCCTGGTAGAGGGCCGCTCCGAGGGGTAGGCACCAGGCCGCGGGGCCTGTCCGGTCTCTCGTACGGGGCGGAGGCCGGGCCGCGGTCCGAGCCGCCTCAGACCGGTTCGCGGCCCAGGGCGGCCAGGGGGTCGTCCAGGACCGGTTGCCAGGCCAGTTCGGCGGCGCCGACGAGGCTGTTGTGGTCCAGGGTGCAGGGCAGGATCGGCACTCCGCCGCTGCGGCCCCACAGGCTGCGGTCGGCGACGACCGCGCGGAGGCGCTCGGGGTCGGCGTCGAGGAGCTCGCGGTGCAGGCCGCCGAGGATGATCCGGTCGGGGTTGAGGATGTTCACCAGACCGGCCAGGCCGAGCCCCAGACGGTCGATCAGCTCCCCGACGGCGACCCGGACCCCCGGATCGTCGGGACTGGTGCGCAGCAGGTCGCGGGACTGCTGGAGCAGGGACACCTCGGGGCCGGGGGTGCGGCCCGCGACCGTGAGGAAGGCGAGCGGGTCGGTCTCGACGTCGAGGCAGCCACGGCTGCCGCAGTGGCAGGGGCGGCCCTCGGGGTTCACGGTGAGGTGACCGACCTCGAGGGCGAGACCCGCACTGCCGGTGTGGAGGCGCCCGTCGAGGACGAGCGCGCCACCGACCCCCCGGTGGCCGGTGGCCACGCAGAGCAGGTCCCGCGCCCCGCGCCCCGCGCCGTGGCGGTGCTCGGCGAGGGCGGCGAGGTTCACGTCGTTGCCGGTGAAGGCGGGCCCTTCGATGCCGGCGGCCCGTACCCGTTCCGCGAAGATCTCCCGGACCGGCGCCCCGGCGGGCCAGGCGAGGTGGAGCGGGTTGAGCGCGGTGCCCTCGGGCTCGGCCACGGCGGAGGGGGCGGCGAGTCCGGCGCCCACGCACCGACGGCCGGTCTCCCGGAGCAGCGCGGCCCCGGCGTCGACGACGGCACCGAGGACCTGGGCGGGGTCGGCGGAGACGGTGACGCAGCCGGGGGCGGTGGCGACGATCGTCCCGCCGAGACCGACGAGTGCGGCGCGGAAACCGTCGGCGTGGACCTGGGCGGCGAGGGCCACGGGGCCCTTCTCGTCGACGGCGAGGCGGTGCGAGGGGCGCCCCTGGGAGCCTGCGGCGGCGCCGGGGTTGGAGTCGACGCGGATGAGACCGAGGGCCTCCAGTTCGGCGGCGACCGCGCCGGCGGTGGCCCGGGTGACTCCGAGTTCGGCGGTCAGGACGGCCCGGGTCGGCGCCCTGCCCGTGTGCACCAGCTCCAGTGCGGGGCCGAGCGCGTTGCGCCCCCTGTCCAGCCGTGTCCGGGTCGTCGTCGCCTTGCCGTTCATGGGTGGGAGTCTCCCATGATCGGACGGCGGGAGGTCCCGTACCCCTGTGGTCCGAAGGCGCGGAGGCTCACCGACCGCTTGCCCGCCGGCGCGGGCTCCCCCTATCCTGAGTTTGTGCCGCTACTAAACAAAGTACGGACGGCCGCCTCGGGGGGCTCCGGCGGAGACACCGCCACCCGCTCCCTGTCCCGCCTCCGCCTCGCCCTGACTCTCTTCTTCGCGCTCGACGGCTTCCTGTTCGCCGGCTGGGTCGTCCGCATCCCCGCCGTCAAGCAGCAGACCGGCGCCACGGCCGGCGACCTCGGCCTCGCCCTCCTCGGTGTGTCCGCCGGCGCCGTGATCACCATGACGCTGACCGGCCGGCTCTGCCGCCGGTACGGGTCCCACGCGGTCACCGTCGCCACGGGCGTCCTCCTCTCCCTCTCCGTCGCCCTGCCCCCGCTCACGCGCTCGCCGCTCGCCCTGGGACTCGTCCTGCTCGTCTTCGGCGCCGCGTACGGGGGGATCAACGTCGCCATGAACAGCGCCGCCGTGGATCTCGTGGCCGCGCTCCGGCGCCCCGTCATGCCGAGCTTCCACGCCGCCTTCAGCCTCGGCGGCATGATCGGCGCGGGCCTCGGCGGACTGCTCGCGGGGAGCCTCTCCCCGACCGCCCACCTCCTCGGCCTCGCCGGCGCCGGTCTGGTCCTCACGGCCCTCGCCGGTCCCGTACTCCTGCGCCACCCCTCCCCCGCCCCGCCGCCCGAGTCCCTCGCGCCCGCCGCCCACGTCTCCGACGGCTCCTCGCGGAGCGGGACGCGCCGTACCGTGCTGGTCTTCGGGGTGATCGCCCTCTGCACGGCCTACGGCGAGGGGGCACTCGCCGACTGGGGCGCCCTCCACCTGGAGCAGGACCTGGGCGCGCACCCCGGGGTGGCCGCCGCCGGGTACTCCGTCTTCGCGCTGACGATGACCGTAGGACGCCTGACCGGCACCGCCCTCCTCGAACGCCTCGGCCAGACCCGGACCCTGGTCGCGGGCGGTGCGACGGCCGCCGCCGGCATGCTGCTCGGCGCGCTCGCACCGACCGTCTGGGCCACCCTCCTGGGCTTCGCCGTCACCGGCCTCGGACTCGCCAACATCTTTCCCGTCGCCGTGGCCCGCGCGGGCGCCGTCGCAGGACCCGCCGGGGTGGCGACCGCGTCCACGCTCGGCTACGGAGGGATGCTGCTCGGCCCACCGTCGATCGGGTTCCTCGCCGACTGGTTCTCCCTGCCGCTGGCCCTCACCACGGTCGCCGTGCTCGCCGCGGGCGCGGCGGCGATGGGCTACTGGGTACGGAACGCGGGGGCGGAATCGGTGAGTTGAGCCGCCCCGGGGCGCCGCACCCGCGGCGGACTCCCCTCGGCCGCTGACCGGGAACCCCTCCGCGGCACGCCCGTGGCTGCGAGAATCCCGCCCATGGACGCGATCACCGGGGGAACCATGAAGATCACGGAACACATCGACGTGCTGGAGACCGCCGGCCGGCGCCTCGCCGAGGCGGCGGCCGCCGCCGGGCCGGACGCGGAGGTGCCGACCTGCCCGGGGTGGCGGATCCGGGACGTCCTGCGGCACACGACGATGGTGCACCGCTGGGCCGCGTCCTACGTGGCCGAGGGCCGCACCACGTACCAGCGGGGCGCCGTCGAGCCGGCGCTCGACGGTGACGCGCTGCTCGCCCACTACCGCGAGGGGCACGCGGGCCTCGTCGCCACCCTGCGCGCGGCGCCGGAGACGCTGGAGTGCCTGATGCTCTTCCCCGCGCCCTCGCCGCTCGCCTTCTGGGCGCGACGGCAGGCGCACGAGACGACCGTCCACCGGGCGGACGCCGAGTCGGCGCTCGCGACCGGCCCCGGACCGGTGGACCCGACGGTCGCCGCCGACGGCATCGACGAGCTGCTGCGCGGGTTCCACGGCCGGGACCGCAGCCGCGTGCGGACTGCCGGGCCACGGACGATGCGGGTACGCACGACGGACACGGGCGACGTCTGGACCGTACGCCTGTCGGCGACGGAGCCGCCCCGCGCGCAACGGGAGGGGCGGTCGTCGGTCGTGGGGGCGGATGCCGCCGCGGAGGTTGTCATCGATACGGCTTCGGGTGCGGGTTCGGTAGCCGCTTCGGGTTCGGGTCCGGAGTCGGTGGCCGCTTCGGGTTCGGGTCCGGAGTCGGTGGCCGCTTCGGCTTCGGGTCCGGGTTCGGCGGACATCGAACTGAGCGGGCCCGCCGACCGTCTGTACCTGACCCTGTGGAACCGCCTGCCGACCGACGCCGTGACGGTCACCGGGGACGAGGAGCTCGCGCGGCTGTGGCGGGAGACCTCGGGGATCACCTGGGCCTGAGCGGAGGGCCCGCGGGGCGGGACGCGCTCAGCCGCGCGGCAACAGACCCGCCTCCTGGCCCGGTCCCCGTCTTCCGCCACACGACGACGGGCCCCGCCACGCCGGCCGCGTGAACCGGCCGGAGCGGCGGAGCCCGTCCGCTGCCTCACTCACCCCCGCGTCGAGGCGTCAGGACGCCTCCGGTGCGTCGGACGCCTCCGTGTCCTTGGCAGACTCCGCGCCCTTGCGAGACTCCGCTCCCCTGGGAGAATCCGCACCCTGGGGAGAATCCGAAGCCTTGCCAGACGCCGACGAAGCCGCGGGAAGCGCGGCGTCCCCCGGGGAATCCGCATCCCCGGCAGAATCCTCCGACAACGACCCCGACCCCGACGCCTCCGCCGCCGACCGTTCCCGCTGTCCGACCCCGCGTCCCGCCGGGCCGACACCGGACACGGTGTCCATCCGCCGGTCCAGGACCTCGAGCGCCCGCCGGGCCATGCCGTTCGAGCGGACCATGCCGCCGAGCGTCGCCGAACCCCGGGTGATGTCGGCGAACGCGTTCCACGCCGGCCGCAGCCCCGTGATCGTCGCGTGCAGCAGCCCGGGCCGCCGCTCGAACAGCGCGAGCATCCGCCGCCCGACCGCCATCTCGACACCCAGCCCCGCCTTGATGGCGAAGGCGTAGTTGAGGGCCTGACGCCGGGCGTCGACCGCGTCCCCGGCCTCGGCGACCCGCACGGCCCACTCCCCCGCGAGGCGGCCCGAGCGGAGCGCGTACGAGATGCCCTCACGCGTCCACGGTTCCAGGAGTCCGGCGGCGTCACCGCAGACCAGGACCCGGCCCCGGGAGAGCGGCGAGTCGTCGGTGCGGCAGCGCGTCAGATGGCCGGAGGAGATCGCGGGCTCGAAGCCGGACAGGCCGAGCCGGGCGACGAAGTCCTCCAGGTACCGCTTGGTGGCGGCGCCCTCGCCCCGGGCGGAGATGACGCCGACGGTCAGCGTGTCCCCCTTGGGGAAGACCCACCCGTAACTGCCGGGCATCGGGCCCCAGTCGATGAGGACGCGCCCCTTCCAGTCCTCGGCCACCGACGGAGGTACGGGGATCTCCGCCTCCAGACCGAGGTCGACCTGACCGAGCTTCACCCCGACGTGCGCCCCTATGCGGCTCGCGCTGCCGTCGGCCCCGACGACCGCGCGCGCGAGCACCGTCTCGCCGTCGGCGAGGACGACGGCGACGGTCCGCCGGTCGGGGACGGCCGGGCCGTGCTGCTCCACCCGGGTGACCGTGGCCCCGGTCCGCAGCTCGGCACCCGCCTTCTGCGCGTGCTCGACGAGCTGGGCGTCGAACTCCGGGCGGTTGATGAGCCCGAAGAGCATGCGGCGGGAGCGGCGGGTACGGGCGAAGCGCCCCTGGAGGGAGAAGGTGACGGCGTGCACCCGGTCCTGGAGGGGGAGTTCGAAGCCGGGCGGCAGCGAGTCGCGGGAGGGGCCGATGATGCCGCCGCCGCACGTCTTGTAGCGGGGCAGCTCGGACTTCTCCAGGAGCAGCACCCGACGCCCGGCCACGGCCGCCGCGTAGGCCGCGGTCGCCCCGGCCGGACCGGCGCCGACGACCACGACGTCCCAGACGTCGCCGTCCCCGTCACCGTCACCGGCCGCCGACGGATCCACGTCCGCCGTGGCACCCCCGTCCGTCGGATCCACGTCCGCCTTCGGCTCCACGTCCGCGGGATCCGCTTCCGCCCCCCGGTCCGCTTCCGCCGCGTCGTCCACGTCCGCCGCCCCGTCCACACCGATGCCCTCAGGAGCCGCGCCCTCGGGCGAGGTGTTCTCCGGACCGGCGTTCTCTGCGTGCTCGCTGCTCACGATGTGCTTCTGCTCCTGATCCGACCGGTGGTCTGCTCCTGACGCATCCTACGGCGCGGTCGCCAGGGGCCCGCGCCGTAGGATCGGCGGTGCGTTCGTCGTACCACGACATACGCCGATCGCCGTCCTTACGTCGTAACGTCGCACCCACCAGGAGCGTGCCCATGACCTCGAATCCGATCGCCGAGACCGTACGGTCCCTGATGCCCAGGGCCAAGGCCGAGCTCGCCGAACTGGTGGCCTTCGAGTCGGTGGCGGACGAGGCCGTGGCGCCGCGCAGCGAGTGCGAGGCGGCGGCGAACTGGGTCGCCGACGCCCTGCGGGCCGAGGAATTCGAGGACGTGGCGCTGCTCGACACCCCGGACGGTTCGCAGGCGGTGTACGGCATCCTGCCCGGCCCGGCCGGAGCGCCGACGGTCCTCCTCTACGCGCACTACGACGTGCAGCCGAAGCTGGACGAGTCCGCCTGGCTCACCCCGCCGTTCGAGCTGACCGAGCGCGACGGACGCTGGTACGGGCGCGGCACCGCCGACTGCAAGGGCGGCTTCGTCCTGCACCTGCTCGCGCTGCGCGCCCTGAAGGCGAACGGCGGTGTCCCGGTGACGGTCAAGGTGATCGTCGAGGGGTCGGAGGAGCAGGGGACCGGCGGCCTGGAGCGGTACGCCGAGCAGCACCCCGAACTCCTCGCGTCCGACGCCATCGTGATCGGCGACGCGGGGAACTTCCGGGTGGGTCTTCCGACGGTGACGGCGACCCTGCGGGGGATGACGATGATCCGGGTGCGGATCGACACCCTGGAGGGCAACCTGCACTCCGGCCAGTTCGGCGGCGCCGCGCCGGACGCGCTGGCCGCGCTGATCCGCGTACTGGACTCGCTGCGCGGCCCGGACGGTTCGACCGTCATCGACGGCCTCCCGTGCGACAGCGCGTGGGAGGGCCTGCAGTACCCGGAGGACGACTTCCGCCGGGACGCCAAGGTTCTCTCGGGCGTGGCCCTGCCGGGCGCCGGTACGGTCGCCGACCGGATCTGGGCGCGCCCCGCCGTCACCGTCGTCGGCATCGACTGCCATCCGGTGGCCGGCGCGACCCCCTCCATCCCGTCGTCCGCGCGTGCCCAGATCAGCCTGCGGGTGCCACCGGGCCAGGACGCGGCGGAGGCGACGAAGCTGCTGTTCGCGCACATCGAGAAGCACACGCCGTGGAACGCGCGGGTCTCCCTCGAACAGGTGGGTCAGGGCCAGCCGTTCCAGGCGGACACGTCGAGCCCGGCGTACGCGTCGATGGCCGAGGCGATGCGGATCGCGTACCCGGGTCAGGAGATGCAGGCGGCGGGCATGGGCGGTTCGATCCCGCTGTGCAACACGCTGGCCGAGCTGTACCCGGAGGCGGAGATCCTGCTGATCGGTCTGAGCGAGCCGGAGGCGCAGATCCACGCGCCCAACGAGTCGGTCTCCCCCGAGGAGCTGGAGCGGCTCTCGGTGGCGGAGGCGCACTTCCTGCTCGGTTACGCCCGCTCGAAGCAGGTCTGACCGGACGTCGGGTTCAGCGCTCGGCGAAGCTCGCCGAGAGCGTAGGAACACGCGGCGGGCCTGCGCGGATGCGTAGGTTCGCCGTATGGAACCCACTCGGATCACCCCGCGGCTGCACCTCCTCGACTTCTCCATCGGACAGGCCTACCTCTGGCGGGACGAGGAGGAGCTGACCCTGATCGACGCCGGCTGGGCCGGCACGGCGACCGGGACGGCGACGGCGATACGGGCGGCCGGCCTGGACCCGGACCGGCTGCGCCGCGTCGTGCTGACCCACTGCCACCGGGACCACGTGGGCGCGGCGCAGGAGCTCGCGGACCGGCACGGCGCGGAGATCCTCGCGCACCGGCTCGACGCTCCGGTGGTCCGGGGCGAGGCGCCGGTGCCGGAACCCGACCTCCTCGACTGGGAGGTGCCGCTGTTCGCGCACGGGCTCACCGTGCCGGAGGCGCCGCCGACCCGGGTGGACCGGGAGGTCGAGGACGGTGAGGAGCTGGGCTTCGGCGACGGCGCGGTGGTGGTCCACACGCCGGGGCACACGCCCGGCTCGATCGCCGTGCATCTGCCGCGCCATGGCGTGCTGTTCACCGGGGACACGGTGGCGTCCGTCCAGGGCGTGACCTTCGGTGTGTTCCACGGGGACCGCGCGGCGGCGCTCGACTCGATGCGGCGCCTCGCGAAGCTCGCCCCCTCGGTGCTGTGCTGCGGCCACGGCGCTCCGGTGACCGAGGACGCGGCGGCCCTGCTCGCCGCCGCGGCCGGATAGGGCCCGACGACCGTCAGCCCACCGGGACTCCGGCCTCCAGGTTGAGCACCGTGCCGCGTTCGCGGGCGCGCAGGGCCCAGCGCAGGCGGCGGTAGCGGACGGGCGGGAGGAGTTCGGCGGCCTCGTCCTCGGTGACGAAGCGCCAGTCGCGCAGTTCGGCGCCTGGGAGGCGGAGGCGCGCGGTGTGCTCGGGGCCGAGCCTGCCGCCGTCGAAGAGGAGACGCAGTCCTCCGTAGCCGGGCGGCTGGGGGCGTTCCCAGTCGACGAGGAGGAGACGGGGCACGGCGTCGAGTTCGAGGCCTATCTCCTCGGCCACCTCGCGCATCCCGGCGCGGGCCGGGGGTTCGCCGGGTTCGACGACGCCGCCGGGGAACTCCCAGCCGGGCTTGTAGGTGGGGTCGACCAGGAGGAAGCGGTCCTGGTCGTCGAAGAGCAGGACGCCGGCGGCGAGGGTCTCGCCTGTCGGGTCGGGGGTCTGGACGATGCCGCACGAGGGGACGCGTCCGGTGCGGACCGCGTCGGCGATCGACCGGGCGGCCTCGGCCGCGGTGAGCGCCGAGGTGTCGAGGGTGTACGCGTCGGCGCTCAGCCAGTCGTGGGCGGCTCGGTAGGGTCCGAGGTGCGCGTGGCACCACTCGCGCGCACGGGCGTCGACCTCGGGGTCGCCGTACTCCGACCGGCCGTCGATCCGCTCTCGCAGGATCGTTTCCTCCGGGTCGAGCAGGACGTGGCGCACCTCGATGCGGCGGGCGGCGAGCCCTCCGAAGATCTCGTCCCGGTACTCCTGCCGGAGCAGGGTCATGGGGACGACGAGGACGCCTCCCACCTCGGCGAGCAGGGCGGCGGCGGTGTCGACGACCAGGCGCCGCCAGATCGGCAGGTCCTGGTAGTCCTCGACCTCGGCGAGCCGTTTGGCCGGGAGAAGCCCGCGCAGACCCCCGCCGGTGAGCTCGGGGTCGTACAGCGTGCTGTTCGGGATCAGCTCGACCAGCTCACGCGCGGTGCTGGACTTTCCCGCGCCGAACGCACCGTTGATCCAGACGATCACGATTCCCCCTCATCGGTAGCCCCCAGTGGCTTGCCCGCAACACCCTGCCACGGAAACCCGCGAACCGCGGGTCTCGGCATGTGCGTGACACTTCCGCACACGCGTCGTTGAGATCGGCAGGCACGAGGGGGTGCGCGGATGAGTCGTAGGGTTCTCGAACGTTTTCCGGCCGGCGGCCCGCGGGGCAGTTGGCCGGCGGAGGAGTTCGCCGGCGCGCGGCGCGACGAGGGGGTGCCGGCCCGGGTCGTGATGGACCTGGAGTCCGACACGTTCCTGGTGGTCGTGGAACAGCGCGCGCCGGAGCGGGTACGGAGGGAATGACGGCGGGCGGATCCCCCGGGGTCCTACGCCTTCGGGCTCCCCGTGTCGAGGACGCTCCCCGCGCTCGCGGCGGCCGCCGCGCCCAGGAGGCCCGCGTCGGTTCCCGTGACGGCGGGGACGACGCGCAGGCCGCGGACGAAGGAGAGCGTGGCGTACGAGGCGAGGCCGCGGCGGAGCGGGGCGAAGAGGATCTCTCCGGCCCTCGCGACTCCGCCGCCGACGACCGCGATGTCGATCTCCACGAGGGCCGCCGTCGCGGCGATGCCCGCCGCGAGGGCCTGGGCCGCCCGCTCGTAGGAGGCGATGGCGACCGGGTCGCCCGCGCGTGCGGCGTCGGCCACGGCGGCGGCGGAGACATCGCCGTCGGGTCCCGGCCGCCAGCCGTTCTCCAGGGCGCGGCGGGCAAGGTGGGGGCCGCTGGCGACGCGCTCGACGCAGCCGCGGCCGCCGCAGGCGCAGGGCTCGCCGTCCATGTCCACCACCATGTGGCCGATGTGACCGGCGTTGCCCGTGGGGCCGGGGTGGACCCGGCCGCCCAGGACGAGGCCGCCGCCGACGCCCGTGGAGACGACGAGGCAGAGAGCGTTGTCGTGGCCCCGGGCGGCGCCGAGCCAGTGCTCGGCCGCCGTCATGGCGACGCCGTCGCCGACCAGGGTGACGGGTCGTCCGCCCGTGGCCCGGTGAACCCGTTCGACGAGGGGGAAGTCGCGCCAGCCGGGCACGTTGACCGGGCTCACCGTCCCCCGGCCCGCGTCGACGGGGCCCGCGCTGCCGATGCCGACGGCCCCTGCGCCCTCCCACAGCGGCGAGGCCGCGAGGTCGGCGAGCACGCCCTCGACCGCGCCCATCACCGTCTCGCCGTCCTCACGCGCGGGCGTGGGCCGCTGGGAGCGGACCCGGACGCGGCCCTCCCCGTCGACCAGGGCGCCGGCGATCTTGGTGCCCCCGATGTCCAGGGCGACGACCAGACCGTCGGCGGGGCCCGTGGCGGGATCGGTCTGCATGGCGCGGGGTCTCCAGTCGGCGACGCGGGCGGAACGGTGTCGCGTACAGTCTCCCGCGCTGTGACAACGTTGTCCAGGCTCTATGCTTCCGAGAGACGCAGCACCACCGATCTTCGACGGAGGAACCCCCCACCGTGGCCGACACCGCCCGCCGACCCGAGCACCGCTACGGCAACCGGCCCACGATGAAGGACGTCGCCGCGCGCGCGGGCGTCGGCCTGAAGACGGTGTCCCGGGTCGTGAACGGGGAGCCGGGGGTCACCCCCGACACCGAGCGCCGGGTCCAGGAGGCCATCGAGGCCCTCGGCTTCCGCCGCAACGACAGCGCGCGCGTGCTGCGCAAGGGGAGGACCGCGACCGTCGGCCTCGTCCTCGAGGATCTCGCCGATCCGTTCTACGGGCCGCTCAGCCGGGCGGTCGAGGAGGTGGCGCGGGCGCACGGCGCCCTGCTCATCAACGGTTCGAGCGCCGAGGACCCGGATCGGGAGCAGGAGTTGGCGCTCGCCCTGTGCGCGCGCCGCGTCGACGGCCTGATCGTGATCCCCGCGGGTGACGACCACCGGTATCTGGAACCCGAGATGAGGGCGGGGGTCGCCACCGTCTTCGTCGACCGCCCGGCAGGGCTGATCGAGGCCGACGCCGTCCTCTCGGACAGCTTCGGCGGCGCCCGCGACGGGGTGGCCCATCTGATCGCCCAAGGGCACCGCCGCATCGGCTTCATCGGTGACCGTCCCCGGATCCACACGTCCGCCGAGCGGTTGCGCGGTTACCGCGCGGCCATGGAGGACGCGGGTCTGCCGGTCCGGGACGCCTGGGTCTCCGCCGGCTCCACGGACCCGGAGCGGGTGACCTCGGCCGTACGGGAGCTCCTCGCCGGACCTGAGCCGGTGACGGCGCTGTTCGCGGGGAACAACCGGGTCACGGTCACGGCGGTCCGGGCCCTCGCCGGGCGTGCGCGGCCGGTCGCTCTGGTCGGCTTCGACGACATCGAGCTGGCCGACCTGCTCGGGGTCACGGTCATCGCGCAGGACGCGGCCGCGCTCGGCCGGACGGCAGCGGAGCGCCTGTTCCGGCGCCTCGACGGGGCCGCCGAGGCGCCGCGACGGGTGGTGCTCGGCACCACGCTCATCCCCCGTGGATCGGGCGAGATCCGGCCGCCGACCGACTGAGTGCGGCAGGACGACCAGCACGCACGGGCTGATCGGAACCGCAGAGCAGAAGGACTCGCCCCGCAGGGAGCGCAACCGTGCGGCGAGGTTCCCCGTCGCTGGTGCTGTACGCGGGCCGCTGGTGCTGGCCGCCGGACGCCCGTCAGCTCCGCCGGACGGACCGGCCGACCGGCGTCCGGGCTCGCGCCCGGCTACTCGGCGGAGGCCGTGAGGTCGCCGCGGCGCGGGGCGGCGAAGCGGTCGAGGGCGGCGCGGTCCATGCCGGTGAGCGCGTCGACCTCGGCGGTGTCGAGGGCACCGCAGTCGATGCCGCGCAGCAGGTAGGAGCTGAGGGCCTTGGCGGTGGCGGGCTCGTCCATGACGTCGCCGCCGGCGTGGTTGGCGTAGGCGGAGAGGCGCTTGGCCGCCGCCTCGAAGCCCTCGCGGTAGAAGGCGAAGACGGCGGCGTAGCGGGTCGGGATGTGGCCCGGGTGCATGTCCCAGCCCTGGTAGTAGGCGCGGGCGAGGGCGCGGCGGGTGAGGCCGTAGTGGAGCCGCCAGGCCTCGTGGACGTGCTCCTTCGAGCCGACCGGGAGGACGTTGGTGGAGCCGTCGGAGACGCGGACGCCCGTACCCGCGGCGGCGACCTGCATGATCGCCTTGGCGTGGTCGGCGGCCGGGTGGTCGCTCGCCTGGTAGGCGGCGGAGACGCCGAGGCAGGCGCTGTAGTCGAAGGTGCCGTAGTGCAGTCCGGTGGCGCGGCCCTCGGCGGCGCCGATCATGCGGGCGACGGCGGCGGTGCCGTCGGCGGCGAGGATGGACTGGCTGGTCTCGATCTGGATCTCGAAGCCGAGGCGGCCGGCGTCGAGGCCGTGGGCCTTCTCGAAGGCCTCCAGGAGGCGGACGAAGGCGGTGACCTGCTCGGGGTAGGTGACCTTGGGGAGGGTGAGGACGAGGCCGTCGGGGAGGCCGCCGTTCTCCAGGAGGCCGGTGAGGAAGATGTCCGTGGTGCGGATGCCCCGGTCGCGCACGGCGGCCTCCATGCACTTCATCCGGATGCCCATGTAGGGGGCGGCGGTACCGTTCCCGTACGCCTCGGAGATCAGCCGGGCGGCGCGGGCGGCGTCCTGGTCCTCGTCGGAGCCTCCGTACCCGTCCTCGAAGTCGACCCGGAGGTCCTCGACGGGCTCGCGCTCCAGCTTGGCGCGTACGCGGCCGTAGACGTCCTCGGCGAGGTCGTCGGAGAGGCCGAGGACGGCGGCGAGGGAGGCGGCGTCGGGGGCGTGCTCGTCGAGCGCGGCGAGGGCCCGGTCGCCCCAGGAGCGGATGGTGCCGGCGTCGAAGACGTTCCCGGGGACGTAGACGGTGTGGACGGGCTGGCGGGTGCCGGGGTCTCCCGGGTAGCGGCGGTCCAGCTCGGCGTCCACCGTGGCGAGGGAGGCGCTGATGCCCTCGCTGACCGCGCCCGCGAGGCTTGTCGACACCTTCTCCTGCTGGCCCATCCCGCATCCTCCTGTTTTCCGCTGAACGGAATCAACAATCCGTATGGCGAAGTTAGTAGTCCGTCGGGACCTGAGTCAATGGTTGTCCGAAACGGCCCGGGGCCGCACGGTGAGGGATCACCGTGCGGCCCCGGGCCACGAGAGAACCGCAGGTCAGCCCTTGCGGGTCTTGACCTCGTCGGTCAGCTGCGGGACGACGTCGAAGAGGTCGCCCACCACGCCGTAGTCGACGAGGTCGAAGATCGGCGCCTCGGCGTCCTTGTTGATCGCGACGATCGTCTTGGACGTCTGCATGCCCGCGCGGTGCTGGATCGCGCCGGAGATGCCGGAGGCGATGTACAGCTGCGGGGAGACCGACTTGCCGGTCTGGCCGACCTGGTTGGCGTGCGGGTACCAGCCGGCGTCGACGGCGGCGCGGGAGGCGCCGACGGCCGCGCCGAGGGAGTCGGCGAGCGCCTCGATGATTCCGAAGTTCTCGGCGCCGTTGACACCGCGGCCGCCGGAGACCACGATCGCCGCCTCGGTCAGCTCGGGGCGGCCGGTCGACTCGCGCGGGGTGCGGGCGGTCACCTTGGTGCCGGTGGCCAGCGCGCCGAAGGAGACCGTGAGGGCCTCGACGGCGCCGGCGGCCGGGGCGGCCTCCACGGGGGCCGAGTTCGGCTTGACCGTGATGACCGGGGTGCCCTTGGAGACACGGGACTTGGTGGTGAAGGAGGCGGCGAACGCGGACTGCGTCGCGACCGGGCCCTCGGCACCGGCCTCCAGGTCCACGGCGTCGGTGATGATGCCGGAGCCGATGCGAACCGCGAGACGGGCCGCGATCTCCTTGCCCTCGGCGGAGGACGGCACCAGGACGGCGGCCGGGGACACGGCCTCGTACGCGGCCTGGAGGGCGTCGACCTTCGGGACGACCAGGTAGTCCGCGAACTCGGGGGCCTCGGCGGTCAGGACCTTCACGGCGCCGTGCTCGGCGAGCGCGGCGGCGGTGTCGGCGGCGCCGTTGCCCAGCGCGACGGCGACGGGCTCGCCGAGGCGGCGGGCCAGGGTCAGCAGCTCCAGGGTGGGCTTGCGGACGGCTCCGTCGACGTGGTCGACGTAGACGAGAATCTCAGCCATGGGACTTCAATCTCCTGCGAACGGAAAGGGGCGGGTCTGAGGGGCTCGCGCGGGCCGGACGGACCTCCGGCTCACGGGCTGAGTCTTAGATGAACTTCTGCTCCGCAAGGAAGGCGGCCAGCTGCTTGCCGCCCTCGCCCTCGTCCTTGACGATCGTGCCCGCGGTGCGCGCCGGGCGCTCGGCGGCCGAGTCGACCGCGGTCCAGGCGCCGGCGAGGCCGACCTCGTCCGCGTCGATGTCCAGGTCGTCCAGCTCCAGGGACTCCACCGGCTTCTTCTTGGCGGCCATGATGCCCTTGAAGGAGGGGTAGCGCGCCTCGCCCGACTGGTCCGTCACGGACACGACGGCCGGGAGGGAGGCCTCCAGCTGCTCGGAGGCGGTGTCGCCGTCCCGGCGGCCCTTGACGACCCCGTCCTCGATGGTGACCTCGGAGAGCAGCGTGACCTGCGGGACGCCCAGACGCTCGGCGAGGATCGCCGGGAGGACACCCATGGTGCCGTCGGTGGAGGCCATGCCGGTGATGACGACGTCGTAGCCGGTCTTCTCGATGGCCTTGGCGAGCACCAGCGAGGTACCCATGACGTCGGTGCCGTGCAGGTCGTCGTCCTCGACGTGGACGGCCTTGTCGGCGCCCATCGAGAGCGCCTTGCGCAGCGCGTCCTTGGCGTCCTCGGGGCCGACCGTGAGCACGGTGACCTCGGCGTCGTCGGCCTCTTCGGCGATCTGCAGGGCCTGCTCGACCGCGTACTCGTCGAGCTCCGACAGCAGGCCGTCGACGTCGTCGCGGTCGACCGTGAGGTCGTCCGCGAACTTGCGGTCTCCGGTCGCGTCGGGCACGTACTTCACACAGACAACGATCCTCAAGCTCACGCCGGCTCTCCTACTGCATCGTCATAACTGGGCTGCCTTGTTGCTCGCAGCATAGGCGTCCGAAGGGCGGGTCTCCGGTCGGGGCGCCGGACGCCCCCACCGAGATATTACTCGCCAGTACACCCAGTTCGTTACGAGTAAGCAAGCGCTCAGCCATGTGATCTGGCCAACGCGCGGAAAGCGGCGGGAGCGGGAACTCTCAGTCGCGCAGCGCGTTGAAGCGCCCGTGGTGGTAGAGGAGCGGCCGGCCCGCGCCGTCGGGGTCTCCGGCGACCGCCTGCGCGATCACGATGCGGTGGTCCCCCGCGGGCACCCGGGCCACCACACGGCAGACCATCCAGGCCAGGACGCCGTCGAGCACGGGCACGCCCTCGGGTCCGACGCTCCAGCGCGTCCCGTGGCCGAAGCGGTCGGCGCCGCTGCGCGCGAAGGTGGCGGCGAGCTCCTGCTGGTGCTCGCCGAGTATGTGCACGCCGATGTGCCCGGTCTCGGCGAGCACGGGCCAGCTGGACGAGGAGGTGCCGACCCCGAAGGAGATCAGGGGAGGGTCGGCGGCGACGGAGTTGAGCGAGGTCGCGGTGAAACCGACCGGACGCTCGCCGTACGCGGTGACGACCGCGACACCGGCCGCGTGCCGGCGGAAGACGGAGCGGAGCAGATCGGGAGAGGCCTGCCGGGGGGCGCCGATGGTGGGGACGGCACGGAGCTCGGGCGAAACCGTCATGGAGTTGTCCTTCTGCGAGGGCGGCATGGATGAGGTCCCGGGGTCGTCAGAGACCCGGACAGCGCGCGCTCGCGTCGCGGGCCAGGTCCACATGGGGCCGGCCGTGGAGAAGGAGTTCTGGGGGCACTCCGCCAGGGTGACGATCGTTGCCGCGTGCAGTCAAGTGGGTACCGGGATGTGGGAGAAGTGTCACCGCGTCAGACCGCGCGCCCCAGGGCGGCGATGACGTCCGCCTTGCGCGGCTGCCCCGCGGCCCGCCGGACGACGCGGCCCGCCCGGTCGAGGACGAGGACGGTGGGGGTCCGCGCGATGCCGAGTTCGCGTACCAGATCGAGCCGTTCCTCGGCGTCGATCTCCACGTGTCCCACGCCCGGCACCATCACGGCGACCTCGGCGAGGATGCGGCGGGTGGCCCGGCAGGGCTGGCAGAAGGCCGTGGAGAACTGGACGAGGGTGGCCCGCTCCCCCAGCTCGGCGCCGAGCGCCTCGGGTCCGAGCACCTCGGTCATCCCTGTTCCCCTTCCTGTGGACACGTCGTCCGGTGCAGCGTCGCACGGGCGCGTTCGATTCCCGCCACGGCCACCGCGAGTGACGGAAATCTCCCCGTACGAGGCCACATGGACTGGTCACGGCGCCCCGCATGGGGCACGATCTGCCCGAAGCCGAAAACCTACGGCCGCGTAACTTCGCGGGGAGACCCTCCCCTGGCACACGAAGAAGAGGTTCCTCTCCGATGGCAGAACTCGTCTATCGACCGGTCGTCGGTGCCGCGCTCACCCTGTTCAAGGCACTCGACCTGAAGATCGACACCCAGGGTTCCGAGCACATCCCGCGGACGGGAGGGGCGGTGCTCGTGAGCAACCACATCAGCTACCTCGACTTCATCTTCACCGGTCTCGCGACCCTGCCGCAGAAGCGCCTGGTGCGCTTCATGGCGAAGGAGTCGGTCTTCCGGCACAAGATCGGGGGCCCGCTCATGCGCGGCATGAAGCACATCCCCGTGGACCGCGCGCAGGGCGAGCACGCCTACCAGCACGCGCTGGAGTCGCTGCGGGCCGGCGAGATCATCGGAGTCTTCCCCGAGGCGACCATCTCCCAGTCGTTCACGCTCAAGGGCTTCAAGACGGGTGCGGCGCGCCTGGCGCAGGAGGCGGGCGTCCCGCTGATCCCGATGGCGCTCTGGGGCACCCAGCGGCTGTGGACGAAGGGCCGTCCGCGGAACTTCAGGCGGAGCCACATCCCGGTGACGATCCGCGTCGGCGAGCCCGTCGAAGCTCCCGCCGACCAGTACGCGGGTGCCATCACCCGGCGGCTGCGGGAGCACGTCCAGGAGCTGCTCGAGGCCGCGCAGCGCGCCTACCCGGTGCGCCCCAAGGACGCGAGTGACACCTGGTGGGTGCCCGCGCACCTCGGGGGCACGGCGCCGACGGCGGCCCAGGTCAAGGACGCGGGCTGACGGTCGTACGGGAGCGGGGCCGGGCTCCGGGGCGGGCACGGGGCCGCCCCGCCGTACCGGTCCACCCCGGTGCCGTGAGGTTCCGGCGAGGAACCGTCACTCCGGGTCCCTGACGGTGATACGGGCTCCGGGGCTGAGCTTCTCCAGCGACTCCGCGAGCTCGGCGCCCGCCGCGAGGAGCTCGTCCCGGGTCATGGGGGCGAGGGATTCGAGCAGGAAGACCGCGTCGACCGTGTCGTCGTCGATCCGGGTGCGGGGGCCCTGCCGCCAGTTCCAGCGCCGGCAGGTGACCCCCGCCTCGTCGCACCAGACGATCTCCCCGGGTTCGGGGTGCTCCACCGTCTCCGTACCGCCCGCCACGGTGACGAAGGGCTCGTCGCCGGTGGCCCGGACCAGGCGCATGGCGCCCTGGATCCTGCCCAGGTCCTCGCCGCCGACCGGGATGAGGTGGGCGACGCTGATCGCGTTGTAGGCGTCGACGAGCCGGTTGATCCGGGGCAGCCCGCCGTCCGCGAGGGCCCTGCGGGCCAGCGCCTCGGCCGAGTTGCGGGTACGGGAGGGCTTGGCGCCGAACGCGGTGTACGCGGCGCGCCAGGCGGCGATGTGCGGGTCCTGGTCCGGGGACCGGCCGTCGAGGCGTTCGGCGAGCCGGCGGGCGGCCTCGTCGAGGAGGGCCGCGCTGGTCTCGTCGCTGGGCCCGTTGACCAGACCGTGGGCCTCGATCACGAGCGCGGTGAAACCGGGGACGAGGGTGCGCACCTCGTCGGAGACGGTGAGCGTGAGGGTCATGGTCCGCCGTTCGCTGGTGTACGGGGGTCAGAGCTCCGTGGGGAGCGTCCGCCAGAGGGCCGGCCGGTCGGGGGCGGCGCGCAGCGCGCCCAGGACGGCCGGATGGGGTTCAGTGTAGAGCACTGGATAATCCACTTCATTGAACTCCGGGCGTACGGTCCAGGCCAGCCGCTCCTCCCCCAGGGAGAACCGGGCGCACACGCCGGGCTTGTTGCCCCGCACGTCCTGCCGGGCCCAGTCCCGCTCGCCGGGCAGCAGGACCGCGACGAGACCGTGGATCACGGGGTTCGCGCCGCCGTCGTCGGTCAGCCGCTGATAGCAGAGGGCCGCCGGAATGCCCCGGGCGCGCAGCAGCGCGGCGTACGCGATGGACTTGGCATAGCAGATGCCGGTCCGCTGCTCCAGGACGTCGGATGCGCGCCAGGTGACGCGGAGGTCGCCCGCGTCCATGGAGTGCGGGACCGTGTCGCGTACGTGGGTGTAGGTCGCTGCCGCGTATGCGTATGCGTCGGGATGCCGGTCGGAGAGATCACCCGCCACGGCGCGGACCACCGGGTGCTCGTGGTCGACGGCCTCGCTCGCAACCAGATAGGCGGAGACGTCGGGGTTCTGCTGAACGAGTTCCATGCGGGGCGAGCGTAGGGAAACGGCCGGACGGAAGTCAATGACTTTCCGTCCGGCCGTATATTCATGCAGCCCCGGTCAGCGGGCGAGTTCTTCCTTCAGGGCCTGGAGGAAGGCGTCCACGTCGTCCTCCGTGGTGTCGAAGGCGCACATCCAGCGCACGTCCCCGGCGGTCTCGTCCCAGAAGTAGAAGCGGAAGCGCTCCTGGAGCCGCCTGCTCACCTCGTGCGGCAGACGCGCGAAGACCGCGTTGGCCTGGACCGGGTAGAGGATCTCGACGCCGTCCACCTCGCGCACTCCTGCCGCGAGGCGCTGCGCCATCGCGTTGGCGTGCCGGGCGTTGCGCAGCCACAGGTCCTTCGCGAGGAGGGCCTCCAGCTGCACCGACACGAAGCGCATCTTCGACGCGAGCTGCATGGACAGCTTGCGCAGGTGCTTCATGTGGCTGACCGCGTCCGGGTTGAGGACGACCACGGCCTCGCCGAAGAGCATGCCGTTCTTCGTGCCCCCGTACGAGAGGACGTCGACGCCCACCGCGTTGGTGAACGCACGCATCGGCACGTCGAGCGAGGCGGCGGCGTTGGCTATCCGGGCCCCGTCGAGGTGGACCTTCATGCCCTTGGCGTGGGCGTGCTCGACGATCGCGCGGATCTCGTCGACGGTGTAGACGGTGCCCAGCTCGGTGTTCTGGGTGATCGAGACGACCTGGGGCATCGCCCGGTGCTCGTCCTCCCAGCCCCAGGCCTGCCGGTCGATCAGCTCGGGGGTGAGCTTGCCGTCCGGGGTCGGCACGGTGAGCAGCTTGAGGCCGCCCATCCGCTCCGGCGCCCCGCCCTCGTCGACGTTGATGTGCGCGGACTCGGCGCAGATGACGGCGCCCCAGCGGTCCGTGAGCGCCTGGAGCGCGGTCACGTTCGCCCCGGTCCCGTTGAAGACCGGGAAGGCCTCGGCTCGGGGGCCGAAGTGGCTGTGCATGACGCGCTGGAGGTGCTCGGTGTACTGGTCCTCCCCGTAGGCGACCTGGTGGCCGCCGTTGGCGAGGGCGAGGGCCGCGAGCACCTCGGGGTGGGCGCCGGCGTAGTTGTCGCTGGCGAAGCCCCGGACCGACGGGTCGTGATGCCGACGCGCGTCGGTCCGGGGGCCGAGGGCCGCGGTCACGGCTTGGGGGTCAGCCACAGACGCTGTCCATTCACTTCCTGGGCGGGCCTGTCCCACAGACCGGCGATCTCGTCGGCGAGATCGCCGACGTCGGTGAAGCCCGCGAACTTCGCGTTGGGGCGTTCGGCGCGCATGGCGTCGTGCACCAATGCCTTGATCACCAGGATCGCAGCCGCCGCCTGCGGGCCGTCGTCGCCCCCCAGCTTGCGGAACGAGTCCGCCATGGCGAGGGTCCAGGCCTCCGCGGCGGCCTTGCCGGCGTTGTAGGCGGCGTTGTTGGCCAGCGGCTTGTGCGCGCCGACCTGGCTGATCAGGGCGTACCGGCCGCGTCCGCCGGCGCGCAGCAGTCCGTCGTGGAAGGCGAGCGAGGTGTGCTGGACCGTACGGATCAGGAGCTTCTCCAGGAAGTCCCAGTCCTTGAGGTCGGTGTCCGTGAAGGAACCGCTGCCGCGCCAGCCGCCGACGAGGTGGACCAGGCCGTCGATCCGGCCGAACTCCTTCTCGGTCTTCGCGGCCCAGTCGCGCGTGGCGTCAAGGTCGAGCAGGTCGACCGTGTCGCCGATGACGGTGGCCCCGCCGTGTGCGTAGCGGGCGGCGTCGACGGCCTCCGCGAGCCGGGTCGGGTCCGCGTCGGAGCCTACGACGGTCGCGCCGGCCTCGGCGAGCCGCAGCAGGGCGGCCCGGCCCGCGGGGCCCGCCGCGCCCGCGACAGCGATGACGGCGCCTTCGAGCGACCCGCCGTTTCCGTTGGCGTTCATGGGCGACGCCTCCTCCGTGTCCTCGGTACGAGCGCTCACGCCGCGGCCCGCTCGGTCCGCGGGACGTCGGCGGCGGTGATGCCCTTGGTGTCGGCGATCACGCCCTTCAGCTTCTTGGCGAGGGCCTCGAAGAACATGCTGAGCGGAAACTCGTCCGGAAGCACGTCGTCGACGAGCTTGCGCGGCGGCAGCGACAGGTCGAGGGCGTCGGGACCCTTGGCCCACTTCGATCCCGGGTGGGGGGCGAGGTAGGTGGAGACGAGCTCGTACGCCTTGAACCAGTGGACGAGCTTGGGGCGGTCGATGCCGTCGCGGTAGAGGGTCTCGATCTCGGCGCAGAGCTGGTTGGTGACCTCGGGGGCCCGCTGCCAGTCGATCTTCAGGGTGTTGTCCGTCCAGCGCACCACGTCGTGCTTGTGCAGGTACGCGAAGAGGAGCTGGCCGCCGAGACCGTCGTAGTTGCGGTTGCGGTCGCCGGAGAGCGGGAAGCGGAACATCCGGTCGAAGAGGACCGCGTACTGCACGTCCCGGCCGTGCGCGTTGCCCTCGGCCTCCAGCTTCACGGCCTCCTTGAAGGCGGTGAGGTCGCAGCGGAGCTCCTCCAGGCCGTACATCCAGAAGGGCTGGCGCTGCTTGATCATGAAGGGGTCGAAGGGCAGGTCGCCGTGGCTGTGGGTGCGGTCGTGGACCATGTCCCAGAGCACGAAGGCCTTCTCGCAGCGCTCCTGGTCGTCGATCATCGCGGCGATGTCGGCGGGCAGCCGGAGGCCCAGCGTGTCGACGGCGGCCTCGGTGACCTTGCGGAAGCGCGCGGCCTCGCGGTCGCAGAAGATGCCGCCCCAGGTGAAGCGCTCGGGGGCCTCACGGACGGCGATGGTCTCCGGGAACAGGACGGCCGAGTGGGTGTCGTACCCGGCGGTGAAGTCCTCGAAGGTGATGCCGCAGAAGAGCGGGTTGTCGTAGCGGGTCGCTTCCAGCTCGGCGAGCCACTCCGGCCACACCATGCGGAGCACGACGGCTTCGAGGTTGCGGTGCGGGTTGCCGTTCTGCGTGTACATCGGGAAGAGCACGAGGTGCTGGAGCCCGTCGACGCGGTCGGCGGCCGGCTGGAAGGCGAGCAGCGAGTCCAGGAAGTCCGGGACGGCGAAGCCGCTCTCGGACCACTTGCGCAGGTCGGCGACGAGGGCGCGGTGGTAGGCGCCGTCGTGCGGGACGAGCGGGGAGAGCTGCTCGACCGCCGCGGTGACGCGGTCGAGCGTCAGCTCGACGAGGGAGCGGGCGGGTGCGCCCTCGGCCTCGAAGTCGATGGAGCCGTCCGTGCTCTGCCAGGCGCGGATCTCCTCCACGGCATCCTTGAGTTCGGGCCAGGCGGGGTGGTCGATCACCCGGGCGTCGAGGGATATCCCCTCGCTGGTCACGTCCTGCACAAGAATTTCCGTCATTCCTCTTCCTCCACAGGAGAACCTGGCGTCAAGACACCGTAACCATCGACGGATCTCCACCACAAGGGGAGCAAGAGAAATTATCCTGTGCGACCCCCCTGTCGACGGAAGTTTTTCCTGTCCGACCGGGCCGAGGCCACCCTTCCGCCGCACGGTCAGGTCAACGGCTTCACCAGCAGCTCGAACTCCAGATCGTCGCGCCGGGGCACACCGAAGCGCTCGTCGCCGTACGGAAAGGGCGACATCCGGCCGGTACGCCGGTAGCCGCGACGCTCGTACCAGGCGATGAGCTCCTCCCGTATGGAGATCACCGTCATGTGCATCTCACGCGCGTCCCAGAGCTCACGCACCCGGCGCTCGGCCTCCGCGATGATCTGCCTGCCCAGGCCCGCGCCCTGCAGCTCGGGGCGGACCGCGAACATCCCGAAGTAGGACGCCTCTCCCCGGTGCTCCAGCTGGCAGCAGGCGACTATCTCGCCCTCGCGCTCGACGACCATCAGCCGGCTGTCCGGGGCGGTGATCACGGCCGCCACGCCGTCGGGGTCGGTGCGCTGGCCCTGGAGGATGTCCGCCTCGGTGGTCCAGCCGCCCCGGCCGGCGTCACCGCGGTAGGCCGACTCGACGAGCGGGACGAGGGCCGGGACGTCGTCCAGGACCGCATCGCGGTAGCTGATCCCGCCGTTCCCGTGCGGCGTGGCGGTGTCCGGGCGGGACGTGGCGGTGTCCATGTGAACGGGGCTCCCCTCGGGCGCTGACGATCGCCGTACGCGATCGGCCCGAGCCTAACGCGCGCGCCGTTCGCTCCCCTGCGTACGCCTGTGCGCGTCCGTGCGCCCGCGTGGGTCCGGGTGGCGGCGGGAAAGGCTCCGGAGAAGGGACGGCGTCGAGGGGGAGGTGTGCCGTGCACGGACCGGCCCTGTCCGGGTGGCTGATGGTCGCGCTGTGCGCCGCGACAGGCGTGTACTGCCTGGTGCGGATGCGCGTCTGCGCCGGGGAGGAGCGGCGGGCGGCGGGCGGCGAGGCGCTGATGGGGTTCGGGATGGCGTCCATGGCGATGCCCGCGGCGGCGCTCACACCGCCGGGATGGAGCTGGGCGGTGTACGCGGCGGTGTTCGGCGGCGTGACCCTGCACGGCCTGCCCGCGCTCCGGCGCGGCGGTCACCATCTGCACCATCTGGTCGGCTCGCTCGCCATGGTCTACATGGCGGTCGCGATGGCGGCGCCCGCCACGGGGGCGCACACGGGGCACACGGTCGGCGCCGCGGGCGGCATACCCGTCCTCACGGGCGGACTGCTCCTCTACTACATGGCGTACGTGCTGCACGCGGGCGCGGGACTGGTGCCGGTGACAGCGGGCGCCGTCACGGGCGGCCCCGGGCAGGCCTGGACGACCCGGCCGGAGCTGGCCCTCGTCTGCCGACTCGCGATGGCGCTCGCCATGCTGGCCATGCTCGTGACCCTGTGAGGCGGCCGGTCAACCACACCGTGGCGTACGTCACTTGCCGTCCCGGGCCATACCCCCGACCCGTACCGCACTCATAGGCTGACGCCCATGTGGGTCTCCCTCGCGCTGCTCCTGCTCGGCGTCCTGACCGCGCTCGCGGCCCCCCGACTGCTGGCGCGGGCGGACTGGGTGGAGCGCGAGCCCGTGGTGGCCCTCTGGGTGTGGCAGTGCGCGGTCGCCGCCGTGCTGCTGAGCTTCGCGCTGTCCATGACGTTCAGCGCCTCGACCGCCTGGCAGGCCGTACGGGGGCACCTCTTCGCGCCCGCACCGCGCGCGGTGGTCGACGCGTACGAGCTCGGGACGACCGGGCCCTGGTCCGCGGTCCTCGCGGTGGTCCTCGCGGCCGGCGGGGTCTGGTCCGGGGCGATGCTGGGCCGGGAGATCGGCCAGGCACGCGCCCGGCGCCGCCGGCGCCGCCGCGAGCTGCTCGTCCGCGCCCCCCTGCTGCCGGGGGAACCGCCCGGCACCGAGCGTCTCGTGGTCCTGGAGGGCGAGCGGGCGCACGCATCGTGGCTCGCGGGGACCACGCCCCAGCTGGTCATCACCACGGCGGCGCTGCGCCGCCTGAAGGGCCGTCAGCTGGACGCGGTCCTGGCACACGAGCAGGGCCACGCGCGCGCCCGGCACGACTGGCTGCTGCACTGCTCGGCGGCGCTGGCCGCCGGGTTCCCGGGGATCCCGGTCTTCGCGGGCTTCCGCGCGGAGATGCACCGGCTCGTGGAGCTGGCCGCCGACGACGTCGCCTCGCGCCGGTTCGGACGCCTGACGATCGCCCTCGCGCTGGTCGAACTGAACGAGGACCGGGGCGTCTTCGGCCCCGGCTCCGCCCCGTACGCGGACCTTCCCCGGCGGGTGAACCGCCTGCTCGCCGCCGCGCCCCGGCTCACGGCGGGGCGCCGCCTCCGGCTCACCGCCGCCGCGGCCCTGGCGCCGGTGGTCCCCGTACTCGTCGCCCTCGTCCCGGCCCTCAGCGCGCTGGAGTAGGAGCCCTTGCCGAGCGCGCCGGCAGGACGCGTGGCGCGGGGAGGATCATGCGAAGCCGTTCGTCGGGCAGGATCGGGATATGCGCTCCTCCGCCATGATCTCCGGTGTCCTGGCCCTCCTGCTGCTCGTCCTGGTCGCGGTGGGGTGGACGCCACTGCTCTCCTTCGACCGGTCCGTCGCCGAGTCGCTCCACCGCGAAGCCCTCGCCCATCCCGGACTCACCAGAGTCCACCGCGTCCTCAGCGACTGGGTCTGGGACCCGGTGACGATGCGCGCCCTCGCCGCGGCGACCGTCGTCATGCTGTGGTGGTGGGGCGAGCGGCGCACGGCCCTGTGGGTGGCGGCGACCAGCCTGCTGGCCCTGGCGCTCCAGCAGGGACTGAAGGCGCTGGTGGGCCGGGAGCGGCCGCAGTGGGTGGATCCGGTGGACTCGGCGCGGTTCGCCGCCTTCCCGTCCGGGCACGCGATGGCGGCCACGGTCACCTGCGGGCTGCTGCTCTGGGTGCTCGCGCTGCGCTGGAGGCCCGAATGGCGCGGCTGGGGCGTCCTCGCGGGCGTCGCGCTCGGGTCGGTGCTCGGCGTGGGCTGGACGCGGGTCTACCTGGGCGTGCACTGGTTCTCGGACGTTCTCGCCGGCTGGCTCCTCGGCTGGTGCTGTGTGGCCGTCGCGGTCCTGACGTACCGCCGGAGCGAGCGGCGCGGGGCCGCCGCGGACCCCTGTCCCGGGGAGAACGGCGGGAGCAGAATGGGAGACACACGATGAAGCCGCCTGTTCTGGACGATCCCCCGTGTCGCCCAGAACAGACGGCATCCCCGGCGGTATGCCACACGGGCATGCCGACGGGATGCGCCGAGTATATTGGCCGACAGCCAGTCAACGCAGGAGTCCAGCATGTCCCCGCGTAGCCCATCGGTCAATGAAGAGCTTCGACGCAGATCGCGCGAGCGCATTCTGCGGGCCACGGTGGAGCTGGTCGACACACGCGGCTACGAGGCGACCACGCTCGGCGACATCGCGGAGCGGGCGGGTACGGCGCGGGGGCTGATCTCGTACTACTTCCCGGGCAAGCGGCAGCTCCTGCAGGCGGCGGTGCACCGTCTGATGCACCTCACCCTGGCGGAGGCACTGGAGCGCGAGCCGCGCACGGAGGACGGCCGCGAGCGGCTGGCCCGCGCGATCGACGCGGTCCTGGGGCTCGCGGCGGAGCGGCCCACCCTGATGCGGACCCATATGGCGGGCATCCTGCAGGCCGAGGGGTTCGTGCAGTGCGAGGAGCAGCAGCGGCTGGCGTTCCTGCTGCGGGACACGGTCACCCGGTACGGCTCCGACGACGTGGACACGGATTATCCGCTGCTGCGCGCCCTGCTGATGGGTGCGGTGGTGGCGGTGCTGCTGCCGGGCGCCAGGATGCCGCTGGCGCGGCTGCGGTCGGAGCTGTTCCACCGGTACGGCCTCGACTGGGAGGCGGGCGTGCCGCCGGACGGGGGTCCGCCCGACGGCACGCCGGCGTTCAGGCCGTCAGCCGGCCCTCAGGGCGCCGATCAGTCGTCGAAGTCGAAGTAGTCCGGCTGGGTCTGGACGTTGAGCTCGTCCATCCGGATGCGCTTCGCGGGGTCGGTGCGACGGTCGGAGAGCTTCAGGACGTCGAAGCCCTTGGCGATGTCGTTCGAGTAGATGTAGCCGTTGTAGTAGTACGCGGACCAGGAGCCACCGGTGGAGATGGTGGTGGCGGACACGGGGCCGCGCTCGAAGTAGGCGATCTCCTTGGGCTTGGCCGAGTCGGTGAAGTCCCAGACGGAGACGCCGCCCTGGTACCAGGCCTGGACCATGAGGTCCTTGCCCTTGACCGGGATCAGCGAGCCGTTGTGGGCGACACAGTTCTCGGTGTCGGCCTGGTGGCGCGGGATCTTGAAGTAGCTGCGGAAGACGAGTTCGCGGTGCTTGCCCTTGCCGACGATGTCGTAGATGCCGTTGGCACCCCGGTTCGGGCCGACCGCCGCGTTGCAGGTGGCCGCGCCGCCGCCGCCGAGCTCGTCGGTGAAGACGACCTTGTTCGTCTTCTGGTTGAAGGTCGCGGAGTGCCAGAACGCGAAGTTGACGTTGTCCTGGACCTGGTCGATCACCCGGGGGTGCTCGGGGTCCTTGATGTCGAAGAGGATGCCGTCACCCATGCAGGCGCCGGCCGCGAGGTCCTTCTCGGGCAGCACGGTGATGTCGTGGCAGCCGGTGGTCTTGGAGACGCCCGGGTTGGTGGGGCCGCCGGGGTTGCCGCCGCCGTCCGGGCCCTCGCCCGGGAAGAGGACGGGGAAACTGACGATCGCGGCCTTCTCGGGCGCCTTGCGGGGCACCTTGATGACCGAGATGCCGTCGTGCGGGGGCTGGCAGTCCGGGAACGCGGCGTTGGGCGAGTACGAGGAGACGTAGACGTAGACGTCCTTGCGCTCCGGCACCAGCGTGTGGGTGTGCGAGCCGCAGGCGGTCTCGACGGAGGCGACGTACTTCGGGTCGGCGACGTCGCTGATGTCGAAGATCTTCATGCCCTCCCAGGATTCCTTGACCGTGGCGGGCTGCGAGGTGCTGGCGCAGCTGTCGTCGCTCCGGGAGGAGTCCGTCGAGAGGAACAGCAGGTCCCCGGAGACGGAGATGTCGTTCTGGGAGCCGGGGCAGAGGACCTGGGCGACGGTCTTGGGGGCCTTCGGGTCGCTGATGTCGAAGATCCGGAAGCCGTCGTAGTTGCCGGCGAAGGCGTACCGGCCCTGGAAGGCCAGGTCCGAGTTGGTGCCCTTGAGGGCGTCCTTGGGGATGTTCGCGAGGTGCTCGATGTTCGAGCTGTGGACGATCTCGTCCACGCCGGGTATCTCGCCGCTCTGGATGGCGGAGCGCGCGTCCGCCGCCTGCTCCGCGGAGACCTTGCCCTGTACGGGGGCGTCTCCGGGGTCGGGGGTGGCGGCCGCGGGGCCGGTCGCGAGCAGTGTGGCGAGCAGTCCGGCCGCGGCGGATGCCACGCCCAGGCGTCTGAGCCGTGCACGCGGGTCGCGCGTGATGGACGTGGTACGCGGGGTACGCAACGAAGTCACTCCGTCCTCCCTGGTATCCGTTCGGCGTTGAACGGGTGTTGGACCCCGGCAGTATCTTCCTTGCCGTGCACATCTCAACAGATGGCAACACAGATGTAATCAAGGTTTTTGTTCGAAGGCCCCGCGAAAAGTGCTAGGAACGGTCACTGTCCCCGCAAGAACATCTGGAGGTCGCGTTGTTGATCCGCCGTCAGCGTGCCGTCGTCGCCGTGACCCTGTCCGCCGTCGCCGTACTCGCCCTGGCCGCCTGCGGGCCGGGGTCGGACAAGGGCGCGCCGGAGGCCGGGGCCCCGGCCGGGAACTCGGTGGTGGCTCCGGGGAAGCCCGGTGAGCCGGCCCGGCGGATATCCCCCGAGGAGGCCGCCCGGCTCCTCCCGGACGAGAGCCCGAACAGCGCGGACTTCCGCTACGCGCAGATGATGATCGTGCACCACAGGCAGGCCCTGACCATGACGGCGCTGGCCCCCCAGCGGGCGGGATCGACGCAGGTGAGGAAGGTGGCCGAGCGGATCGCGGCGGCGCAGCAGCCGGAGATCGGCGCGATGGAGGGCTGGCTGAAGAACAACGGCGGACCGCGTGAGCAGCCCGGTCACGACCATCACTCGATGCCGGGCATGGCGACCGCGGAGCAGCTGGAGGAGCTGGGGAAGGCCAGGGGCGAGGCCTTCGACGCGCTGTTCCTGAAGCTGATGATCACGCACCACGAGGGGGCGGTGACGATGGCCGCCGAGGTGCTGAGCGAGGGCAACAACGTCCTCGTGGAGGAGATGGCGAACGACGTGATCGCCCAGCAGACCTCGGAGATCAACAGGATGCGGTCGCTGTAGGTCCCCGAGGGCCGCGTGCCGCAAGCGCCCCTCAGGCGTCCACGGGCAGCGTCCCGCCCACGCGGGCGGCCTGGGCGGCGGCGGCCGAGAGGACGGTGTCGAGGAGGCCGGGGAAGAGGGCGTCGAGGTCGTCCCCGCGCAGGGCGTTGAGCTTCGCCGTGCCGCGGTACACCTGCTGGATGACGCCGCTCTCGCGCAGCACCCGGAAGTGGTGCGTCGTCGTGGACTTGGTCACCGGGAGGTCGAAGTACGAGCAGCTCAGCTCGGCGCCCTCGCGCGCCATGTCCCGCACGATGCGCAGCCGCACCGGGTCCGAGAGCGCGTGCAGCACCGCCTCCAGACGGATCTGGTCGCGCGCGGGGTGGTCGAGGGCGCGAGGGCTGGGGGCGGTCGTCATGACGGCGGCTCCACTTCATCCGGGGTACGGCCCAGTGTACGAGTAGTACGAGGATCCTCGTAGTTTGACAGACGCCGTACTACGAGGGTTATCGTACTAGCGTCCTTCGAGGCACCCCGAAACGGAGTCCGTCATGAGCGTCGCCCTGTTCGAGCCCTACACCCTGCGGTCCGTCACCGTTCCCAACCGGGTCTGGATGGCGCCCATGTGCCAGTACTCGGCCGAGATGACCGGACCGAACGCGGGTGTCGCCAACGACTGGCACTTCGCCCACTACGCATCCCGGGCCACCGGCGGCACCGGACTCATCCTCGTCGAGGCGACCGCCGTCGCCCCCGAGGGCCGGATCAGCCCGGCGGACCTCGGCCTCTGGAACGACACCCAGACCGAGAGCCTGCGCCGCATCGCCGCCTTCCTCACGGAGCACGGAACGGTGCCCGGCATCCAGATCGGGCACGCCGGCCGGAAGGCCTCGACCCAGCCGCCGTGGGAGGGCCGCGGCCCCGTCCCCGAGGGCGGCCCCGGCTGGCAGCCCGTCGCGCCCAGCCCCGTCGAGTTCGCCGAGGGCTACCCGGTGCCGACCGAGCTGACCGTCGAGCGGATCCAGGAGATCACCGGCCAGTTCGCCGCCTCGGCCCGCCGCGCGCTCGACGCCGGCTTCCAGGTCGTCGAGATCCACGGCGCCCACGGCTACCTCATCGGCGAGTTCCTCTCCCCGCACAGCAACCACCGCACGGACGCGTACGGCGGCTCCTTCGAGAACCGGACCCGCCTCGCCCTGGAGGTCGTCGACGCCGTGCGGTCCGTGTGGCCCGAGGAACTCCCCGTCTTCTTCCGCGTCTCGGCCACCGACTGGCTGGAGGAGCAGGGCTGGACGGTCGACGAGACCGTACGGTTCGCCGCACTCCTCCGCGAGCACGGTGTCGACCTCCTCGACGTCTCCAGCGGCGGTAACGGCGGGCCCGCCCGGATCCCGGTGGGTCCCGGCTACCAGGTGCCCTTCGCGGCCCGTGTCAAGGCGGAGACCGGACTGCCGGTGGCGGCCGTCGGTCTGATCACCGAGAGCGGACAGGCCGAGAAGATCGTCGCCAACGGCGAGGCCGACGCGGTCCTCCTCGGCCGCGAGCTGCTGCGCGACGCCTCCTGGGCCCGCCGCGCCGCCCGCGACCTCGGCGCCTCGAAGCCCGAGGCCCCGGCCCCGTACGCCTGGGCGATCTGACGCCCGCGCTCGGGACGCCGTGCTCCGGTTGCCGGGGTGCGGCACCGGACGCCGGAACGCGGCCCCGGCTCGCCGCGCTCCGGATGCCGGGCCGTCGCGCTCCGGACGCCAGGCGTCATCCCGGCCGGCCGCGCTCCGGGCGCCGGTGCGGGAGTGTCCGGGGGCCGTTGTCAGTGGGCGGGTGCAGACTGGCCCGTATCCGCGACAACGGCGTCCTGAGGTGGCATCCATGCCCGACGTACTCCTCACCGTAGGCACCCGCAAGGGACTCTTCATCGGCCGCAGGCACGACGGCCGCTGGGAGTTCGACGATCCGGCCTTCCCCGCGCAGGCCGTCTACTCGGTGGCCATCGACAAGCGGGGAGCGAGCCCACGGCTGCTCGTGGGCGGCGACAGCGCCCACTGGGGGCCGTCGGTCTTCCACTCCGACGACCTCGGCAGGACCTGGACCGAGCCCGCGCGGCCCGCCGTGAAGTTCCCCGAGGACACCGGGGCCTCCCTGGAGCGCGTCTGGCAGCTGCACCCGGCGCCGGAGCACTCCCCCGGCGTCGTGTACGCCGGGACGGAGCCGGCGGCGCTCTTCAGATCGGCGGACGGCGGGGAGTCCTTCGAGCTCGTCCGTCCCCTGTGGGAGCACCCGACCCGCTCCCAGTGGGTGCCGGGCGGGGGCGGCGAGGCCGTGCACACCGTGGTGACCGACCGGCGCGACCCGGAGGCCCTGACGGTCGCGGTGTCCACCGCCGGGGTGTTCCGCTCGCGGGACGGCGGGGCCGCCTGGGAGCCCTCCAACCACGGGGTGTCGGCGGTGTTCCTGCCGGACCCCGACCCCGAGTTCGGGCAGTGCGTCCACAAGATCGCCCAGGACGCGGGCAACCTGGACCGGCTCTACCTCCAGAACCACTGGGGCGTGTTCCGCAGCGACGACGCGGGCGCCAGCTGGTCCGACATCGGCACCGGACTGCCCTCGGACTTCGGCTTCGCGGTCGCCGCACACCCCCACCGGCCGGACACCGCCTACGTCTTCCCCATCACCGCGGACTCCGACCGGGTCCCGGCCGGCCGCCGGTGCCGGGTCTACCGCACGAGCGACGCCGGAGCCACCTGGGAGCCGCTGACGAAGGGGCTGCCCGGGAGCGACCACTACGGCACGGTGCTCCGGGACGCGCTGTGCACGGACGACGCGGACCCGGCGGGCGTGTACTTCGGCAACCGCAACGGCGAGGTGTACGCGAGCGCGGACGACGGGGACAGCTGGCAGCTCCTCGCGGGGCACCTGCCGGACGTGCTGTGCGTCCGGGCGGCGGTGATCTGACGACGGCGCGGGTGCCCGGACGCTCGGCGCCTGTCCCCCGCCCTCAGGGCAGGCGCCAGTCCACCGGCTGGGCGCCCTGCTCCAGGAGCAGTTCGTTGGCGCGGCTGAAGGGGCGGGAGCCGAAGAAGCCGCGGTCGGCCGACATCGGGGAGGGGTGCGCGGACTCGATCGCCGGCAGGTCGCCGAGAAGCGGGCGGGCGTTGCGGGCGTCGCGGCCCCAGAGGATCGACACCAGCGGCTTGCCCCGGGCGGCCAGGGCGCGGATGGCCTGCTCGGTCACCTCTTCCCAGCCCTTGCCGCGGTGGGCGGCGGGCTTGCGCGGGGCCGTGGTCAGCGCCCTGTTGAGCAGCAGGACGCCCTGCTGGCTCCACGGGGTCAGGTCGCCGTTGGAGGGCCTCGGCATCCCGAGATCGGTGTGCAGCTCCCGGAAGATGTTCTCCAGACTCCCCGGCAGCGAGCGGACCTCCGGCGCCACCGCGAAGCTCAGCCCGATCGCCATCCCCGGCGTGGGGTACGGGTCCTGACCCACGATCAGGACCCGCACCTCGTCGAACGGTTGCTGGAAGACCCGCAGCACGTGCTGCCCGGCCGGCAGGTACGTCCTGCCCGCGGCGATCTCCGCACGCAGGAAGTCGCCCATCTCGGCCACCCGCCCGGCGACGGGGCCCAGGGCCTCCGCCCAGCCGGGCTCCACCAGTTCCTTCAACGGTCGCGCTGTCACGGTCCGTCACTCTACCGGCCTACAGTGACACCCCGACCCGACCGGCTCCCCGGCCGACCTCCTAGACTCCGCCCACTCCCCCGCCCCACCCAGCGAGGACGGTGCACCGTGGTTTCCGTGAACGAGTCCCCCGGCTCCCGCGACGGCCTGGTCGTCGGTGTCGACTCCGGAGGATCGGGGCTCAGGGTGCATCTGGCCGAGGCGGCGAGCGGTCTCGTCCTCGGCCGTCATGTCTCCGACGAGCCGGTGCCGACCGGTCCCGGCGGGATCTCCGCCCGGCATCTCCTCACCCAGGTCCTGCCCGCCGTCCGGGCCCTGACGGCGCCCCACGGTGGACGGCCGGTCGTCGCCGCGGCCGTCGGGGCGGCGGGGATGGCGACGCTCGGGAACGAGCTGCGGGCCGAGCTGCCGGGCGCCTTCGCCGAGGCGTGGGGTGCGAGGCGGCTCGCGCTCGCGGCCGACGCCGTCACCGCGTACGCCGGGGCGCTCGGACAGCGGCCGGGCGTGGTCGTCGCGGGCGGGACGGGCATGATCGCCCTCGGCACGGACCTCACGTCCTGGCGGCGGGCCGACGGCTGGGGGCATCTCCTCGGCGACTGCGGCAGCGGCGCGTGGATCGGCCGGGCGGGCCTGGAAGCGGCGATGCGCGCGTACGACGGGCGGCGTGGCGGCTCCGCGGCGCTCCTGGCCCGCGCCGAGGAGATGTTCGGGCCGGCGCCCGGGCTGCCGGGCGCGCTCTACCCGCGTACGGACCGGCCCGCGGTGCTCGCCTCGTTCGCCCCCGAGGTGGGGCGGTGCGCCCCGGCGGACCCGGTGGCGGCGGACATCCTGGCGCGTGCGGCAGGCCACATCGCCGACGCCGCCGAGGCGGCCTGCCCCACCGGCCCCGGGGCCCTCGTGGCCCTGACCGGAGGCCTGTTCAGGATGGGCGACGGGCTGCTCGTACCGCTGCGCGCCGGGCTCGCCGAGCGGATCCCGTGTGCCCGGACCGTGGACCCGGCGGGGGATCCGGCGGCCGGAGCGGTCGCGCTCGCCGCGGCACTCGCCACCGGCACGCTGCGGCTGCCGGAGGATCCTTCGCTGCTGCGGCTGTTCGGAGCCTCGGCGTCATAGGCACGCAGGCATCCGCGCAGGTGGGAGGCGGTGGCGGGGGCCGGACCTCGACCAAGGCGGACATACGGGGGCACAAGGCGCATGATCGCACCTCAACCGACGGCGGTCCGGGCGAAACCAGTAGCATGCGGCGCCATGAGCTCCCCCACTGGGCCTGCTTCCGGCCTGCCTGTACGAATGCCTCGACCCCGTCAGTCCGGGCGGCACCGTCGCCCCGAACCCGCGGCGGCGCCCGAGGGCGCTCCCGCACTGGTTCTCGCTGTGCCCGGCGTGCCGTCCGCCGCCATACGATCGCTGGCCGAAGAGGTCGTGAGCATCGCCCGCTCCGAGCTGCCCGGCCTGGAGGCCCTGATCGGCTTCCTGGACGGTGACGACACCGAGTACCCCTCGCTGGCGACGATGCTCACGGCCGCCGACTCGCTGC
Source organism: Streptomyces sp. NPDC058671 (assembly GCF_042716475.1). Lineage (NCBI taxonomy): Bacteria > Bacillati > Actinomycetota > Actinomycetes > Kitasatosporales > Streptomycetaceae > Streptomyces > Streptomyces sp. NPDC058671. The sequence continues at coordinate 204,055 of NZ_JBHXSA010000009.1, read as the reverse complement.
GCACCCAGCGGTACGAGCTGGCCGTGGCCGCCGGCCGCGAGGTCAGCGCCCCGACGGGCCCCGCCGCGGTCGTCGTGCCGCTGCTCGCGGGCCCCGACAGCGCCCAGACGCGCCAGGTGCGCCAGGCCGTGATGGACGCGGGCAACACCGCCGAGCTGACCGATGTCCTCGGCCCGCACCCGCTGCTCGCCGAGGCCCTGCACGTGCGTCTCTCGGAGGCGGGCCTGGCCCGTGCCGACCGCGCCCGGCTCTTCACGGTCGCCACGGCCGCCGACGGCATCATCCTGGCCACGGTCGGCGGCGAGGAGGCCGTGCAGGCCGCGGGGATCACCGGCATGCTGCTCGCCGCGCGCCTCGCCGTCCCGGTCATGGCCGCCGCGCTCGACCAGGAGGGTTCGATCGCCTCGATCGCCCGGCAGCTGCGCGCCGCCGGCTCGGAGCAGCTGGCCCTCGCCCCGTACCTGATCGGCCCGGAACTGGCCGACGGTCTGCTCGACGAGGCCTCGAAGGAGGCCGGATGCGCCGCGGCCGAGCCCCTGGGGGCCTACCCGGCGATCGGCAAGCTGGTGCTCTCGCAGTACACGGCCGCTCTGGGCATCCCGCAGCAGCCGCAGGGCGCGCCCTCGTTCTGAGGCCTTCGCGGCCGCGCCACCCCGCCCGTACGCCGAAGGGCCCGCACCGGACGTCCGGTGCGGGCCCTTCGGCGTATCCCAGGGGCTCCGGGAGCCGGTGCCTCAGCCGAAGACCACGCAGGAGGCGGCCGGGGCCTCGATCGCGCCCGCGCGCGCGGGGATCCCGGTCTCCGGGTCGACGACGAACCACGTGACGTCGCCGGAGCGCTCGTTGGCCGCGTACAGGTACCGGCCGGTGGGGCCGAGGGTCAGGTCGCGCGGCCAGGTGCCGCCGCAGGGCACGGTGGCGACGAGGGCCGCCTCGGCGCCGTCGGGGTCGAGAGCGAGCACGGCGAGGGTGTCGTCGCCCCGGACCGCGGCCCAGAGGAAGCGGCCGTCGGGGGCGACGACGATCTCGGAGGGGTAGCGGGGGCCGGGGGTGCCCTCGGGGACGACAGGGGTCTCGCCGAGCGGTTCGAGGACGCCCGCGACCGCGTCCCAGCGGCAGACGGTGAGGGTGGGCTCCAGTTCGTTCAGGACGTACGCGTGGGTGCCGGCCGGGTGGAAGGCGAGGTGGCGCGGGCCGGTGCCGGGGCGTAGCGCCGTCTCGCCGTGGAGGGTGAGCGTCCCGGTCCCGGGGTCGAGGGCGCAGATCCGTACGGAGTCGGTGCCGAGGTCCACACTGACGATCCACCGGCCGCTGGGGTCGGGGAGCACCTGGTGGGCGTGCGGGCCGGCCTGGCGCGCGGCGACGGGTCCGCTGCCGTCGTGGCGCAGGACGGACGCGGCGGGGCGCGGGGTGCCGTCCTCGGCGAGCGGCAGGACGGTGACGCTGCCGGAGGTGTAGTTGGCGGTGAGGAGGTGCCCGGCGGCGAGAGCGAGGTGGGTGGGGGCCTCGCCGTCGACGGGGGTGGGCGTCCCGAGCGGCCGCGGCGCGGGTCCGGTGACGTCGAAGGCGGCCACGGCGCCCGCCCCGGTCTCGGACACGGCGTGGAGCACGGGGCCCGCGAGGGCGAGGAAGGAGGGGTCGGCGACGGCGTCGCTGCCCCCGGTGACGGTCAGAGCGCCGGTCTCCTCGTCCACGTCGGCGGCCAGGACCCCCCGCCCGCCGGCCGACGTGAACGACCCGATGTACGCCCGTACCGCGTTCCGTCCTCGAACCGTCCCTGTGCCGCTCACGGCGCCTCCCCTGTACCGGGCCGGTCGCGGTCGACCGGCCTGCGTCCGGCCGACGGTAGCAGGCGGTCTAGACCAGGTCGGCGGGACGGCCGCGGTGGGTCAGGCGGCCGGGACCAGCGGGGCCCGGACCGAGGTCCGGAGCGGTGCCGCGAGGCCGACGAGGGCCTGTTCCAGACCGTGCAGATGACCGAGTGCCGCCTCCGCGCCGGGGTGGTGGTGCGGTACGCCCGCCGCGTCGGACGGCGACGCCGGGACGGGCTGCGCCGGGGGTACGAGGGCGTGGACCGCTGCCTCGACCCGCCAGGCGGCGGCCACGAGCCGGGCGTCGTGCGAGGCGTCCGGGTCGGCCGCGACGGCGGCGAGGCCCCGGATCTCACGGGCGCAGTCGTCCAGGAGCGCGAGCACCCGGCGCGCCCGCGCCTTGCGGGCCCGCAGCGGGCTCAGCGGGTGCACCAGGGGCGCGACGGAGAGCCGGACCCGGCCGAGCAGGACCTCCAGTTCGGCGGCGTGCGGGGCCGGGTCCACGCCCGGGTCGCCGGCGAGGCGCCGGGCGGCGGCGGTGGTGCACGTGTGCACACAGGTCACGGCCCGCTCGATCCAGGCGTTGGTGGCGGCGTGCGTGGTCACCGGGAGCAGGGCCACCCCGATCACCGCTCCGATGGCGCCGACCGCGGTCTCCTGGAAGCGGAGGAGCAGAAGGCCGGGGTGCAGGACGCCGAGGAGGCCGTAGAGCAGTCCCGCCATGACGGTGACGAAGAACATCATCCAGCTGTACGAGAGCGGGGCGGTGTAGAAGATCCCGAGGACGCAGACGCCGACGAGCAGGGCGGTGGGGGCGGTCGCGCCGCCGAGCGGGACGGCGATGAGGAGGCCGGCCGCGATGCCGGCGACGGTGCCGAGGACCCGGCGGAACCCCCGCACGAGCGTCTCGCCGCGCGAGGCGGTGTTGACGAAGATCCACCAGGCGGTGCCGACGGCCCAGTACCAGCGCTCGTGCGAGATCAGCTGACCGGCGGCGAGGGCGACGGCGCAGGCCGCCGTGGCCTGGAAGGCCTGGCGGGTCGTGGGGCGGGCGAGGCCGGTGCCGGGCAGCGGGGCGGGTGCGGCGGGAGGCGGGACGCGCCGCTCGACGCACCAGGCTCCGAAGCGGACCGCGCCGACGGCGAGCAGCGCCAGGGCGACGGCCGCGTACAGCTCGGGGAGCTGTGCCGGGAGCGCGTGCAGGAACTGCGTCACGAAGAACTGCATGAAGGCGAAGATCCCGAGCGCGTGCCCGCGCGGCCCCCAGCGGCGGGCGTACACGCCGGCGAAGACCACGAGCAGCCAGGCCGTGTCCCGCAGCGCGGGCGCGCCGTGCAGAAGGGTCGCGAGCGCGAGGACGGGGAAGCCGACGGCGGGCAGCAGGGCGGTGGTGACGGCCTGGCGGCGGACGGTGGGGTCGGCGACGGTGAAGAGGGCGAGGAGGGCCGCGAGACCGGCGGTGATGGAGGCGGTCAGCGAGAGGCCGAGGAGCTCGGCCAGGGCGACGGCCAGCGCGATGCCGAGGACGGCCCGCAGCGAGACCCGGAGCCGGACGCGTCCCGGGTCCGGAGCCATGAAGTACTTCCGCACGGCGGCCACTCCCGCCCCCCTGTTCTGTCTCCTCGCCGGGCGCGAGGCTCCCCGGGGGTGGTGGGGGCTCGGGCACGACGAAGGCACCGCGGGCCGGTCCGGCGTCGTCGCCGGCCGGCGCTGCGCGGCGCCGAAGGTGTGTGATGGCCCCAAGGATAGCCCGAAGGGGGGCGGAGGGCTCAACCGAGCGTTATCGGGATGGGCCGTCGGCCCGTCCCCGATGTACCGGATCCCGGTCGGCCGTCGCCGGCGGGCCGGACCGGTGGGCGGTTCAGACGTCGCGCCACTTCGCCTGGCCGAAGGAGAAGACGCCGAAGAGCACGAGTCCGACGGCCACGGCTATCAGCAGCCACGGTCCCACCGGGGTCTGGGCGAACGAGCGGATCGCGTCGTCCATGCCCTTGGCCTGGCCCGCGTCGAACGTGACCGCCGCCTTCAGGCCCGAGAAGCCGAGGGCGGCGAAGACGAGCCCGCGGCTGACCCCGCCCGCCACACCGGTGACGTCCATCAGGCGGCGCTGATGCTTCGGCATCCGTCCCCACATCAGGCGCTTGCGGTACTTCCGCGCCACGGCCCGGCCCGCGATCCACAGCCCGGCGCCCAGGAATCCGGCCGCGACGGCGCCGACCCACCACTGTCCGCCCGGCAGGCCGAGCAGGCGTCCCGTGATGTCCTGGCTCTGACGGTCGGTCGCACCGGCGCCGCTGCCCCGGTCCCCCGCCGCGAAGGACAGGACGAGGAAGGAGGTGACGCCGTAGAAGACGAAGCGGCAGCCGGACAGCGCGCGCTTGCGGGCCCGGTCGCCCTTCGGTCCCGCGAGACCGAAGAGGGCCTCCGAAAGACGCCACAACGCCATCCCGGCGAGACCGATGCCGAGGGCCCAGAGGAGTACGGACCCGAAGGACGTCGAGGCGACGTCCGTGAGCGCTCCGCCGCGATCGGCCTGTTCGTCCGAACCCGTCGCACCGATCCGCACGGCCAGTGCCCCGATGAGCAGGTACAGCACACCGCGCGCCACGAAGCCCGCCCGGGCCGCAGCTCGAACGACGTCCCCGCGGGCCGCTCTTCTCGCCACCGACGTCGACGATCCCACTGTGGTCATATCCGTTCCTCCCCTGAGTCAGAACCTTCGCGTGCCCCCACTTTCCCCGCCGAATCCGCCGGATCCGCCGGATCAGCGGGACGTGGCGAATCTGCCGAATCCGGCGAATCCGCCGCGATCGGTGTTTCAAGAGCCGATGACCGGTCAGCCGAGTAGCAACGACTTGTCCGCTCTCACGTCAGGAGGACCGATGGACAGCTGGCGCGCGGCCGCGGCCTGCCAGAACGTCGACCCCGATCTCTTCTTCCCGGTGGGTACCGGTTCCCCCGCCCTGGTCCAGGCCGAGGAGGCCAAGGACGTCTGCCGGCACTGCCCGGTGCGGGAGGAGTGCCTCGCCTGGGCCCTGGACGACTCCCGCCAGGTGACGGGGGTCTGGGGCGGCCTGGACGACGACGAACGCCGTTCCCTGAAGCGGCGGTTGCGCCGTGCGGCGCACGCAGGGGAACGGCCTCACCGGTAGGGGGGAAGCCGGTGAGGCCGTTCGGTCCGGTGGAGGGTTCGTGGCCCGGGGGGGTCACACCCCCGGGGTTCACGCCTCCATGGGGGCGAGCATCCCCTTGCGGAGGCGGGCGATGTTGCGCGTGAGGAGGCGCGACACCTGCATCTGGGAGACGCCGAGCCTCTGACCGATCTCCGACTGCGTCAGCTCCTCGACGAAGCGCAGGTGGAGCAGCAGACGGTCCCGCTCGCCGAGTTCGGCGATCAGCGGCGCGAGGGCGTGGAAGTCCTCGAAGAGCGCGAGCGCCGGGTCCTCCTCGCCCATGAGGTCGGAGAGCATGGCGCCGTCCTCGTCGTCACCGCCGATGGCCGCGTCCAGCGAGGTGGAGCGGTAGGCGTTGGAGGCGATCCGGGCCTCGATGACCTCGTCCTCGGAGAGGTTCATCAGGGTCGACAGCTCCGACACGGTCGGGGCCCGTCCGAGGCGGGAGCTCAGCTCCTCCGTCGCCTTCGCCAGCTCGACGCGGGCTTCCTGGAGCCGGCGCGGTACGTGGACGGCCCAGGAGGTGTCACGGAAGAAGCGCTTGATCTCGCCGACGATGCACGGGACGGCGAAGGTGGTGAACTCCACCTCACGGGAGATGTCGAACCGGTCGATGGCCTTGATCAGTCCGATGATGCCGACCTGGACGATGTCCTCCATCTCGTCGCCACGGGCCCGGAAGCGGCCGGCCGCGTAGCGCACGAGCGACATGTTCATCTCTATCAGCGTGTTGCGCGCGTACTGGTACTCGGGGGTTCCCTCCTCCAGTACGGCCATCCTGCCGAAGAACACCTTCGACAGTTCACGCGCGTCCCTGGGTGCGATCGTGCGGGGAGCCTCTACGACCGGCAGGCCCCCCACAGTCGCTTCGGTACGGTCCTTCGTCTCCGTCTGCACTGCAGTCGACACTCCGCTGACCCCTTCATTCGTCGCAAGCCGATTCTCCCCCGGACGGCTCGCCTACCCCGGCTCTCACGGATCATGCACGGGATTTTCGAATCCCGTGTTCCGTCCCGTCGGCCCGGGTCAGGAGGCGACGAGCGAGAGCCGTGCCCTCACCCGCTTTCCCCCCGGATGCGGCTCCACCGTCACGCTCTCGCAGATGGCGACGACGATCTCGACGCCGTGCTGGCCGACACGGCCGGGGTCGTGGCCCCGCGGGACGGGTGAGGTCTCCACCCGGTCGAACACGGAGATCTCGACGACCTCGTCGAACAGTTCGAGCAGCAGTCGGCAGGGGCCGGGCGCGTGCCGTATCGCGTTGGTCACCAGCTCGCTGACCACCAGACGGGCCAGGTCGATCCGCTCACGGGGCACCGGCCGGCGGCCCACGGCCGGTGAGGCGGTGAGGAAGTCCGCCGTGAAGGCGCGAGCGGACGCGATCATGCCGTCGTCGGCGTCCCCGACGTCGTAGTCGACGCTCGCGGACAGCACGGGCTCTCGGGTCACACGCTCGGTGGCGATCGCGTCCGTCATCAGCATCCCCCTTCCTCACACGGCTTCGTGCCGTGCTTCGCACACACCTCGTACTCCGCCCTTCCCCCCTTTACGCTTTCCATGCCCTCCGCACCGCGGATTACGGACCCGCGCCAGTCCAGACAGAGGACGAGAACGTCCTCCGGCAGCCCCCCGGGAGCCTCCCGCAGCGCCTGGACGACCGCCTGGGGGGTGTCCGCCCCGCTCAGGTGCCGGGTCCCGTCGATCGCCCGGCCGACCGAGCGGTCCAGGGCCGTGCCCGTGGCGCCGGGCGAGGGTTCCTCGCGGTCGCAGGCGACGAAGACGAGCCGGTCGCCGGGGCGGACACGGAGGCGCTGGGTGGCGTAGACGGTGTCCTCGAACATCCCGAGGGGCAGCTGCCGCTCCAGGTCGATCCGCTCGGTCACCGCCCCCCGCCGCCGCCAGACCGTCGGCGACCCGGCGTCGACCACCCTCACCTCACCGCTGGCGAGGGCGAAGCTCAGCAGCAGGGCGGAGAGGGACCTGTCGCCCCGGTGCTGCCCGTAGAGCGCCTGGTCGGTGAGGCTGGCCTGACCGACCAGGTCGAGTCCGGCGCGCCGGGCGTTGCGGATCGCGTTCAGGGCGAGGGTGCTCACCAGGGCCGACCGGGTGCCGGGGCCGGCGCCGTTGGCCACGACGAGCTGGAGCTCCTCCTCGGTCACGGACCAGTCCAGGACGTGGCCGCCCGAGCCGTAGGACGGCTCCCAGTAGGCGTGGAGGTCGAACTCCGGGCCCGCGCAGGCCCGGCCGGGGAGCACGCCCCACTGCATCTCCGCGGGGACGCTGAGGGGCTGCGCCCTGCGGGTCCGGCGGTACAGATCGGTGTGGCGGTCGGCGACACGCAGGGCGTGTCCCAGCACCTCCGCGACGTGGACGAGGTCCTCGGTCGTCTCCGGTGTGACCCGGCCGGAGGGGAGGACGACCACAAGAACCCCGTAACGCTCGCCACGAACCGTCACAGGAAGGTACGCGGTCGCCGTGGGCCCGTCACCACCGAAAAGATATGGTTGCTGTGAGGTGAAGGCGCGGCCCTCGGGCCCCGGCCCCGCGGCCCCGTGCTGCGCCCCTGTCCGAGCCTGTGCGGGCTCGACGGGGCGGAGCCACGTGAGCCCGTGGTCGACGAGCAGGAGGTCGACGGAGAGCGCGTCGAGTTGCTGTGCCAGATCGACACGGAGGGAGTCCAGAAGGCGGTGTGGCGGCGCCCCGCGCAGCGCGCGTTCCACTGTCACGCGTCGATCCACCGAATGCGTACCGCCTTCTGGAGAGATGTGGAGATGACCGGTGTGTCGCACGGCCGACTTCCTCGGCCCCGGACGTCCGAGGAGTGTCGCCAGCCATGAACACCAACCCCGCCGAGTCCTCGCGGGAGCCGCAGCAGACGACGCAGGCCGCCCGCGAGCTCATCGAGCTGCTCGAGGTGCTGTGGGAGCGCGGCCGGGACATGGTGTCGTCGACACCGGTGTCGGCGTCTCAGCTGCGCGTTCTGTACAGCCTCGATCGCGAGGAGGGCATCAACCTCCGCGCCCTGGGAGAGCTGCTCGGCTCCGCGCCCCCCTCGGTGAGCCGCATGTGCGACCGTCTGGAGGCGCTGGGTTTCGTGCAGCGGCTGCCCAGCCCCGTCAGCCGTCGGCAGCTGGAGCTGCATCTGACCGTCCGGGGGAAGACGTATCTCCGTGAGCTGCGCGTCCAGCGGGAGGAAGCCCTGCTCGCGGTGATCTCGGCGATGTCGCCGACGAGCCGCAAGGCGCTCCTGCGCGGGCTCACGGGGTTCCAGGAGGCGCTGGACGAGGAGAGACCCGGCCACCCCTCAGAGGGGGTGGCGCCGCTCAAGGACGTCCGGTCCGCCTGATCTCCGTGCGCCGCCCGCTCCGTCCGGCCGCGTGCCCCATGCCCCACTTGTCATCCTCTGGTCACCTGTGACGTGATCACCATGGACACGAGCCAGGTGTTGCCCCAAGGATACAGTTGCCATTCGGCAACTGTTGCCACGGGCTGTCCTACCGTCCGTGCCAGTCCAGGCAGACGACCAGCGCGTCGTCCTCCAGTGGGGTGCCGCCGTGGTACGTGGCGAGTTCCCGCAGGACCGCCCCCGGCACCTGGGTGGGCGGCAGCAGCCTGGTCGCGGTGAGCGCGCGGGCGAGCGCCCGTTCCCCGTAGCTCTCCCCCTCGGGCGACGCGGCGTCGTACACGCCGTCGCTGCCGAACAGCAGCCGGTCCCCCGGCAGCACCGTGAACCGCTCGGGGACGTAGGAGGACTCCTCGAACATCCCCAGGGGCAGTTGCGCCTCCAGCGAGACCCTCTCGACGGAACGGCCCCGCAGGCGCCACAGGCGCGGCGAGCCGGCGTCCACGGCCTCGACCTCGCCCGTGGCGAGGTCGAAGCGCATGAGGAGCACCGAGACGTAGGCGCTGCCGCGGTACTGCGCGTACACGGCCTGGTCCGCCAGAGCCGCCTGGTCCGCGAGCCCGAGGCCGCCCCTGCGGGCGTTGCGGAGGGCGTTGATCGCGAGGTTCGTCAGGAGGGCGGCCTCGATGCCCTCCCCCATGCCGTTGGTGACCGTCAGGGTCAGCTGGTCGTCCGAGGCCGACCAGTCGTAGTTGTCCCCGAAGATGGCGTAGGCGGGTTCCAGATGCGCGCCGAGGGCGAACTCGGGGCGGGCGCAGGACAGGCCCGGAAGGAGCTGCCACTGCATCTCGGCCGCGAGCGTCATCCGGGTGGCCCGCCGCGCCAGGACGTACAGGTCCGTGTCCCGCTCGGCCACCAGGATCTCGTGGCCCAGCGCCTCGCAGAGGTGGCGCAGCTCGGGAAGGAGCGGCACGAGGTCGCTGCCCGTCGGCAGACCCACGGTGAGGACGCCCATCCGGTCGCCCCTGACCGTGACCGGCAGGTGTACGGAGACGGAGTCGGCCTCCTGTGTGACGTACGGCTCCTGGGCGCCGAAGGCACGGCCCTGCGGGCTGTCGTGGATCAGGACCTGGCGGGGCGCGTGGGGCGCGCGCCCGACGAGCTGGAGCGACCGCAGTCCGTAGTCGGCCAGCCGGAGTTCGACCCTCCGCGCGTCGTGGTGCTCCCTCAGGGCGTCCTCCACGACGCTCACGAGGAGGTGCGGAGCGGCCCGGCGCAGTGCCTGCTCGACTCCGGTGATCTCGTCCACGTGTTCCCGCTCGTCCTTCCTACGGTGTGCGGTCCCGCGTTCGGCGGGACCGCCCCGCCCTTCGTCTAGGCCGGTCTGCCGGCCGCGGCCAGCGCCTCGGCCACATCGGCGTGCAGAGGCGTCGTCAGCGTCAGACCGGTGATTTCCAGAATGCGTCGCACGGCCGGGGTCGGCGCGGCGAGGTGGAGGTCGCCCCCGGCCTGCCGCGCGTCCCGCGCCGCCCTGATCAGGACGTTGAGACCGGACGAGTCCATGAAGTCCAGCGGGGACAGGTCCAGGACCAGGTGGTGGCGGCCGTGCAGGAACTGGTTGGCCAGGTGGTGGTGGAGCTTGGTGGCCGTCTCTATGTCCAGTTCGCCGCCCACGGACAGCACCGCCGTGCCGGCGTCGCGGATCTCCACTTCGACATCCAGGTTCACTTCTCGCTCGGGCATGCTCCCTGCTTTCCACGGTGGGGGGGACGGTCGGTCGGGCATGGGGTCAGTTGACCCGCACACCGATCAGGCACGTGTCGTCGTCGGTGTCGGACTTGCTGTGCGTCAGCAGCAGGTCGAGGCGGCGTTCGAGGCTGGCCGCCGGGGCCTGGGCCGTGGCCAGCAGCTGCGCCATGGAGTCGTTCACGGAGGTGTCCCGGCGTTCGACGAGACCGTCGGTGTACATCAGCACCGTGTCCCCCGCCTCCAGCTGGACCTCGGCCTCCTCGTACTCGGCCTCGGCGAGGGCCCCGAGCAGCATGCCCCTGAGCAGCGGCAGGTTGTCCGCCTCCGCGCCCCGGACCAGGACCGGCGGGAGATGTCCCGCCCTGGCCCAGCGCAGGGTGCGGGTCTCGGGGTCGAAGATGCCGCAGACGGCGGTGGCCGTGACGTGCGCGGTGAGGTGGTGCGCCACGTTGTTCAGCCAGGACAGCAGCTGGGCGGGGCCCGCACCGGTCACGGCGAGGCCGCGCATGGCGTTGCGGAGCACGACCATCCCGGTGGCGGCCTCGATGCCGTGGCCCGCGATGTCCCCGACGCACAGCAGTATCTTCTTGGACGGCAGCACGACGGCGTCGTACCAGTCGCCGCCGACGAGGGACTCGGTCTCGGCGGGCCGGTAGCGCACGGCGACGTCCAGGCCCGGGGCGTCCAGCGGGGGCTTGGTCGGCGGCATGATGGCGTGCTGCAGCTGGAGGGCGAGGCGGTTGCGCTCCGCCGACTCCTGCTCCGTCACCGCGAGTTGGTCCCGGGTGGCCGCGAGAGCGACCTCGGTCCAGTGCTGCGCGGAGATGTCCTGGTAGGCGCCGCGCACGGCGAGGAGCTGCTCGGCGGCGTCGAGGGCGGGTTCGGCGATCACCCGGATGTGGCGGGTGACCCCGTCCTGGCGCAGCATGCGGAAGGCCGTCGAGCTCGGCCGCCGCTGGTGCAGCACGGCCCGCAGGAAACGGCCGATGGCGACCGCGTCGTCGGGGTGGGCGTGGGCGGCGAGGTCGCGCAGGGCGACCGGCGGCTCGGTGACGTCCCGGCCGAACAGCTCGAAGAGCTGTCCGTTCCAGGAGATCTCCCCGGTCAGGACGTCCTCCTCGAAACCGCCGATGCGGCCGAGGCGCTGGGCGTGCTGCAGCAGGCTCGCGAGCCGGGCGGACTCGTCCTCGATCCGCCAGATGAGAAGGACGCTGTCACCGTGACGGCTGATGCTGATGTCGGCCACGGACGACACCGGCACCTGGTCCACGAGGGCGGTCATCCGGGTCCGCCGGGCGCGGAAGGGCTCCCCGGTGGCGTAGACGCGCTCGATCTGTTCGAAGAGTTCGCTCTCGCCGGCCGTCGCGGGGTACGCCTCCAGGAGCAGGGTTCCGTCGACGGCGCTCCGGGAGCGGCCCGCCGGGTCCTGGAAGTGCGCGTTGGCGTGGCGGATGCGGAAGTCCCGTAGACGGCCGTCGTCGTCCAGATACGGGGAGAGGACCAGGGCGGGGTCGTAGAGCCCGTCGGCGATCTCCACCAGCTCCGCCGACCGGTCGAGGTCGGGCGGGAACGGCCGTACCGGCGCCGACCGATCGGGAAGGGTCTCGATGGTGTGGGCACACAGTTCGGCCAGGGCCTCGATCTGTCGCTCCACGGCTGAGGGCTGGGGGTCCAGCGGCCGGGGCCAGCAGATCTCCAGGACGCCGTGGATACGGCCACCGGTTCCGGCGGGGACCACCACCCGGCCCCCCTCGGGATGACGCGCGCGGCCGATCGAGGGGATGCCGACGGCTCCGAACGAGGGGAACCAGACGGTACGGCGCTCGGTGAGCGCCTGCCGGGCCGCCGTGGCCACGCCGGGCGGTACGTAGCGCCAGCGGGCCGGCTCGTCGGCACCGAAGCCCGCGTGGCCGCAGAGGGTCAGCGAGGCGTCGGGGCCGGTCGTCCAGATGGCGACGGCGCTGGCGCCCAGGGGCGCGAGAGCGTGCTCCAGCAGGGACTCGGCGACGGCCTGGCTGTCCCCCGCGTTGAGCGCGGCGCTCTCGGCCGTCCGCAGGCGCACGGCGACCGAGGCGTCGGGCCCGGTGCCCGCACCGGGTTCGCCGGGCTCGCCGACGGCCCGTCGGACGAATTCGCCGGCGGCCTCGGCGACCCGGTCGTGGGCGGCCTGGTTGATGACGTCCGCGGCCAGTTCCAGCTGCGAGAGCCCGGCCTGCTCGGCCAGCTCGGCGAGCTGCCGCGCCGCCTGGGCGGGCCCGCACCCGAGCCGCTCGACGATGACTCCCTTGGCGAGCTCGATCAGCGCACGCCCCTCGGCGGCGGCGTGCGCCGCGCGTACCTCCTCGCGCAGCCGCTCCACCGTCGCGGCCAGCCGCCCCACGGTGGAGTGGTCCTCCTCCGGCGGGCGGGCCTCCGTCGGGATGCCGGGCCGTCGCGGGGAGGGGGCGGCGGGCAGCATGGCCCCGGGCGGCGTCGGAGCAGCCCCGGGGGGACCGGCGGCAGGAGCGCCGTGGACGTGGGGAGCGCTCATGACGGGGACTCCTCGGATACGGCGGCCCGGGGCCGCGGGACGGATGGGGACGGGGTGCGCCCCGGCGGGCGGAGGGCCCGCCGGGCGGCGTGGAACGGTCCGGTGGAGGGACCCATGGACTATCCCTCGTTCAGCCACCGGTGGATGCAGGCGATGAGCTCGTCGGCGTCGACCGGCTTGGTCACGTAGTCGCTGGCACCCGAGGCCAGGCTCTTCTCACGGTCCCCCGGCATGGCCTTCGCGGTGACCGCGATCAGGGGCAGTCCGGCGTGCGCGGGCATCTGCCTGATCTTGGAGGTGGCCGTGTAGCCGTCCATCTCGGGCATCATGACGTCCATCAGGACGAGGTCGATCTCGGGGTGCGCGGTGAGCGCCTCGATCCCCTCGCGGCCGTTCTCGGCGTGCAGGACGTTGATGCCGTGGAGTTCCAGGATGCCGCTGAGGGCGTAGAGGTTGCGGGCGTCGTCGTCGACGACCAGCACCGTGCGGCCCTGCAGGGTGGTGTCGATGTTCTGCGGCGTCGGCGGCCGGTGCTCGCCGCGCATCAGGGGCACGACGTCGCCCGGCTGGTCGGCGGACAGGTGCAGGGCGATCCGCTCGCGCAGTTCGTCGAGGCTGGAGAGCAGTTCGAGGGGACGCTGGCGGGCCAGCGCCTGGAGAGCCCGCTCCTGTTCGTCGGCGAGCCTGCGGTTGTTGTGGGCGAGCACCGGGACGGTGCGCAGGGCCTCGTCCCCGGTCATGGCGTCGAGGAAACGCAGGGCCTCGCCGTGGGCCATGTCGACGTCCAGCACGACGCAGTGGAACGGCTGGGTGGCGAGGGCGGACGCGGCCTCCTGGGGTCCCACGACCGCGATCAGCTCGATGTCCTCCCGGTCGGCGTGGGCGCGGTCGGCGGTCAGCTCCGTGACGGCGTTCTCGGCGACGAGGGAGAGCAGCCCGCGCGGGCGCTCCTCGATCACGAGGAGGCGCCTGGTCTGCCGCGCCTGCGGGGCGGCCGGCAGGGCGGGGCGGGCGGCGGGGGCACCCTCGCCGAGTTCCTCGTGGCCCGGGTCCTGCTCGGACACGGCCGCCTGGTCCTGGGCGGACTGCTCCTTGAGGTCGGCACGGGCGACGGGCAGGTACAGCGTGAAGGTGCTGCCGACGCCGGGCTCGCTCTCGGCCGTGAGGGCGCCACCGAGCAGGTGGGCGATCTCACGGCTGATGGACAGACCGAGGCCGGTGCCGCCGTACTTCCTGTTGGTCGTGCCGTCCGCCTGCTGGAAGGCGCCGAAGATGGCCTCCAGGTGCTGGGCCGGGATGCCGATGCCGGTGTCCTTGACCCGGAAGGCGACCACGCTGCCGCCGCGGTGGACCATCGAGGGCAGTTCGTCGTCGGACGCGGGCTCGATGACCAGCTCGACGCTGCCGCGCTCGGTGAACTTGACGGCGTTGGAGAGCAGGTTGCGCAGCACCTGCCGCAGCCGGGTGTCGTCGGTGACCAGGTCGCCGGGGGCGCCCGGGGCGGTGGAGACGGTGAAGGCGAGGCTCTTCTGCGTGATGAGCGGGCGGAACGTCGCCTCGACGTAGTCGAGGAGCCGGCGCAGCTCCACCCGTTCCGGGTTGAGGTCCATCTTCCCGGCCTCGACCTTGGACAGGTCGAGGATGTCGTTGATGAGCTGGAGGAGGTCGGAGCCGGCCGAGTGGATGATGCCGGCGTACTCGACCTGCTTGGCCGTGAGGTTGCGGGTCGGGTTCTGCGCGAGCAGCTGGGCGAGGATCAGCAGGCTGTTGAGCGGGGTGCGCAGCTCGTGGCTCATGTTGGCCAGGAACTCGGACTTGTACTTCGAGGCCAGGGAGAGCTGCTGGGCCCGGTCCTCGAGTTCCTGCCGGGCCTGCTCGATCTCCAGGTTCTTGGCCTCGATGTCCCGGTTCTGCGAGGCGAGCAGGGCCGCCTTGTCCTCCAGCTCGGCGTTGGAGCGCTGCAGCTCGACCTGCTGGACCTGGAGTTCCTCGGAGCGGGCCTGCAGCTCGCCGGCGAGCCGCTGGGATTCGCCGAGCAGTTCGTCGGTACGGGCGTTGGCGACGATCGTGCTGACGTTGACGCCCACCGTCTCCATGAGCTGCTCCAGGAAGTCCCGGTGCACGGAGGTGAAGGGGGTGAAGGACATCAGCTCGATGACGCCGAGGACCTGGTCCTCGACCACGATCGGCAGCACGATCAGGCTGCCGCGCGCCGTCCGGCCGAGTCCGGAGGAGATGGAGACGTAGTCGTCGGGGACGTCCTCGGCGGCGATGGTACGGCGACTGCGGGCGGCCTGGCCGACGAGGGACTCGCCGAGCTTGAACCGGTCGTGGCCGGAGCTGTCCACGGGGCGGCCGTAGGAGCCGACGAGTCCCAGTTCGACGCCTGTCTCACCGTCCTCCGCGAGGTAGAAGGCGCCGTACTGGGCGGAGACGAGCGGGGTCAGCTCGTCCATGACGAGCTCGGCGACGACAGCCAGGTCGCGGTGGCCCTGCATGAGGGCGGAGATCCGGGCCAGGCTGGACTTGAGCCAGTCCTGTTCCTGGTTGGCGCGGGTCGTCTCGCGCAGCGAGCCGACCATCGAGTTGATGTTGTCCTTGAGTTCGGCCACCTCGCCCGAGGCGTCGACGGTGATCGAGCGGGTGAGGTCGCCCTCGGCGACCGCGCTCGCGACCTCGGCGATGGCGCGGACCTGACGGGTGAGGTTCCCGGCCAGTTCGTTGACGTTCTCGGTGAGGCGCTTCCAGGTGCCGGAGACGCCCTCGACCTCGGCCTGGCCGCCGAGGCGGCCCTCGCTGCCGACCTCACGGGCGACACGGGTCACCTCGGCGGCGAACGAGGACAGCTGGTCCACCATCGTGTTGATGGTGGTCTTCAGCTCCAGGATCTCGCCGCGTGCGTCGACGTCGATCTTCTTGGAGAGGTCGCCGTTGGCGACGGCGGTGGTGACCTGGGCGATGTTGCGGACCTGGCCGGTCAGGTTGTTCGCCATGGAGTTGACGTTGTCGGTGAGGTCCTTCCAGGTGCCGGCCACGTTCGGCACCCGCGCCTGGCCTCCGAGGCGGCCCTCGGTGCCGACCTCACGGGCGACACGGGTCACCTCGTCGGCGAAGGCCGACAGGGTGTCGACCATGGTGTTGATGGTGTCGGCGAGCGCGGCGACCTCGCCCTTCGCCTCCACGGTGATCCTGCGGGAGAGGTCTCCGCGGGCCACGGCGGTCGCGACCTGCGCGATCGAGCGCACCTGGCCGGTGAGGTTGGACGCCATGACGTTGACGTTGTCGGTGAGGTCCTTCCAGGTGCCCGAGGCGCCCCGGACGGTGGCCTGGCCGCCCAGGTTGCCCTCCGTGCCGACCTCGCGGGCCACGCGCGTGACCTCGGCGGCGAACGCCGACAGCTGGTCCACCATCGTGTTGATGGTGGTCTTCAGCTCCAGGATCTCGCCGCGGGCGTCGACGTCGACCTTCTTGGAGAGGTCTCCGGTGGCCACGGCGGTGGCGACGTGCGCGATGGCGCGGACCTGCGCGGTGAGGTTTCCGGCCATGGAGTTGACGGAGTCGGTGAGGTCGCGCCAGGTGCCGGAGACGCCCTTGACGTCGGCCTGACCGCCGAGGATTCCCTCCGTACCGACGTCACGGGCCATGCGCGTGACCTCGTCGGCGAAGGAGGAGAGCTGGTCGACCATCGTGTTGATGGTGTTCTTGAGCTCCAGGATCTCGCCGCGGGCGTCGACGTCGATCTTCTGCGAGAGGTCGCCCTTGGCGACGGCGGTGGCGACCTGGGCGATGTCACGGACCTGCGTGGTGAGGTTTCCGGCCATCGCGTTCACCGAGTCGGTCAGATCCGCCCACGTGCCGGACACTCCGGGCACCTCGGCCTGTCCGCCCAGGGTGCCCTCCGTGCCCACCTCGCGGGCGACTCGCGTCACCTCGGAGGTGAAGAGGGAGAGCTGGTCGACCATGCCGTTGAAGACGGACGAGATCTCGCCCATCAGCCCGTTCGCCTCGTCGGGCAGACGGGTGCCGAAGTCTCCGTCCCGGACGGCGGTGAGACCGGCCAGGAGCTGCCGCAGCTCGGACTCCCCCACAGCGGCCGGCCCCGGCCGCCGCGCGGCCGAGGAGCCCTCGATCATCGTCTCAGACATGCCTCATCCTCGTTTGCTCGCCAGGCACCCGCTGAGGGGTACCACGGTCACGGACGGTGCCGGACCGCCGCCCCTCCCGTACGGCTCCGGCCTCGACCGTTGCCGTACGGCAATAAAGACGACACTACCTCGCTGTGATCGGCGCGAGGAGAGCGGCTGGGGATCAAGCGGCCTGAACGAGCCGCCCCACCCGGAGCCTCCCCCCCCCTCGCCTCACGGAGGCGTACCTGCCCAGGCCGCCCCGCGTCAACCCGCATGGATCCGAGGAGGAGGGGTACACGGCGCTGCGAACCGGGCGGTCGGCGCCCTGACGGCGAGGGGAGACGCACTGTGTTGATGGCCCATCCCGCGGTGTTGAGCAATCTGATCGAGCAGTACGAGACGCTGCGGGTGCTGCACGCGGAGAACGGCGGCACCGAGGTGCGGCGGCGCATGGACGACCTCGCCTACACACTGTGCGTCTCCACGGGCACCCGTGACGTGGACACCGCACTGATAGCCGCCCGCCATCGCCTGCCCGGCGCCCGCCCGGAGGACGACTCGGTCCTGATGGCCTGATCTCGACAGAGTCGAACCCGGCACGATCCCTCGAAGGAGGCTCGTGCCGGGTTCGTCCGTTGTCCGGTTCATCCGAACAGCAGACGACCGCGCCCGCCGCCGATGTGTCGGCTGCGGGCGCGGTCGTCCTACCGCGAGGGCGGTGCGGGGTGGCCTACCAGCGGTACCAGCGGCCACTGCCGCCCTTCGGCCGGGCCACGAAGCCCAGCAGCCAGAGGACGAGCACGATCACGGCGATCCACCAGAGGGCCTTCACCGCGAAACCGGCACCGAACAGGATCAGGGCCAGCAGCAGAACCAACAGCAGGGGAACCATGTGTCACAACCTCCGGAATTTCTTCTTCAACCGTTCCCGTTCACTCCCTTCCCTTGAAAGGGATTCCTCGGGAACGGGTCTCACATCAATCGGGCGAAACGTTTCCTTTTCGGCGGCCGGGAAATTCGATCGCTCTTTCCCGGATCACCCCGTGTCAGAGGCGGACGCCGATGAGCCGGGAGACCGGGCCGCGGGAACGGAGTCCCGACCGGCGTCCCAGCGCGTACGCGCCGGTGATCGCGGCCGCCGCGCTGACGGCGGCACTGCTCGTGATCGCCTTGCGGGCGCGTACGACGGTCAACAGCGTCCCCCCGGTGCCACGGACGGCGTGAACGGCCGCCAGGGTCTTCTCGGCGAGAGGAGCGGGAAGCGCGGTCAGCGTCCCGGTGGCCGCTGCCCCGCTCTTCTCCGCCGTCTGCGCGGTCTTCTTGGCCGCGTTCGAGGCGCGGCTCGTTCCGTTGCGCGTGCCGGTGCTTTCCGAAGCGGCACGCGAATTGTTCCGACCGGACGGGGTCTCGTTGCTCTTCTCCGATGCACTCATGGACTTCGTGTAGCCGCACTCGGCCGGAACAAACCCTCTTTCACAGGAGTTTGCCGAGCGGACCGAGATCGATATTGAGGTCCTCCGGTTCGAGGCCGAACCGGTCGCGCAGCAGTCCCATCCGGTCCTCGAGGAGCATGAGGGTCAGGCCGAGCCGTTCCTCCTGCTCCTCCGTGAGATCGCCCACCTCGACCCGCCGCAGGGCCTGGCGCTCCATCAGCTGGCGCAGCAGCTCGATGACGGTCAGGACCAGGCAGGCGAGGTCGCGTTCGACGGTGTCGGGGTCGAGTTCCACCCGTCGGGGCTGGGTCGTCACGGTGTCACCTGCTTCCACGGGGAGGGCACGGCGTCGCCGACGGAGCTGATGAGCGCCTTCAGGTCGACGCGGACGAGGTCGACGTCGGCGATCGTCAGGGTGATGTCGCCGGCGAGGACCACGCCCCCGGCGAGGAGCCGGTCGAGGAGGTCGACCAGGGCGATCTCCCGCTGGTCGATCATCGGCCCGGCCCTTCGTCGGTCTGGGCGCCTGTGACCTCGGTCTCGGACCCGGTGGCGTCGCCTCCGGTCCCTGTGACGTCGGTCTCGGTCCGGGTGAACGAGTAGGGCACCCAGGGGCCGGTGATCTGCACGCGCAGGCCCGCGTGGAGGTCCTCGGGGCGGGTGACCGAGTCCAGGAACTCCTGCCGCCTCTCGTCAGGCACGAGGTAGGCGGCGTTGAAGACGTTCCTGCCCGGCCCCTCGGACAGGCGGGCCTGCTGGGGCGGGTGCAGCACCGTCTCCGCCGCCACGCCCGCGAGGAGCTCGTGCAGCTCCCGCGCGGTCCTGGCCGCCGTGTCGTCGACGTCCTGGCGGGCCCGCCGGTCGCCCAGCCGACGCCGCAGGTAGTCGCGACCGGACCCTCCGGACGCCGGGGGGCCGTCGGCGGTGGTCGCCGGCGCGGTGCCTACGGACGGCTCGTCGACGTACAGCTTGACGCCCCACTCGTGGGCGCCGGTCAGGCGGTCGATGGTCTCCGACAGACGGTCGC
Organism: Streptomyces sp. NPDC058671; assembly: GCF_042716475.1. Lineage (NCBI taxonomy): Bacteria > Bacillati > Actinomycetota > Actinomycetes > Kitasatosporales > Streptomycetaceae > Streptomyces > Streptomyces sp. NPDC058671. The sequence continues at coordinate 184,862 of NZ_JBHXSA010000009.1, read as the reverse complement.
CGCCCTCGTCGAGGAGACGGCGCACGCCCGGCTCGCCACGGCAGACGGTGGCGAGCCGCAGTGGCACGGTGGTGACGTGGCTGCCCGCGGCGGCGACCACCCGGTGGTGGGCCCTGGCCACTCCCGCGAGCCAGTCCAGGTCCTCAAGGCGCGCCCGCAGGGGCGCTTCGTCGAAGTCGGCCGCCGGGACCTCTTCGACGAGGGCCGTCAGACCCCGGTGCGTGACGGTCGTCAGGCCCGCGCCCAGGGTCTCGTCGGCCGGCGGGCCGGGAGGCGGCCCGGTGGTGGCGGAGGACCGGACGACGGCGTACACGTACAGCAGTGATTCGTCGTTCATGACTCCTGCCTCGCCTCCAGTTCGGCGATGCGGCGGCGCAGCTCCTCGTTCTCCTTGCCGAGTTCGTTGCGGCGGGCTCCGGACGACAGGGCGGGGTCCTGCTCCCACCAGTCGATGCCCATCTCCTTGGCACGGTCGACCGACGCCACGACGAGCCGCAGCTTGATGGTGAGCAGTTCGATGTCGAGGAGGTTGATGCGGATGTCCCCGGCGATCACCACGCCCTTGTCGAGGACGCGTTCCAGGATGTCGGCGAGGTTGGCCGACTGGTCGTCATGCGGACGCGGAAGCCCGGACGGCATCGTCATACGGTGTCCTCCTCGTCTCTTCGCGGGTGGGGGTCATCGGAAGTCGCGCCGCGCCGTTTCCAGTCGGGCCAGGAGGTCGTCCTCGCGGCGGTCGAACTCCTCCTCGTCGATCTCGCCGGCCTCGAACGCGGCGACGAGGCCGGCGAGTTCGCGGTGGACGACCTCAGGGTCGTAGTACTCCCGTTCCGCGACCTCGACGACCTGACGCAGCACCCAGGCGGTGCCCCGCACCGGCGCGGCCGGCAGCAGGAGGACCTCCTTGAGCAGTCCCATGGAGTCACTCCGTCTCGACGAAGCTGTACACGGGGAGGGGCCCCGTCACCTGCTCCTTGAGGTGCTCGTGCTCCTGGGCGAGGGCGCGCACGGCGCCGAGGAACTCGTCCTGCCGGTCGCGGTCCACGAGGAACGACAGGTTGGCCAGCCAGCCGCTGCCCTCCGGTCCGCGCACCACGGCCGCCGCGTACGGCGTGAGGGCCTGCTCGACGAGCGCCGCGTCGGTCTTCTCCCGCTCGGCGACGGCCCGCGCGACCAGCTCTCCGAAGGCGAGCTTCTCCTCGTGCGTGGCACCGCCCGCCGCGCGCTGGGCGGCGTGCCGGGCCAGCAGGGCGGGGTCCCCGGCGAGCACGACATGGAGGACGGCCTCCTCGTCGTGGTAGACCTTGACGTTGAACTCCTCCTTGCCGTCGAGCTTCTTCAGCCGCTCCACGTAGCGGTCGTGGTGCTCCTCGAGGATGGCGGCGACGGTCTCGTCGTCGGGCGAGACCCCGCCGAACCGCAGCGGCAGCACCGGGCCGTCCTTGCCGGCGGTGATCACCACGTGCTGGTGCGCCAGCAGATCGCGGCGCTTGGCCTTCAGCTCGGGCGGCGCGTCGCTGCACAGGGCGACCAGGTCGCCGCTCCGGACGGTGCGTACGGGCCGCGGGGGGCTGCCGATGCCCTCGATCGGCTCGGGCAGCTTCCGGTCGGCGGGGGCGATGCCGTAGACGTAGGTGCTCATTCCTTCTCCTCCCGGCGGGTCGAGGTGCGGCGGCGCGAGCTGCCGCTGCTGGTGGCCTTCTCCTCCGGCTCGTCGTCACGCGACAAGGCGTCGGAGATGGTCTGCGCGGCGCCGCTCAGCGCGCCCTTGGTCTTGCCCCGGGCGCCGGACTCGGTCATGTCACCGACCAGGTCGGGCAGTCCGGGGTTCTTGCGGGGACCGGCTTCCAGGTCGAGGCGGTTGCAGGCCTCGGCGAAGCGCAGATAGGTGTCGACGCTCGCCACGACGACGCGGACGTCGATCTTCAGGATCTCGATGCCGACCAGGGAGACGCGCACGAACGCGTCGATCACCAGGCCTCGGTCCAGCACCAGTTCCAGTACGTCGTACAGACCGCTGGAGCCACCTCCGGAGGTGGCCGGAGCGGCGGTCTGGGTAGGAACGACAGTCATCTCTCTGGGTCTCCCTCTCGTCTCGGGACGGACGGGTACGGGAAGGGCGGAGCCGCGTCACTCAGCGGCGGTCCGCCCGCCCCCGCTCGTAGCGGCGGGTGCGCCGGTAGCCGATGAGGTGCCCGCTGGGGTCGGCTTCGACCTCGTACGAGGCGAGCAGGCTCATCGTGTCCGGTACGCGCTCCAGTTCGAGGACCTCGACCGTCAGGTGCCAGTCGCCGTCCTCACCGCGTCCGCAGGAGCTGACGGCCTCCGCCCGCTGGTTCAGGAGAAGCGCGAGCTGCTCCATCGCCGTCCGGATGACCTCGGCCACCGGTGGCGGCCGTTCCGCCTCCGTCCGCGCGGCCTTGCTGTCCGTCCCGCTTTCCGATGAATGGGCCATGACTTTCTCCTTTCTCGTGTTGCCGGGTGTTCCGTTCCCAAACAGGTTGAAACGTCCGGCAGTTGTAGGGTGAGGTCAGCGCAGGGCCTTCACCTGCGACAGCGCCGCGACGCCGAGGACGGCGAGCAGCACCTGTGCCAGCCACTCCGTCCAGTCGGGCCCGGAGGTGTCGGAGAGCCCCACCATCCGGGCGATCGCCGTACCCACCAACGCGGCGGCGATGCCGACGACGAGGGTCCACAGCACCCCGATGTGTTGGCGCCCGGGGACGAGGAACCGCCCCAGCGCGCCGACGACCGTTCCGATGAGCAGCGCGCTGAGCACGCCTGAGATCTCCACCGTCGCCTCCCCGGCCTCTGGACAACGCCCTTCGGCCCGCCTGCCCCACGCGCGCCACTCCACGCACGGTCGGCGCATCTGATGGCTCGGCAGGTGTCCCCCGCGTCGGTGACGGTGCGTCAGGAAGTGCGGGTCAAGGAGGATCGCAGGAGTTCCTCGTACCGCGCCACGCCGTCGGGGTCGGCCGCGACCACCGCGTAACGCCAGGTCAGGCCGTCCGCCGGCGCACCGGCGTACAGCACGATCCCCTCGCCGCGCGCGCGGTCGAAGTCGATCCGGCCGGCGCGCAGCCGGTCCACGGCCTCCTCGAAGGAGTACGGCGCCGGTGCCCGGAGGCGGCCCGTCGCCCAGGTCGGGTCAGCGGTCCCGGCGAGACGGGCCACCATGGCCCGCGGGGTGGTGGTGGCCGTGCGCCGCACGTTGCTCTCGCCCGCGTGGAGCCGGCCGTCGGCGGACACCATCGCGTCGACGCTGAACGGCCCCGCGTAGCCGTGGTCCGTCAGGAAGCCGCCCAGGGCGCGACCCCACGACTCCAGCGTCGGCGCGCACTGTGCCACGGGGGCGGGCAGGGGTGACAGATAGCCCGTGAAAGAGCCCTCCACGGTCCGCATCTCACCGCTGAACAGCGACCTCGGTCCGTCGGGGCCCGTCTCCAACTGGACGCTCACCGACCGCGCCACGTCGATCTCCTCCTCGACGACCCACAGTCCGTCCGCCCCGCCGACCGGGGCGAGGGCGTCCGCGGCCCACGGGCCGTCCGCGGAGGAGAGGAAGAGCAGACCGTGCCCCCCGGCGGACCTGTCGGGCTTGACCACGACCCGTTCGTGCGAGCCCAGCAACTCCTCGACGACCCCCGCCACCTCGTCGCGGCGGCAGACGCGGCCGTCCGGCAGCAGCATGCCGAGGGCCCGTGCCGTACGCCGGAAGCCGGCCTTCGTGTTGAGCAGTCTGGTCACGTCGAGCGCGGTCTCGGCCGCGTCGGCGGAGGCGTACGGCGCCACGGTCGTCCCGAGGCCGCGGGCGAGACCGATCGCCGCCGCGTCCAGGGCCGTGGGGAGGACGGCTGCCACGGGGCGGCCGGCGGCTGCCCGGCGCACCGCCTCGACGGCCGCGGGGTACGGGGCCGGCCGCCCCGCCGACACGAAGCCGTCGGGGAGCGTGAGGACCGTCACCGAGCCCCGGGGAACGCCGGTCAGGGCGCAGGCGTACTGCAGGAACGCCTCCCCGACCGGCACCGGGGTCACGAGGATGTCTCCCGCGCGCAGCAACCACGCCTCGCGGGGTGCCTGCTCCGCCCAGGCGCCGAGGACCTCGCGCTGTTCCAGGTCCACCGCCAGATCGGAGACGAGGTTCGCGTAGAGGACCTGGGGGCCGGGCCTGTCCATGCGGGTCCTCTCGCGTCGTGAGCGGGGTGGGGGTCGGGGGTTCGCGGTCAGACGCTGATGTGCAGGACGCAGATGTCGTCGCGCCGGGTGTCCGGGTCGACGAGGGTGTCGAGCACGTCGTCGAGGAGGTGGTCGCTTCCGCTGTGCTCGACCGCCGTACGGGCCAGGCGGGCGAGACCGTCGTCGAGGAGCTGCCCGGGGGCCTCGACCAGGCCGTCGGTGAAGAAGAGCAGATGGTCTCCGGGCACCAGCCGGATGGTGGACGAGTCGTAGCGCGTCCCGGTCGTGGCGCCCAGGAGGACGCCGTGGGGGGACGGCAGGTAGCGGGCCTCGCCCTGGCGCAGGAGCAGCGGCGGCAGGTGGCCTGCCTGCACCCAGGTGAGGAGTTCCGTATCGGGCTCGTACCGCGCCATGATCACCGTGGCGGTGTTGAACGCGCGCTCCGCGCTGTGCCACAGGAGCGTGTTGAGACGGGCGAGGATCGTGGCGAGGGGCGTCCCGGTGATCGCCATGCCCTTGGCGGTGAACCGCAGCTGGGCCATGGTGGCCACCGCGTCGAGCCCGTGCCCGGCGACGTCGCCGACGACGAGCAGGGCGCTGCCGTCTGGCAGCTCGATGGCGCTGTACCAGTCCCCTCCGACGTTCAGGCCCTCCTGGTGGGGCTGGTAGGCCACGTCGACGGTGAGGCCGGCCAGACACAGCGACTGCTGCGGAAGGGGCAGCAGTGCGTGCTCGAGTCGCGCGGCGAGGGCGCGCTCGGCCGCGAGGCGCCCCTGCTGGGCCAGGGCGGTTCGCTCGTGCCCGAGGAGTCGCTCCTCGGCCCGCGTCCTGGCGGTGAGGTCCAGGAAGAAGCCGTGGACCTCCACGGGCGAACCGAGGACGTCGACGTCGGCCTCCGCGACGAGCCGGACGTGCCGGACCTCCCCGTCGGCCGTGCCGACGCGGAAGGTGAGGTCGAGGGCCCGGCCGTCCCGGACGAGGCGCCGGATGTCCTTGCCGAGGGCTGGCCGGTCACCGGCCACGACGTGCCGTGGCAGCTCCTCCAGTGTCAGCGGGCCGAGGGAGGGGTCCCGGTCGAAGATGTCGTAGACGTGTTCCGACCAGGTGACGGTGGAGCGGACGAGGTCCCAGTTCGCCCAGCCCATGTTCCCCAGGCGCTGCATCACCTCAAGGCGGCTCTGCTCGCGCTCCCCACTGTCGAGGCGTACCCAGGAGACGATGAGCCCCCCGCGGAAGGCGGACGCGCGGACGGTGAAGCGGGAGCGGTGGGGAATGCCCGCGAGCACCTCCTCGTACGCGAACGGCTCGCCGTCGTAGCGGGCGCCGCCCTCCAGCGCCTCGAGGTATCCGCGCCACAGGGCGGTGCCCCGGACGGTCGGGTACGTCTCGACGACGCTGACTCCCACCAGTTCCTTGCCTCTGCGGCCCGCGATGTCCACGGCGTCGTGCGAGGCCGCCTCGACCCGGAAGTCCTCCACCTCGCCGTCCGCTCCGTGGAGCGGGACGAGGAAGGTCACCGAGCCGGGGAGGCCGTCCAGCAGTTCCTGGACGACGCACGCCACGGGGGCGGTGGCTCGCGCTCCTTCGGCCGTCATGGAACGAGCATCCCACGGGAGGAGGGGACGGCCCGTCGAGGTGGTGCCGGGCGCGCTCACCCGTTCGGTCCGTGGGACGTCACGACACGGAGCGTACGGAGGGCGGTACGGGCCGCGTCCGGGGCGAGCGGCGCGCCGTCGTCGGAGCCGCCGCCCGGCAGCGACGGCCCGTCCGCCCCGTCGTTGTGGCGCCGGACCCCCGGCAGGGCCGCCCGTGCCGGGACACGTGACTGGTCCATCGTTCCTCCCATGTGCCGGACGGCGCGGGTCAGGGGCCGCCCCCGGCAGTGGAGGCGGCCCGCTCTGGTTCACCACGCGTCTAGCCCGTGGCGGCCACCGGAAACATGGCGGACGCCGACCGGACGTGCCCGGACAGATGTGCGGGGAGGCTCAGCCCGGCGTCCGTGTCACCCCGGCCACGGGCATGGGGGCCGTCCGGGCGAGGGGGAGGTGGTAGAGGGCGAAGGCCCGGCGGATGACGGGCTGGGCGACGTTCCGGACGCGTACCCCCGCGGCCGTCATGCCGTGCTCCGTACCCAGGTGGGCGTGGCCGTGGACCGCGAGGTCGGCCCCTGACTCGTCGATGGCCTCCGCGAGGAGGTAGCTGCCGAGGAAGGGGTAGATCTCCACGGGTTCACCCGCGAGGGTGTCGGGGACGGGGGCGAAATGGGTGAGGGCGATCCGGGCGCCGCAGCCGTCGGCGTCCAGTTCGGCGAGGGCCCGGCGCAGGCTGTCGGCGCCCCGGCGGCTGGTGCGGACGAACTCCTTCATCTCCCGTTCGCCGAACTCGCCGGCGCTGCGCCCCGCGAAGCCGCCGCAGAAGCCCTTCGTCCCGGCGATGCCGACCCTCCCGCCGGCCACCGGCAGGACGACGCTCTCCCCTTCCAGGACGGTGACCCCGGCGTCGGTCAGGACGCGCGCGACGTCCGTCTCCTGCTCGGAGTGGTAGTCGTGGTTGCCGAGCACGGCGACGACGGGGACGCCCAGGTCGCGCACCTCGTCCGCGACGACCTCCGCCTCGGCGACCGTCCCGTGGCGGGTGAGGTCCCCGGCGAGGAGGAGGACGTCCGCGCTGTGGTGGAGGGTCTCGAAGGAGGGGCGCAGCAGGCCCCGGCAGTCCGGGCCCAGGTGGATGTCACCCACCGCGGCCACCCGGACCACGGCTCCGTCGGGATGGGGCGGCCCGTCGTCGTTCCGGGCCGGGGCGTCGGCGTTCCGGGCCGGTACGTCGTCCTGCTCGCCGGGCGATGTCACAGCAGCTCCTCGGGTCGGTCGGGCGGATCCGCGCAGGCGACCTGGAGGTCCGCGCGGACCGGGATGTCGGTGAGCTCCTCCTGGGCGATCCGGAGGATCTCGTCTCGGCGGTCGGCGGTGGGGACGGTTCCCGTCAGGAGGAGGACCGCCCCGCGCACCTCGATCCGCACCCCGAGTTCGGCCACCTCCTCCCGTGCGAGCCGGTCCCTCAGCCGGGCGATCCGGTACTCGCTCTCTCCGGTGCTCATGGTGTCTCTCCGTCCTGGTCCCGCCGGGCGCCGGTCACGTGTCGAGGGGGCGGGTCGCCGGGCCCTGGAGCACCCGCCCGTCGTGTGCGAAGCGGGAGCCGTGGCAGGGGCACTCCCAGGTCTGTTCGACCTCGTCGAATCCCAGCTCGCATCCCATGTGCGTGCAGCGCCGACCGGCCCGCAGGCCCGCCGCGAAGTGGCGCGCCACGGTGGCCTGGTGTCGTGCGACCCCGGGGACGTCCCGGGCCGGCAGCCGCCGGCGCGGGTCGACGAGCTCGGTCCAGGCCGGGCGGGGCGCTCCGGTGAGGTGCGCGGTGAGCAGCCGTCCCGCCGCGACCCCGTTGCTGAGCCCCCATCCGCCGAAGCCGCTGGCGACGTAGACGTGTTCGGTGTCGGGGTGTTCATGGCCGATACAGGGCATCCCGTCGTCGGTGTGGACGTCCTGGGCCGCCCACCGGTGGATCGTCGGCGCCTCGGCGAAGCCCGGGAGCCGCGCGCGGGCCCAGGCTTCGAGGCGCTCGTACCGCGCGCGTACCCCTCCGCCGCCCGGCTCGAACGCCTCGCCGGCGACGATCAGCAACCGTCGGCCGTGGCCCAGGGGCGCGGTGCGCACCGAGCGGGTGCCGTGTTCGGGCGTCAGGTACATCCCGTACGGGGCGTGGCGCTCCTCGACGGCGGCGGCGATGACGAGTTCGCGGGTCAGTGAGAGCCGGGTCAGCAAGGTGGCGTGGCAGCGGAGCGGGAAGTGGGTGGCGAGGACGACGTCGCTCGCGTGGACGGTGAGTCCGCCCTCCACCGTGAGACGGCAGTCGGCGCCTTCGTGGAGGCCGGTGACCCGGGTGTTCTCGTGGACGCGGCCGCCGCGCGCGACGAGGTCGTCCGCGAGAGCGAGGAGGAACCGGCGGGGGTGGAACTGGAGTTGGTCCTCCACCCGGACGGCCGCGGCGACGGGATACGGCAGCCCGGTGTCGGTCACCGTGGTGGCCGGCAGGCCCGCCGCCGCCGCGGCCTCCGCCTCGGCCCTGATGCTCCCCGCACGCTCCCCGTCGAGGGTGTAGGTGTACGCGGGGCGGTGCTCGATCTCCGCGTCGACGCCCAGCTCCCCGCAGAGCCGTACGACCTCGCGCAGGGCGTTCTCCTGCGCGTCGGCGTAGAGGGCCGCGGCCTCGGCGCCCTGGCGGCCGCGCAGGCGTTCGTAGCACAGGCCGTGGAGGGACGTCAGCTTGCCGGTGGTGTGGCCGGTGACCCCGGCCGCGATCCGGCCGGCTTCGAGGACCACCACGTCACGTCCGGCATGGGCCAGTGACCGCGCGGTGCACAGTCCGGCGATCCCGGCACCCACGACGACGACGTCGGCGCGGAGGTCGCGGTCGAGGGAGGGATGGGGGTCACCCGGGGGCGCCGACTCCATCCAGTACGAGTTCCGGTCTGCACGCATGGACGCTCCTCTCGGGGGCGGGCGGCCGGGCGGCTCTACCGGGGGCCGGTGGGGCCGGTGCGCTCCGTCGCGAGCGGTCCGGTGTCGAGGCGGGAGAGGAGGTCGGCGGGGTCGTCGTACACGGCGGCGGCGCCCGCCGCCGCCAGGTCCTCCCGGGGGAGGCCGCCGCACAGCAGTCCGACGCTGACCACGCCGGCGCTGCGGGCCGCTTTCATGTCCCACACGCTGTCCCCGACGAAGACGGCGCTGTCCGCGGTTCCGCCCACCAGGGAGAGGGCGTGCTCGATCGGGTCGGGGGCGGGCTTGCCCTGTTCGACGTCGTCGGCGGTGGCCGTGGCCGTGATCACGTCGTCCGCGTCCAGGGCCGCGCGCAGCGCGTCGAGCTCCCGGTCCTTGGCCGAGGTCACGAGGACGACCTTCCAGCCGCTACCCGCGAGGGTCCGCAGCAGGTCCGCGGCGCCGTCGAAGGCGACGAGCCGCTCGAAGTACGTGCCGTACAGGGTGTCGTGGGCGCCGCTGAGGCGCTCGTCCTGCGAGCGGTCCCGGTCGGGGCCGAGCAGGTGCTCCAGGAGGTCCTCTCCCGGCAGGCCGATCGCCCGGTGGACGGCGTGCGTGGGGACGCGGTGTCCGCCCTGGCGCAGGGCCTCCCACCAGGCGACGACGTGCAGGGCGTTGGAGTCGACGAGGGTTCCGTCGACGTCGAAGAGCGCGACGCGGTCCATGTACGGGGTTCCCTTCGAGCGGCCGTGGCCGCCGTTCGGTCAGATGCGGTCGATGGAGTCCGGGTCGTCGGGCCGGGGCGTGAGCGGCCGGGAGTCACGGGTGCCGCCGCTCATGCCCGGCGTACCCGTCGTTCCGGGGGTGCCCATCGATCCCGGCGTGCCCGGTGCTCCGGTGGTTCCCGTCGTTCCGGGGCCGGTCATCGGTCCGGGTTCCCGTCGGACCGGGCCGGGGCCGTCGTCCATCGTGCCGCCGCCCATGGGGCTCTTGCCGGCGTCCGCCGGGCGGACGCGGCCGCGCCAGCCACCGGACTCGTGGCCGTGCTCCTCGATGTAGCCCTTGAACCGCTTCAGGTCTCCCTTGACCCGCCGGTCGAGGACGCCCACCGCCTCGCCGACCTTCTCCATCATGCCGTCGGCCTCGACGTCCATCGCGAGCCGAACCCGGGTGTGCTCCTCGTCCAGCGGCTGGAAGCTGACCACACCCTTCTGCTGGGTGTCGCCCGCGACCGTGCGCCACGAGATGCGCTCGTCCGGGAGCTGGTCGACGATCTCCGTGTCGAACTCACGCCGGACACCCGCCACCTTGGTCTGCCAGTGACAGTGCCGGTCGTCGATCTGGCGGACGTCCTCGACGCCCTCCATGAACTTCGGGAACTCCTCGAACTGCGTCCACTGGTTGTACGCGGTGCTCAGTGGCACATCCACATCGATCGTCTGCTCGACCCTGCTCATGGTGATTCCTCCTCCAGTGGTCACGGTCAGTTTCACGATCAACCGGCGCGTACCCGACGAAGCGCACCTCATGCGTACCCGGCCGTCGTCGGCTCGTGGGGCGGGACTCGGCATGAGAGAGCAGGTCAGGGGTACTCGCGGACGGACCGAGGAGTGAGGAGACCGGAGATGAAGATACTGACGACGGGTGCGGGGGAAGCGCTCGCGCCGGTGGACGGCCCGGCGCCGTCCGCGCACATCCCACGGGTGTGGCGTCTTCCCGGGGTGTACGCCCCCCAGACGGACACCGGCCTGCTCGCGGCGCACGTACGGCGCGAGGAGCTGCGGCCGGGCGCGCGCTCGCTCGACCTGTGCACGGGAACCGGCGCGCTCGCCCTCGTCGCCTCCCGGCACGGCGCCCGGGCCACGGCCGTCGACATCTCGCGCTCCGCGATCACCACCGCGCGGCTCAACGCCCTGCGGCACCGCCGCCGCATCCGGGTGCTGCGCGGCGACCTGGACGCGGCGGTGCCGGGCGAACGCTTCGACCTGGTCACGGTGAACCCGCCCTACGTGCCCAGCGAGGACCCCGAGGTACCCACCCGGGGCGCGCGAAGGAGCTGGGACGCCGGCACCGACGGCCGCCTGCTCCTCGACCGCATCTGTTCCCGGGCCCCCCGGCTCCTGACCCCCTCCGGGGTCCTGCTGCTCGTCCAGTCGTCGCTCTCGGGCGTCGACGCCACTCTGGACGCCCTCCGGCGGCGCGGCCTCGAAGCGCGGGTCGTGGACCGTCGTACGGAGTCCTTCGGGCCGGTGCTGTCGTCCCGGTCGGGCTGGCTGGCGGCCCAGGGGCTGATCCCGCTGGGCGCGCGCACGGAGGAACTCGTGGTGATCCGCTCCTGGAGGCCGTGATGTCCGTCTCCCCCGACGGGACCGCCGGGCGCCGCTCGACGGTCCCGCGTGTCGAGCCCCTCGCCGAAGGCCCGTTCCTGATGGAGGGCCCGGCGGACATCGTCATGCCGGACGGGTCGGTGGTCCACTGCGACCGCCCCATGATGGCCCTGTGCACCTGCCGGCGGAGCCTGCGGGCGCCGTTCTGCGACACCAGCCACCGCCCCCGCCTCAAGCGCGGTTCCCGGACGAGGACGGGGCGCGGGCCGCGCCCCTCCGGCGCCGACGCGGACGAGTCCGGACGGGAGGACACTGAGCCGGGCGAACCGACCGAGGAGGCCAGGACGCCATGACTGTCGTCCCCCCGCCGGCACGGACGGCGCCTCCCGTGCCGGAAGCGCGCGGGGACGTGTCGTACGCCGTACGACGACGGCTGCTCGGGGGCGGCGGGCGGCTGCCCGGTGAGACGGAGATCGCCCGCTGCTCCCCGTACGGCGAGGATCTCCAGCTCGCCCTCCACCTCTGTCACGAGCAGCACTACCGGGGCTTCGAGGGGGTTCCCGAGACGCTCGAATGGGACGCGGACCTGCTCGCGGTGCGGGCCCTCCTGGAGCGCCGGTTCGAGAGTGCGCTGCGGCACGACTGCCGCGACCGTCCGGACGTGGACGAGGCACTGGCCGCCCTCCTGGTCGAGCCGGTCGAGGGCACCGGGGTCGCCCGCTTCCTCGTGTCCGAGGGCGAGCCGTGGCAACTGCGCGAGCACGCGGTGCTCCGCTCCGTCGCCCAGCTCAGGGAGACCGATCCGCAGCTCTGGGTCGTGCCCAGGCTGCGGGGGCGCGCCAAGGCGGCCATGATGGCGATCGCCTACGACGAGTACGGCTGCGGGCGGGCGGAACGGATGCACGCCGGGCTGTACGCCGACCTCATGGCCGCCCAGGGTCTGGACCCCGCGTACGGGCGCTACGTGGACCTGGCGGGGGCCGAGACGCTCGCCGCCTCGAATCTCATGTCGCTGTTCGGTCTGCACCGGAGGCTGCGCGGGGCCCTCGTGGGGCACCTCGCCGTCGTGGAGATCACCTCGTCTCCCGCAGCGTCGCGGCTCGCCGCCGCTCTGCGCCGGTCCGGGGCGGGGCCGGCGGCGGCGCGGTTCTACGACGAGCACGTGGAGGCGGACGCCGTCCACGAGCAGGTGGTACGCCGGAAGGTCGTCGGCGGCCTCCTGGAGGACGAGCCGGAACTCGCGTCCGAGGTCACTTTCGGCATCGCCGCGACCTGTCTGCTGGACGACCGGTTCGCCGGCCGTCTCGTGGACGCCTGGTCGCGGGGCGAGAGCGCGTTGCGCGCCCCGACCCACGGGGACGTGGATCCGGTGCTGCGCCACGATTGACCGGAACGGGCCGCGGGCTCATCGCCTCCCCTATTTCGGTGGTTCCTCCAGCAGGGTTGGCAGATGCGATGAGAAGAACCTCGATTCCTTGCAGATGAGAGCGCACGCCGCCTAACGTGTCGCACATGCAGTCCTACACCATCGGACAGGCGGCGCGTCTGCTCGGCGTGAGCCCCGACACCGCGCGCCGCTGGGCCGACGCGGGCCGCGTGGCGACCCATCGCGACGAGAACGGCCGACGTCTCGTGGACGGCCGCGATCTGGCCGCCTTCGCCGTCGAAGTCGCCCAGAACACACCGGGCGACGAGGAAACGCCGTACACCTCCGCGCGCAACGCCTTCCCCGGCATCGTCACGGCGGTCAAGCTCGGTGACGTGGCCGCGCAGGTGGAGATCCAGGCCGGTCCGCACCGGCTCGTGTCGCTCCTCACCCGCGAGGCCGTGGAGGAGCTGGGCCTGGAGGTCGGCATGCAGGCCACCGCCCGCGTGAAGTCGACCAGCGTGCACATCGACCGGACCTGATCCCGCCCGGTCCGGGTCCCCTCCCTCCGTCCGGGCGGCAGCGCCGTCCCCACGCCCCAGGAGTCCCACCCTCATGCGCCACCCCCGCACTCTCCCCGGCCGTCGGGCCCTCGCCGTCGCCGCCGCCGGACTGCTGCTGCCACTGACCGCCTGCGGCGCCGACGGCCCGCAGGACGGCACGGCGGCGAGACCCGGAACCGGTTCCACGGGCTCCGGGGCGCCCCCGGCCCGTCTGACGGTGCTCGCCGCCGCCTCCCTCACCGACGTCTTCAGGACAGCGGGAGCCGCGTACGAGAAGACCCACCCCGGTACCGGCATCACCTTCTCCTTCGCCGGCTCGCAGGAACTCGTCGCCCAGGTCGCCCAGGGATCCCCCGCCGACGTCCTGGTCACCGCCGACACCACGAGCATGGACAAGGTGAAGGCCGACACCGGCACACCGACCGTCATCGCCAGGAACCGGCTCGTGATCGCCACCGCCGAGGGCAACCCGTTCGAGATCGACGCGCTGAAGGACCTCGCGGACACCAGGCTCAAGGTCGTCCTCGCCGCCCCCGAGGCCCCGGTCGGCAAGTACAGCGCGAAGATCCTCGAGGCGCAGAGGATCACGGTGAGGCCGGTCTCCCAGGAGCCCAACGTCCGTGCCGTCCTGAGCAAGGTCGAACTGGGCGAGGCCGACGCCGGGCTCGTCTACCGGACCGACGCCGAGAGCGCCGAGGAGAAGGTCGACGCCATCGAGATCCCCGACGCGCAGAACGCCGTCGCCGCCTACCCGGCCGCCACGGTCAACGACTCGAAGAACGCCGCGGCCGCGGCGGCCTTCGTCGCCTGGCTGTCCTCGCCCGAGGCACAGAAGATCTTCCAGGACGCCGGCTTCCAGAAGCCGTAGCTCCGGGAAGACGCGCGCGGGCCGTCCGCGTGGCCCCCTACCGGCCGGCGGACGCCCGGCCTCCCCCCTCTCCGCTCCTCCGACACCGGGAACGAACGATGAGACGCCTCCACGGTCGGCCCCCCCGGCGCGGTCCCCGCACCCCGCTCCTCCTCGCCGTGCCCGCGCTGCTCGCCGTCGCGTTCCTGCTGCTGCCGCTCGTCGGGGTCCTGGCCCGCACCGAGTGGGGGGCGTTCGGCGCGCATCTGACGGGTCCCGCCACCGTCGAGGCCCTCACCCTGTCCCTGGTCGTCTCCTTCTGGGCGCTCGGTCTCTCGCTGCTGCTCGGGGTGCCGCTGGCCTGGCTGCTCGCCCGGGTGCCGTTCCGCGGGAAGGCGGTCGTCCGATCCCTCGTCCTGCTGCCCATGGTGCTGCCGCCGACGGTCGGCGGCGTGGCGCTGCTGCTCGCCTTCGGGCGTCGCGGCCTCCTCGGCCCCTGGCTCGAGAGCACCTTCGGGGTGACGCTGCCCTTCCACACCTCCGGCGCGGTGGTCGCCGCGACCTTCGTCTCCATGCCGTTCCTCGTCATCAGCCTGGAGGGCGCGCTGGCCGGTCTGCGCCCCGGGTACGAGGAGACGGCGGCGTCGCTCGGCGCCTCACCCGTCCGGGTGTTCTTCACCGTCACCCTGCCGATGGTCGCGCCCGGGCTGCTCGCCGGTGCGGCGCTGACCTGGGCACGGGCGCTCGGCGAGTTCGGTGCCACGATCACCTTCGCCGGGAACCTGCCCGGCACCACGCAGACCCTCCCGCTCCAGGTGTACCTGCTGCTCCAGGAGGAACCGGAGGCCGCCACCTCCGTCTCGTTGCTGCTGCTCGCCATCGCCATGGCCGTGCTCCTCGCGCTGCGCGGCAACTGGACCGGCACGCCGGCGGCCACGAGCCGTACCCGCACGCCCGACGCGCCGGTGGAAGAGGCCCACGACCCGGCGGCCCCGCCCGTCGATGAGGCCCCCGACCCGGAGGAGGGCACGACCGACCCGGCGGACGCGGCCCTCGGCGCGGGCGGACGCTGGGCGCTGCACGCGGAGGTCGACGGCTTCACCGAGCTGGTCCTGGCCGCCGAGCCCGGCACCACCATCGCCGTCGTCGGCCCCAACGGCGCCGGCAAGACGACCCTGCTCCGCGCCCTCCTCGGGCTCACCCCCCGGGCCCACGCCGTGCTGCGCCTCGGCGACATCGACGTCACGGACCTGCCGCCGCACCGCCGCCAGGTGGCGTGGGTCCCGCAGGACGGCGCGCTGTTCCCCCGTCTGTCCGCGCTCGCCAACACCGCGTACGGGCTGCGGGCGCGCGGAGTGCCGCGCGCCGAGGCCCGCCGGGAGGCACAGCGCTGGCTCGACCGCCTGGGCGTCGGCCACCTGGCCCACCGTCGCCCCGCGCAGCTGTCCGGCGGGCAGGCCCAGCGGGTCGCCCTCGCGCGGGCGCTCGCCGCGCGGCCCCGGCTGCTGCTCCTCGACGAGCCGCTCGCCGCCCTCGACCAGACCACCCGGGCCCACGTCCGGCACACCCTGCGCAGCCACCTCGCCGGTTTCGGCGGCGTCTGTCTGATCGTCACCCACGACCCGGTCGAAGCCGTGTCCCTCGCCGACCGCGTCCTCGTCCTCCAGGACGGCCGGCCGCTCCAGGACGACTCGCCCGCCGAGGTCTCCCGTCATCCCCGTTCGCCGTGGGTCGCCCGCATGCTCGGCCGCAACGCGTGGCCCGGTACCGCCACGGCCGACGGCCTCGATCTCGACGGGGGAGGCGCCCTCATCACCGCCGAGCAGCCGCCGCCGGGCACGCCCTCCCTCGCGATCATCGCGCCCGAGGCGGTGGCCGTGCACCGCGAGCGGCCGGGCGGCAGCCCCCGTAACGTCTGGCCGGGGACCGTACGCGAGATCACCGCGAGCGGCAGCCGGCTCCGGGTCCTCGTCACCTCGGACCTGGCCCCTTCGCTCGTCGCCGAGATCACCCCGCAGGCGGCCGCCGAACTGGGCCTCGCGGACGGGGTGCCGGTCTGGACGGGCGTGAAGGCGACCGAGGTGACCGTCGTACCGCTGTGAGCGGACGTACGGGTGCCGGAGGCGTCTGCCGTACGGCTGGGAGCCCGGGTACCGGCTTCCGTCGGGGTCCGGCCGCACGGGGTCCTGCCCCAGCATGTCCCGTACGGGCGTTGTCAGCGGGTCGTACGGGCGTCGCTCAGCGGGTGACGCGGGCCAGCAGCATCGCCACGTCGTCCTGGGCGGGGCCTTCGAGGAGCTGGTCCAGGATCTCGTCGCACAGGGTGTCCAGGGGGCGGTCGAAGTGCCCGAGCGCCCGGGCGAGCTGCCGCATCCCCTCGTCGAGGTCCCGGTCGCGCGCCTCGATGAGGCCGTCCGTGTAGAGCACGAGGAGCCCGCCCGCCGGCAGGGAGACCTCCTCCGTACCGAAGTCGTGGGCGCCGGTGCCCAGCGGGGTTCCCGGCGGTCCGTCGAGGAAGGTGACGGTGCCGTCCGGGGTCGCCACGGCCGGCGGCGGATGGCCGGCCCGGGCGATGACCCAGCCGCCGGTGGCCGGGTCGTGGACGGCGTACACACAGGTCGCCATGGTGTCCTCGCCGATGTCGGCGACGACGGCGTCGAGGGAGCTGAGCATCCGCGCCGGCGGGATGTCGTGGCGGGCCAGGGTCCGTACCGCCGTGCGCAACTGGCCCATGACGGCCGCCGCGTGGATGCCGTGCCCCATGACGTCACCGATGACCAGCCCCGTCCGGCCGCCCGGCAGGGCGATGACGTCGTACCAGTCGCCGCCGACGTCATGGGAGCTGGCGGGCAGGTAGCGGCCGGTGAGTTCGAGCCCGGTGACGTCGGGGAGCGCGCTGTTGGTGAGGCTCCGCTGGAGGGTGAGGGCCGCCTCGCGCTGGGTGGTGTAGAGACGGGCGTTGTCGATGTTGAGGGCGGCGCGGGCCACGACCTCGTCGATGAGGACGCAGTCCTGCGCGTCGAAGGGCTCGCGGGTCCGCAGCCGGGTGACCGTGACCGCGCCGAGCACCTGGCCCCTGGCCACGAGGGGCACCAGCCGCGCCGAACCGATGCGGGCGCCGAGGTAGGTGCGGAGCGCCTCGGTACGCGGGTCGGTGAACAGCGCCGGGATGTCGGACGTGTAGAGGTTGGTGGGCCGGCCACGGGCGACGACCTGCTCGTACACGGAGTCCAGCGGGATCTGGAAGGTCTGCCCCGGGGCGAGCAGCGCCGTGGGGGCCGTCGGGTCGGGGAAGCGGGCCGCGAGCCGCCGCAGCACCCCGCGCGTGGAGGCCGCCGGGTCGTCCGGTTCGAGGACCGACTCCAGCATCTGCACGTCCGCCGAGTCGGCCAGCTGCGGCACGAGGAAACGTACCGCCTCCTCCGCCGTCTGCTTGAGGTCCAGAGTGGTGCCGATCCGGGCCCCCGCCTCCGCGAGCAGGGCGAAGCGGTGCCGGGCCCGCTCGACCTCGGTGTGGGCCTCCTGGTGCTCGGTGATGTCGACGAGGGAGGCGATCAGCCCCAGGGACCGGCGGTCGGTGCGGTCGATCAGCGGGGCGTACGAGCAGGACCAGATGTGGTCCCGGTCGGGGTCGGCTGGCGTACGGCCGACGCGGCGGGCGTCGACGACGGCGTTCCCGCTGTGGAGGACCTGGCGCATCAGGGACTCCAGCGAGTCGGCGTTGACGCCGGGCACGACCTCGGTGAGGCGACGGCCCACGTGCTCGGCCGCGGCCACTCCGTTCATCCGGGCGAGGGCGTCGTTGACGCGGAGGAACCGCAGGTCGGGACCGAGCAGGGCGAGACCGATCGGCGACTGGGTGAAGAGGCTCTCCATCGCCGCCAGGTTCTCCCGCATGCGCAGGACCTCGGACGTCTCGACCGCGATGAGCATCGCCCCCGCCCGGCCGGCCGGGTCGGCCGCGGGCACGATCCACATCTCCATGGCGACCGTGTGCCCGTCGCGGTGGCGGACGGGAAGCGTGCCGACCATGGTCTCCCCCGCCTGGACGCGGTGGGTGAGCCGGTCGGCGAGTTCCCGGTTGGCGTCCGGGACGAGAAGCGGGGTGGCGAGCCGTCCGAGGACGTGCTCGGGACGGTGGCCGAGGAGATCCTGCGCGGCGAGCGACCACTCGACGATGTGACCGTCGGCGTCCTCGCGCCAGAGGGCGATCGGCAGCAGCTCCCGGAGCACGCCGGCGTCCCCGACGGCCGCCCGGGGCGGCTGCGGAACCCTGCTCGACGACTGGTGAGTCTCCAACGCATCGACCTACGCATCGGCCCGGCCCCTGGGGGCGCATTCCCTGTCGAATCACCCTAGCCGAGTACCTGACGGGGGGCGCTGCGTATGGCGGCCGATCGATGTTCCGTATGTGTACCGATGCGTGGGCCGCGGCGGGGCTGCGGGAGTCGGGTGAGCACCCCGTATGAGCAGCCGCTCGCCTGACGTGTGCCGCACCGGTGTGCCGTGTTCCCCGGGCGCCCCCCGCCAGGGCCTCAGCGGGCGCGGGCCGCCCGGGGCGCCGTGAAGCTGACGTCGGGGGCCACGTCAGGCGCCGTGAGAGCGATGTCGCCCGCCGGGTCAGGCGCCGTGAAGCTGACGTCGGCGGCCGCCGACGTCACCTCCGCGTCGCTCCCCAGGGCGTAGGCCGCGACCCGGGAGACCGTGGCGGCCGGTACGGCCCCGCAGATCCCGGGCGCGGCCGGGACGTCCTGGGTCGCGTGGGCGTCGTGCGGCACGACCACGCGGTAGCCGCGGTCCAGGGCCGTACGGGCCGTCGCCTGGACGCACATCTCGGACATCACGCCGCAGACGGCGACCGCCCGCACCCCCGCGTCGGCGAGCACGTCACCGAGCGGGGTCTCGCGGAAGCCGTCGTCGTACGGCTTGCGGATGACCCTCTCCGTCGGCCCGTGCCGGACGGGGTGGTGGAGCTCCCAGCCGGGCGTGTGGGGTTCGTCCTCCGCGCCGGGCGGTCCGTCGTTCTGGAGGTGGACGACGAGCGCTCCGCCCTGCCGGGCCCGCGCGATGAGGTCGGCCGTACGGTCGACGAGCCGGGCGGCCCCGGGTACGGCGCCGTCCCCGGTGACGAAGGCCGCCTGCACGTCCACGACGATGAGGGCGTCGACGGGGTGCGCGTGCGGGGCGGTGCCACGATGCTGGTCCATCCCGCCATCATCACCGTCAACCGCCCTCACGGCGACGGGATTTCGCCCGGGGAAGGCGGCGCGTGGAGACGGGCCTACGTCACCCGGGAGGGAGCGGGCGGGGCGGCGGACCCGGCGAGCTCCGCCGCCGACGCGCCCCCGTCCGGTCAGAGGGGCTTGAGCCGGGTGCGCAGGAGGCAGAACTCGTTGCCCTCGGGGTCGGCCAGGACGTGCCAGCTCTCGGTGCCCTTCTGGCCGACGTCGGCGGGCCGTGCGCCGAGGGCGAGCAGACGCTCCAGCTCGGCGTCCTGGTCGCGGTCGGTGGGACTGACGTCCAGGTGCAGGGGGAGCTTCCCGGTCCGCGGGTCGCTGCTGGGGCTGAGGACGAGCGTGGGCTGCGGGCCGCCGAAGCCGGCGTCGGGCGGCCCGATCTCGATGCTGCCGTCGTCCTCCCTGCCGAGTTCGACATAGCCGAGGACCTCGCTCCAGAACGCGGCGAGCCGCTCGGCGTCGGCGCAGTCGATGACCAGTTCACTGATGCGGCATGCCATGGACGGGAGTGTATGCGGACAGCCGTAAGCCGGCCGGCGCCGACGGAGCGACGTCGTCGAGGAGTGGCTCGTCGGGCCACGCGTCGGCCGGCTCGTCCGGCCGCCCCGGCTCCGGGCGCAGCAGGTCGCCCAGCGCGGTCAGGCGGATGAGCCGGAGGATCTTCGGCTGGTCGCAGACGAGCCTCCACTGCGCGCCCCGCTCCCCTGCGCGCCGGGCGCAGTGGGCGAGGAGACCGAGGCCGGTGGCGTCGCAGAAGGTGAGGCGCCGGATGTCCACGGTCAGGGCGTCGGACTCCCGGACGAGGGCGTCGAGCTCGGGCCGGAGATGCCGTACCAGGACGAGGTCGAGCTCGCCCCGGAGGGCGGCGACGGTGCGGCCGCCGACCGAGCGGACGACGAGGTACGGGTCATGACGGGGGATCAGCTGCATCGGGCGCTCCACAGGGTGGCTCCATGTGTCGCTTCGAGCGTGGCCGCCCCGCCGCGGGGAGGGACGTTTCGCCTCGACCTCTGTCACCTGAATCGGTGAAAGCGCGGGCCGGCCGGTCTCGCCCGTACGACCGGGATGCGTACAGGAGGGCGAGCGGGGCACCCGCACGCTCACCTCCCGCGGCCGGGCTCGCTCCCGGGCTCCGTTTTTCCGGACTACGCTCCCCCGGCCTCCGCTCCCCCGGCCGTCGCGCGCGCCTCGGCCTCGATGCGGTCGAACTGGGCGCCCATCGCGGCGGCAAGCGCCTGCGCCGCGGAGAGGGGTCGGACCATGACGGTGAAGTCGTCGATCCTGCCCTCCTCGTCGAAGTGGAGGAAGTCGCAGCCGTTGATCTCCTTGTCGCCGACCTTCGCGACGAAGACGAGGGCGTGGTCCCGGCCGTCCGCGCTCGCGATCTCGCGGACGTACTGGAAGTCGGTGAAGACCCGGAGGACCCCGCGCAGGATCGCGGCGGTGATGGCCTTGCCGGGGTACGGCCGGAAGGCGACCGGGCTGGTGAAGACGACGTCCTCGGCGAGCATCGCCTCGATGGCGTCGTGGTCCCGGGACTCGACGGCCTTGCGGAACGGATGCATGAGACGGCTCCATAGGCAACTCGTTGAATAGGTGCAGGGGCAGCTAACAGCATCACCCGCGCCGCGTCCAGTGACCCGCCGACCCGTCCGTCGGCGCACGCCCCCCGCCCCCGCCGCCGCTCACCCCTCGGGCGTCGCCGGACGCCGAAGGGGCGGCAGGGTCAGCGTCGTCCACGCCCGCAGCAGCCACTCCGCCGGGCCGTACCGGTGGCGCCGGAGCCACCACCGGCTCACCACCACCTGGGCGGCGAACAGCGCGAGCGCGAGGGCCAGGACCGCCGGCGGCGACATCCGGCCCACGAGAGCCGCCCCGTACCCGGTGAACAGCAGGGCGCCGACGAGGGACTGGGCGAGGTAGCCGGTCAGGGTCATGCTGCCCACCGGCCCGAGCACGGCCACCGTCCTCCGCCCGAACCGGCCCTGGGCGAGCCGGAGCACGGTGGCGGCGTACGCGGCGGCGAGCAGCGGCGCCGTGACGACGTCGATCCCCAGGGCGAGGAGCTGGTACGAGCCTCCGGGGTGCACCAGGTTCGCGTGGGCGTACACGACGGCACCGAGGAGCCCGACCGAGAAGCCCGCCCACTGGAGCCGGACGAGGACCGTGCGGTGCCGGGCGAGATCCGCGAGCGCCCGCCCCCGCCCCGCGGCGAGACCCAGGAAGAAGGCGGCGAGGGCGGCCGGGGCCTGGAAGAAGACGAGCAGGAACGCCATGTCGGGCAGCTGTGCCAGGTTCTCCCCGATCACGGAACCCGGGCCGCCGCGCAGCTCCGCCGCGGCCCGCTCGGCCCCGGCCGCCGCCCCCGGTTCCCCTCCCGCCCCGCCGCCCGTCAGGTGCACGCCCCCCGCGAGGAGGAGGTACGCGGCCGCGGTCACGGCGAAGAGGATCACGGCGGTACGGACGGCGGTACGGGAGCGGATCCGGCGCGCGGCGAGCAGGACCAGACCGAGGACGGCGTACGTGGTGAGGATGTCGCCGGTGAACAGCAGGACCGCGTGCAGGAGGCCGAGGACGAACAGGCCCGCGAGGCGCCGCAGGAAACGCGGGACGAAGCGGGAGCCGCTCCGCTCGGCGGAGGCGAGCTGGAGGGTGAAGCTGTAACCGAAGAGGAACGAGAACAGCAGGAAGAACTTGGCCTCGAAGAACACCGCGACCGCCCAGCGGACGGCCCCGTCGAGGGGCGCGTCGAAGCGCGGGTCCTCCAGGCCCGTGCCGTGGTAAGTCGACGCCATGAAACCGATGTTGACGACGAGGATGCCCAGGAGGGCGAATCCCCGCAGGGCGTCGACGTGCGCGAGTCGCTCCCCCGCGCGGGCCGCCCCCGGCCCGCGGGGGCCCTGCTCCCCTGCGGCCCGCGGCTTCCCGACCTGCCGCACGGCCTGCCTCATGACGTACTTCATGCCCATCCCCCCAAAAACTATCGCCACCACAACGCTCGTACCGAGAATGAACGTACTAGTATCGATAGCGCAAGTGTCATTCCCGGCCACGGCGGCGGGCCCGTCACGAGAAGGAGGTGCCGATGGACAAGCGGCCCGTGGTGCGCAGAGGCGTGCCCGAGGGAAGCGAGGCGCGGGTCGCCGCGCTGTACTGGGAGGCGTTCGGGCGGAAGCTCGGCGCCGCCCTGAACCCGCCCGACAAGGCACGGGCCTTCCTCGCGGCCCACCTCCACCACGACCGGGGCGTCACCGCACTCGTCGACGGAGAGGTGGCGGGAGTGGCGGGTTACCACCTCGGCGGACGCGGGCTCACCGGCGGCGGTGCGGGGGATCTCCTCGCGGCGTACGGGGTGCTGCGCGGGCTGCCCCGCCTCGCCGTCCTGGCCCTCCTGGAGCGGCGCCCCGCGGCCGAGGAACTCGTGATGGACGGTATCGCCGTCGCCGCCGAGCACCGGGGGGCGGGCATCGGCGCCCGGCTGCTGGGCGAGGTCGCGGCCGTCGCCGCCGAGGCGGGCTGCCGTCGCGTCCGGCTCGACGTCATCGACGTCAACCCGCGGGCCCGCGCCCTGTACGAGCGGCACGGCTTCACCGCCGTCCGCACCGAGCACACCCCTTACCTGCGCGGTCTGATGGGCTTCGGCGCCGTCACGACGATGCACAGGCCCCTCACACCGTCCGGCGCCACCCCCGCCACGACGGGCGGCTCCGACCCCGACACACGGGCCGGCTCCGACCCCGTCACGACGCCCGGTCACCGCCCGGCCACGACGGCCGGCTCCGACCCCCGTCCCGGCAAGGAGGCCCCGTGAAGCCCGCCGACTCCCCCGAGGTCCCCGCTGCCCCTTGGAACCCGATCCCCACCCGAACCCTCGTCCACGCCCTGGTCCGTGAGGACGGCACCGTCGACGCCGGAGAGCTCTACGCCGTCGCCGGGCTGCTCGCGATGACCGACCAGCAGGTCCGGCTCTGCGTCAAGCGGCTCGTCGCGGAAGGGCGCTTCACCCACGAGGGGCGGGGGCGGAAGGCCGTACTCCGCGCGGTCGCCGACCCCAGCGGCTCCCTCGCCCCCGACGCCGCCCACGTCCGCTTCGCCTACCGCCAGGACCGGGGCCTCGCCCCGTGGGACGGCGTCTGGCACCTCTTCGCCTTCGCCGTCCCCGAGTCCGCGCGGGCCGCCCGCGACGCGCTCCGCGACACCCTGGTCGGGCTCGGCGCGGCCCCCGTCCAGGGCGGTCTGTACGTGGCCGCCAACCCGATCGAGCCGCTCGTCGAGGCGCACGCCCGCCACCTCGGCGTCGCCGCCCAGGTCACGTCCCTCACCAGCACGGACCTGCGGGTCGGGGAGGCCGCCGCGCCGCGGGACCTGGCCGCCGCCCTCTGGCCCCTGGACGAGATCGCCGCCCGGCACGAGGAGTTGGCCGCCTTCGCCCGCTCCTGTCTGGACCGGCTCGCCCGCCCGGAGGCCCCGACGGACGCCGAGCGGCTGACGCTCGCGGTCCAGCTCGCCGCAGCCTTCACGTACGCCATGCGGCCCGACCCGCTGCTGCCCCCCGAGCTGCTGCCCCGGCCGTGGCCCGGCGGCCGGGCGCGTGAACTCACCGCCACCGCCTGGGCGTCACTCGCGCACCGCCCCGCGCCGGACTCCGGCCCGCCGCTCCCCCGCCTCTTCGCCCTGTACGGGGACCTCGGCGGCGACGGGTGAGACGCGGGGGCCGCCTGCCCGAGGTGTCCGGGACCCCCCGGATCAGCCCGCGACGCGCGCCATCCACGCCTCGACCTCGGCCGAGGAGCGGGGCAGGCCCGCAGACAGGTTCTCGTGGCCGTCGTCGGTCACGACGAGGTCGTCCTCGATCCGGACGCCGATGCCACGCCACTCCTCCGGCACGGTCAGGTCGTCGGGCTGGAAGTACAGACCCGGCTCGACGGTGAGCACCATGCCCGCTTCGAGGACGCCGTCGACGTGCTCCCCGGTGCGCGCGTGGGCGCAGTCGTGGACGTCCAGGCCGAGCATGTGCCCGGTTCCGGCCATGGTGAAGCGGCGCTGGAGGCCGAGGTCGTACGCGCGGTCGACGGGTCCCTCGATGAGACCCCACTCGACGAGCCGCGCCGTCAGGTGGCGCTGGGCCGCCTCGTGGAAGTCGCGGAAGAGCGCGCCGGGCTTGACCGCGGCCATGCCCGCCTCCTGGGCCTCGTACACCGCGTCGTACACCCGGCGCTGGACCGGGGTGAAGACGCCGTTGACGGGGAGGGTGCGGGTGACGTCGGCGGTGTAGAGGGAGCGGGTCTCCACGCCGGCGTCGAGCAGGAGCAGTTCACCGGGCCGCACCGGGCCGTCGTTGTCCGTCCAGTGCATGATCGTGGCGTGCTCGCCGGCGGCGCAGATGGTGCCGTAGCCGACGGCGTTGCCCTCCAGGCGTGCCCGGCGGAAGAACGTGCCCTCGATCCACCGCTCGGACGAGGCGATCGCCCGGGACAGTTCGCCGACGCAGTCGGTGAAGCCGCGCACGGTCGAGTCGACGGCCTTGCGCATCTCGCCCAGTTCCCAGACGTCCTTGACGAGCCGGAGTTCGCCGAGCGCCTCCTCCAGTTCGTCGTCGCGCCGCTCGTCCGTGGTGACGGCGGCTTCGAGGGCCGGGTCGTGGCCGCGGACGATCCGGGTCGGCACGCCGGAGCCGGCGGCGAGGTCCTCGGCGGCGGTGCGGACGTCCCGGCAGGGCAGCCCGAGGACGCGCTCCGCCTCCGCGAGGGACCGGCGCCTGCCCATCCACAGCTCCGCCGTGTTGCCCGTCCAGAACTCGTCGTCGTTCCTGCTGTCGCGGGGAAGCTGGTAGCAGTAGGCGTCGTGGCCGCCGTCGGCGCGGGGTTCGAGGACGAGGGCGCCGTCGCGCGTCTGGTCCCCGGTCATGTGGACGTAGCCGGAGTACGGGCGGAACGGGTAGGTGTCGTCGTTGGAGCGGGTCTTGAGGTTGCCCGAGGGGACCACGAGGCGTTCGCCGGGGAAGCGCGCGGAGAGGGCGGCGCGGCGGCGGGCCGCGTAGGGGGCCTGCTCGTCGGGTTCGAGGCCGTGCCGCTCGGTGTCCGCCCATCCCGTCCTCATCAGCGCGGAGAGTTCCTCGGACACGCCTCCGTAGAGGCCGTTCTTGCGACCCTTCGCCACGTCCTGCACCTTCTTCCGTGTGATTTTCCGGGTGTGTTCCGGAGTTCGCCGTCCGCCGACGGCCTCGGCGGCTCCCGGAAGGTACTGCGCCCGGCGCGCGCCGGGTGCCCGGATCGGCCACTGGCACGGATCGGACACCGGCCGTGGATGGGCGGGGCGATAATGCGGTCCATGGCGAACCACAAGCTCACGCGGGCCCTGCGGGTCCTGGGGATCGGTGAGGAGGCCGTACGGGTCTATCTGGAGCTGCTGGAACGGGGCCCGGCGCCGCTGGGCGCGATCAGGTCGGCGGCCGGCCTGGAGGACGGGGCGTTCTCGGCGGCGTACGGGGAGCTGATCGACTCGGGTCTGGCGAGCGCGGCCGGCGACGGCGCGGACGTGGTGGCGCCGGTCCCGCCGGCCGCGGGCCTGGAGATCCTCGGCCGGCACCGGGCGGCGGAGATCGACGAGTCCCGGATCACCGTCGGCGGCGCGTTCGAGTCGTTCCGGCGGCAGCGTCTCGCCGCGTACGACGACCGTCTCGTGGAGGTCGTCACCGGGGACGCGATCGGTCTCCGGATGCGTCAGGCCTGGGCCAGTGCCCGCGAGCAGATCCGGCAGTTCGACTCGCCGCCGTACTTCCCCCTCGAAGGCGCCACCGAGGACGCGCTGGCC
Source organism: Streptomyces sp. NPDC058671 (assembly GCF_042716475.1). NCBI lineage: Bacteria > Bacillati > Actinomycetota > Actinomycetes > Kitasatosporales > Streptomycetaceae > Streptomyces > Streptomyces sp. NPDC058671. The sequence continues at coordinate 158,998 of NZ_JBHXSA010000009.1, read as the reverse complement.
ACGCTGGCCCGCGGGGTGACGCAGCGGGTCGTGTACTCGCGGGAGTCCCTCGAGCATCCGGGGCAGCTGGAGAACTCCATCGAGCCGTGTGTCGAGGCGGGCGAACAGGCGCGGGTCCTGCCGTCGGTGCCGGTCAAACTGGTGATCATCGACGACGCGTACGCGCTGGTCTCCCTGTCGATCAGGGAGACGGACGTGTACAACACGATGCTGGTCGTGCAGCCGTGCGGGCTCCTCTCGGCGCTCGTGGCGCTGTTCGAGCAGGCGTGGCAGAACGCGCTGCCGTTCCACGGCCGTTCGCCGCGTCCCGCGGGTCTGCGGCCGGCGGACCGCCGGCTGCTCCGGCTGCTCGCGGCCGGGGCGGCCGACGACGTCATCGCCCGGGAGATCGGGGTCAGCCGCCGCACCCTCTTCCGCCGGGTGCAGGTCCTGATGGCGCGGCTCGGTGCTACGAGCCGGTTCCAGATGGCGTTGCAGGCGCAGCGCGCGGGATGGCTGTGACGGGCGCGCCGTCGACGGGGGCGGCCGGGACCGGGACCTCCGCGACGTGGGTTCCCGCGACGCGGGCCTCCGTGGGCTCCGGCGCGGTGCCGGTCAGCTGCTGCCACAGGTAGGTGTGGACGAGCGCGCTGTTGTGGGCGGCCTGTTCGTTGTCGCCCGCCCCCGCGTGGCCGCCGCCGGTGTTCTCGTGGAACAGGACCCGGTGGCCGAGTTCCCTCAGCCGCGCCGCGGTCTTGCGGGCGTGGCCGGGGTGGACGCGGTCGTCGCGGGTCGAGGTCATCAGGAGGACCGGGGGGTAGTCCCGGTCCGCCGCGATCCGGTGGTACGGGGAGATGGCCCGCAGGTGGGGGAGGTCGGCCTCGTCGTCGGGGTCGCCGTACTCGGCGATCCAGGACGCGCCCGCGAGGAGCTTGTGGAAGCGGGTCATGTCGAGGAGCGGCACCTGGGCGACGATCGCGCCGAACAGCTCGGGGTGGCGGGTGAGCATGGCGCCCATGAGCAGCCCGCCGTTGCTGCCGCCCGACGCGCCCAGCATGGCGGGGGTGGTGATCCCCCGCGTGACGAGGTCCTCGGCGACGGCCGCGAAGTCCTCGAAGGCCCGGGGCCGTTCGGCGCCGAGTGCGGCCTGGTGCCAGTCGGGGCCGTACTCGCCGCCGCCGCGGATGTTCGCGATGACGTGGGTGCCGCCGCGCTCCAGCCAGGCCCGGCCCGTCACGGCGCCGTAGTAGGGCGTGAGGGAGACCTCGAAGCCGCCGTAGCCGTAGAGCAGGGTGGGGCCGGGGCCGCTGGTGGTGCGGTCGGGGCCGATGACGAAGTACGGCACGCGGGTGCCGTCCCGGGAGGTCGCGAAGTGCTGGGCGACCGTGAGCCCGGTGGGGTCGAAGCGGTGCGGGGCCTGCTTGAGCACCTCCGAGCCGGCTCCGATCCGGCCCCCGTGAAGGGTGGAGGGCTGGAGGAACCCGGAGACGTCGAGGACGTACTCGTCGGACACGTCGGGGTCGGTGTCGACGACGCTGACGGCGGACAGTTCCGGGACGCCGACGAGCGGTTCGCGGGACCAGGTTCCGTCGGCGCCGGGGGTGAGGACCTCGATGCGGGCGCTGACGTCCCGCATCGTCTCCAGGATCAGGTGGTTGCGGGTCCAGCTGTGCCCGGCGAGCGCGGTCCGCCGGTCGGGCGTGAAGAGCACCTCGTGGGTGCGGTCGCCGGCCAGGAAGGCGTCGAAGTCGAACGCGAGGAGCGAGCCCGTCGGCCGCCCCAGCCACGCGGACTTCAGGGTGACGATCAGGTGGCGGCGGTGGGCGTAGGCGTCGGCGTCGTCGGGCACGTCGATCCGTACGCGGGTGCCGTCGGGCCGCAGGAGGTACGTCTCGCCGCGGAAGAAGTCCTGCGAGCGTCCGACGAACTCCCGCTCGTACCCGGGCGTGGTGTCCCGGTACCCCCAGGCCGCCACGTCGCGCTGCTCGGCCTCGTAGACGAGTTCGGCGGCCTCCACGGGGGTTCCGCGCCGCCATCGGCGGACGGTGCGCGGATAGCCGGAGTCGGTCAGCGAGCCCGGTCCGAGGTCCGTACCGACGAGGACGGTGTCGGCGTCGACCCAGCCGATGCGCGTCTTGGCCTCCGGCAGCCGGAAGCCGTCCTCGACGAACTCGCCGGTCGTGAGGTCGAACTCGCGCACCACGACGGCGTCCCCGCCGTCCCGCGAGAGTCGTACGAGAGCCCGGTCGTACTCCGGGCGCCGGACCCGCGCCCCGTCCCACACCCACTTCTCGCCCTCGGCGGCGGCCAGGGCGTCGACGTCCAGGAGGATCTCCCACTCGGGTGACTCCTCCCGGTACCGCTCCGGGGTCGTGCGCCGCCACACCCCGCGCACGTGCTCGGCGTCCCGCCAGAAGTTGTAGAGGTACGCCCCGCGCCGCACGGTGTAGGGGATCCGGTCGGAGGCGTCGAGGACCTCCCGCAGGCGCGTCCTCAGCGCCGCGAACCCGGCGTCCCCCGCGACCGCTCGCGCGGTCTCGGCGTTCCGCTCGGTCACCCACGCGAGGGCGGCCTCGCCCGAGATGTCTTCCAGCCACAGGTACGGATCGTCATCGGTCACGCCTCGTATTGTGCAGGCCGCGCCGTTCCCACACGAAGGGTCAGCCACGGCCGCCCCGGCTGCGGACCAGGAGATGGAGGAAGTACGGGGTGCCGATGACGGCGGTCATCAGGCCCGCCCCGAGTTGCGCCGGTGCGATCACCGTCCGCCCCACCAGGTCGGCGGTGCAGACGAGGACCGCGCCGAGGAGCACCGCGACGGGCACCACGCGCGCGTGGGGGCGGCCCACCAGGGCACGGGCGGCGTGCGGCGCGACGAGTCCCACGAAGCCGATCGTGCCGGCGGCGGCGACGGCGGTGGCCGTGAGCAGGACGGCGAGGACGAGGAAGCCGAGGCGGCCGCGTCCCAGCCGCAGTCCGAGCAGCCGCGGGGTGTCCTCGTCGAGCGAGACCAGGTCGAGTTCGGTGCGACGGACGGCCGCGAGGACCGCGCCCACGGCGAGGACCGCGGCGAGGGGCAGGACGTCGGGCAGGGTCCGTCCGTAGGTGGAACCGGACAGCCAGGTGAGGGCCTTCGTCGCGTTGAACGGGTCGGTGAGGATGATGAGGAGGCTGATGAGGGCCGCCGCACCGGTGGCGGCGCCGAATCCGACGAGGACGAGCCGGTTCTGCTGGAACCCGCCCCGCGCGGCGAGGCCGAAGACGAGGACGGCGCTGAGGGCGGCGCCCGCGAAGGCCGCGCCGGCCACGCTCCACGACCCGGCGGTGGTCACCGTCGTCACGAGGAGGACGGCGCCGAGGGCGGCTCCGCCGGAGACGCCGAGAATGCTGGGTTCGGCGAGGGGGTTGCGGGTCACGGCCTGGACGAGCGTTCCGGCAAGGGCGAGGGCGGCGCCCGCGAGGAGGGCGGCGAGGACGCGGGGCACCCGGGTGTCGAGGACGAAGGCGGTGGTCCGGCCGGCGTTTCCCTGGATCCAGTTCAGCACGTCGCCGAGCAGCAGCTTGGTGTCGCCGAGGAGGACCGCGGCGACGGTGACGCCGACGAGGAGGACGAGGAGGACGCCGGTGGTGACGAGGAAGACGGACCGGCTCCTGATGCGCAGCCGGTCGGGGGCAGCGGCCCCGGCCGTGTCGCGGGCCCGGGTGGCCATGACGATCAGGAAGACGGCGCCCACGACGCTGGTGACGACTCCGGTGGGCACACCGACCGCCACGTCGGCCGGTACGACGGCACGGAGCAGGACGTCGGCGCCCAGGACCAGGGCGGCTCCGGTGAGCCCGGCGACGGGCAGGGCGCCCCTGGTGCGGGTGAAGGCGCGGAAGCGGCGGGCGAGGGGGCGGACGAGGGCGGGGGCGCACAGTCCGACGAAGCCGATGGGTCCGGCGAGGGTGACCGCGGTCGTGGACAGGAGGGCGGCGAGCACGACGGCGGTGACGCGGGTGGCGCGGACGGGGACGCCGAGGCCGCGGGCGGCGTCGTCGCCGAGGGCGAGGGCGTCGACGCGGCGGGCGAGGAGCAGCAGTCCGACGACGCCGACGGCGGCGATGGGTGCCGTCTGGAGGACGCCGTCGAAACCGTTCTGGGCGATGCTGCCCTGGTTCCACTGGTAGATGCCCTCGGTCTGCTGGGGGAACAGCAGGAGCAGGCCTTCGGTGACGGCGGTGAGGCCGAGGGTGAGGGCGCTGCCCGCGAGGACGAGCCGGACGGTGCCGGTGCCGAGGCCGGAGAGGCCGAGGACGACCGCCGCAGCCGCGAGGCCGCCGGCGAAGGCGACGCCGGAGGAGGCGAGCAGGGGCAGGGAGACGCCGGTGGCGGCGGTGAGGCCGAGGGCGAAGTAGGAGCCCGCGTTGACGGCGAGGGTGTCGGGTGAGGCGAGGACGTTGCGGCTGACGGCCTGGAGGGCGGCGCCGGCCATGCCGAGGACGGCGCCGACGAGCAGCCCGGCGGTCATCCGGGGCAGCCGGGAGGCGATGACGACGGACGCGTCGGCCGGGTCGGCCCGGCCGGTGAGCGCCTTCCAGACCTCGGGGGCGCCGACGGCGGCCGTGCCCTGGGTGATGTCCACGCCCGCGAGGGCGACGACGAGGAGGACGAGTGCGGCCGTCACCGGGGCCGCGCCCGTCCGGGACGTGGCCGTCGGCGGACGGGTGGCGGGGGTGGTTGCGGTGACGGCCATGGTGCTACTTCGTCAGGGCGGCGACGACGGAGTCGACGTAGGTGCTCATCGACTCGGGGCCGCCGAACATCCAGATGCCGTCGGGCAGGCGGTGGACGTTCCCCTTCTTGACGAACGGCAGGGACGTCCAGACCTTGTCCTCGGCGAGGACGCCGGTGAAGGGGGTGCTGGCCGCGTCGCCGTCGTTGCCGACGTAGGCGAAGTGGACGTCGCCGAGCTTGGTGAGGCCCTCGACGTCGGTGGCGGCGAGGCCGTAGGCCGGGTCGCCCTTGACCGTCCAGGCGTTCTTCAGGCCGAGCTTCTCGTTGACGGCGCCGATGAGCGAACCGCCGGTGAACGGCCGGACGGAGACCTGGTTGGAGACGACGTAGCCGTCGGCGAAGGCGTACTTCGCGCCGGCCAGGCCGGCGGCGGCCAGTGCCTTGCTGCCCTCGTCGAGCTTCGCCTGGAACTGCTTCTTGAGCTCCGCGGACTTCTCCGTGGTGCCGGTGGCCTTGGCGATGAGGTCGAGGTTCTCGGTCATCCGCCCGATGGGGTCGGTGGCGTCGGCGGCGCGCAGCTCCAGGACCGGGGCGATCTTGCGGAGCTGCTTCACGGCGGCCGGCGGCAGGTCGGTGGTCGCGACGATGAGGTCGGGGGCGAGCGCGGCGACGGTGTCCGTGCTGGGCTCGCCGCGGGTGCCGATGTCCTTGGGCTCGTTCTTCAGCGGGACGGCCGTGTCCCAGGTCTTGTAGCCCTTGACGTCGGCGACGCCGACCGGGTCGACGCCCAGCGAGACGAGGCTCTCGACGACGTTCCACTCGGTCCCGACGACCTTCTTGGCCGGGCCGTCGAGCTCCACCGTGGCGCCCGAGGCGTCGGTGAGGGTGATGCGCTCGGTGGTCTTCTTCGCGTCGTCCGCGGCGGGCTCGGTGGTGCCGCAGGCGGTCAGGGTGAGGGCCGCGGTGGTGGCGGCCGCCGCGGTGAGGAGGAGGCGTCTCATGAGGTGGTGCTGAGCCTTTCGCTTCGCGAGTGGTGGCGGCCCATCGCACGGGTGCGGAGCCGGCCGGTGAGGGGGTCGGTGTCGACCTCGATGCGGATGCCGTACGTGCCGGTCAGGCGTTCCGGCGTCAGGACGTCCGCCGGGGCGCCGTCGGCGACGACCCGCCCCGCGTCGAGCAGGACGATCCGGTCGGCCACGGCGGCGGCCTGGTCGAGGTCGTGGAGGACGGCGCCGACGGCGATGCCGTGGTCGTCCGCCAGGTCACGCATGAGGTCGAGGAGTTCGACCTGGTAGCGGAGGTCGAGATAGGTGGTCGGTTCGTCGAGCAGCAGGACGCCCGTCTCCTGGGCGAGGCAGCCGGCGAGCCAGACGCGCTGGAGCTGGCCGCCGGAGAGGTGCTCTGCTCCGCGTCCGGCGAGTTCGGCGACGCCGGTCATGGCGAGGGCGCGGTCCACCGCGGCCCGGCCGCCCGGGTCGGCCTTGCCCCAGCGTCCGCGATGGGGGTAGCGGCCGAACTCGACGAGGTCCCGAACGGTCAGTCCGCTGGGTGTGGGGCGTCCCTGGGTGAGCAGGGCGACATGGCGCGAGAACTGACGGGGGCTCAGCGCGAGGCAGTCGGTGGCGCCGTCGAGGACGAGGGTGGCGGTCCGCGGCTGCTGGAGCCGTGCGATCGTGCGGAGCAGCGTCGACTTGCCGCTGCCGTTGGGTCCGACGAGGACGGTCACCTCGCCTGGGCGCAGCGTCATGGCGGCGTCGTGGACGACGTCGACACCTTCGTACGCCACCGTGACGCCCGTGGCCGAGAGTTCGTGACCGGGGGGACGGGGGGTCGCGGCGGTCTGTTCAGCTGCTTGCACGTCGCAGAGGTTAGCCTACCCTTACCAAGGAGCGAAAGGGGGGACCTGGACGGGCATCGCAAGGCGCATTCCGGCCAAGCTCCTCTCCCGGGCATCACCTCACTTCGCCCTCCTGCGCCACGACACCGTCCCGGCGCGCGGGAAGATCTCCGCCCCCGCCCTGGTTGGTAGAACCGTGAACGATTTCGTGGTCGAAGAAGCAGCGGCCGGGACGGGCCGGGAACAGCGGCCCACGCCCCTGGCCGTGGTCGTCATCGGCGCCGGACAGGCCGGGCTCTCGGCCGCCTTCCATCTGCGCCGCGCCGGGCTCGAACCGGACCGGGACTTCGCCGTCCTCGACCACGCCCCGGGGCCGGGCGGCGCCTGGCAGTTCCGGTGGCCCTCCCTCACTTACGGGAAGGTCCACGGGATGCACGCGCTGCCCGGCATGGAGCTGACCGGCGCCGACCCCGCGCGACCCTCGTCCGAGGTGATCGGCGCCTATTTCGACACCTACGAGCGCACCTTCGACCTGCGGATCCACCGACCCGTCGACGTCACCGCCGTCCGGGAGGGAGACGACGGGCGGCTCCTCGTCGAGACCTCCGAGGGCCGGTACGCCCCCCGCGCCCTGATCAACGCCACCGGCACCTGGGACCGTCCCTTCTGGCCCCGCTACCCCGGCCAGGAGACCTTCCGGGGGCTCCAGCTGCACACCGCCGGATACCCCGGCCCGGCGGAGTTCACCGGCAAGCGGGTCCTCGTCGTCGGCGGCGGCGCCTCCGGCACCCAGCACCTCATGGAGATCGCGGACGTGGCCGCCGGGACGTTCTGGGTCACCCGGCGCGAGCCCGTCTTCCGCGAGGGCCCCTTCGGGGAGGCGGAGGGCCGGGCGGCCGTCGCACTCGTCGAGGAGCGCGTGCGGCGCGGACTGCCCCCGCAGAGCGTCGTCTCGGTCACGGGGCTGCCCCTGAGCGACGCGATCCGCTCGGCACGCGCGCGCGGGATCCTGGACCGCCTCCCGATGTTCGACCGGATCACGCCGACCGGGGTGGCCTGGGACGACGGCCGGAGTGTCGACGTGGACGTGATCCTCTGGGCGACCGGCTTCCGGGCGGCGATCGACCACCTGACCCCGCTGCGGCTGCGCGAACCGGGCGGAGGCATCCGGATCGACGGGACGCGCGCGGTACGCGACGAGCGCGTCCACCTCGTCGGCTACGGCCCCTCGGCCTCGACGATCGGCGCCAACCGGGCGGGCCGCGCGGCCGTATCCGACATCCGCCGGCTCCTGCGCGGCGCGCCGCCGGCCTCCACCCCGGCGCGGGTCACCGGCGCCATCCCACCGGTTGCCACGGCCGCCGTCACACCGGCGGGGTGAACCGCGCTCAGCCCTTCTCGGCGCCCCGGAGCGCGTTGAACTCGGCCACGTTGACCTGGTGGGCCGCGTAGTCGGCTGTGAACCGGGTGTCTCCCGGGCCCACCGTGACGAAGTAGAGCCAGTCGCCGTCCGCCGGCCGGATCACCGCGTCCAGGGCCTGGTCCCCCGGGTTGCCGATGGGTGTCGGCGGCAGGCCCTTGTGCTCGTAGGTGTTGTACGGGCTCCTTGTCCGCGTGTCCTCGTGCGTCGTGTCCAGGGTGCTGCGGGACAGCGCGTAATTGAGGGTCGAGTCCATCTGCAGGGCCATGCCCCGGGCGAGCCGGTTGTGGACGACCCGGGCGACCTTCGCCATGTCCTCCGGGTTGTCCGCCTCGGCCTGCACGATGCTGGCCGCGATGACCGTCTCGTACACGCTCAGCCCGTGCGCCTTCGCCCCCTGGACGATCCGCCCGGCTCCGTGACGCTTGACGGCGGTGTCCACCATGAAGCGCAGCAGGCCCTCCGGGGTGGTGGCCGAGAGCACCGGATAGGTGGCGGGGAAGAGATAGCCCTCAGGGTTGCCGCCGGCCGCCTGGGGCAGTGGCAGGCCGGTCGCGGGCGCTGTCGCGGTCTTCCGCGCGGTCCCCTCGGGCAGCCCGAGCGCCCGGTCGACGGCCGTGTAGACCTGACCGGCCCGCCAGCCCTCGGGGACGAGCAGCATCCGGGGCTGCTCGACGGCTGGTTCGTCCCGGGTCAGGAGCAGCGGGACGGCGATCCCGGTGGCCACCACGAGAACCGCTCCGAGGACGAGCGCCAGCCGGCCGCGCCGGGTGAGGCGGGGGCGGCGGGCGGGCCGGGGCGGCCGGGGGAGGGAGAGGCGTCGGGGGCGTCGGCGTGCGGGTGCGTACGGGGACGGCGGCCGGTACGTCATGGCCGCACGCTAACCCGGCCCGTACCGGAATCCCGGGAACCCGCGCACGCGGCGGCGCCGCCGGCCCCCTGGGACGGGGAACCGACGGCGCCGGGCACTGCGAGCGTCAGACGAGCCATCCCAGGAAGTGGAGGACGCCGGCGAGCAGATAGGTGATCACGTTCATGGTGGTGCTTCTCCTCGTACAGGTACAACGGTGGGACTACGCATGGATGGGACGTGCGCGGTCACGGTCTGCAGCCCGTCGATCGCGCACCGCAATCATCCGGCGCCGCACGGGAGTGGGGCAACGATTCCCGGCGCGATCACACGTTCTGGGGAACAACCGCTCCCACGTTCGCCTGTTCGGCTCCGGCGGCGGCGCCGAGGGTGCCCCGGGCGTCCCTGCGGACCAGGGCCGCGTACCGCCCGTCGCGCGCGAGCAGTTCGTCGTGCGTGCCGCGCTCCGCGATCCTTCCCGCCTCCAGGACGACGATCTGGTCGGCGTCACGGACGGTGGAGAGCCGGTGGGCGATGGTGATCGTGGTGCGGCCCGCCGAGAGGGCGTCGACGGCCTGCTGCACCGCGTGCTCCGTACGGGTGTCCAGCGCGCTGGTCGCCTCGTCGAGGATCAGCACGGGCGGGTCGCGAAGGATCGTGCGGGCGATGGCCAGGCGCTGCTTCTCGCCGCCCGAGAAGCGGTAGCCGCGCTCGCCCACCAGGGTGTCGTACCCCTCGGGGAGCGAGGCGATGTGCTCGTGGATCTGGGCGGTGCGGGCGGCGGCCTCGATCTCCTCGTCGGTGGCGTCCGGCTTGGCGAAGCGGAGGTTGTCGGCGACGGAGGCGTGGAAGAGGTACGTCTCCTGGGAGACGACGCCGACCGCGCGGGCGAGGGTGTCGAAGTCCAGGTCGCGCACGTCGACCCCGTCGAGGGTGACACGGCCGCCGGTGACGTCGTAGAGCCTCGGCACGAGATAACTGAGGGTCGACTTCCCGGAGCCGGTGGGGCCGACGACGGCCAGGGTCCCCCCGGCCGGGACGGTCAGGTCGATGGAGTCCAGGGTCGGGCGGCCCTCGCCCTCGGGGTCGTAGCGGAACACGACCTTCTCGAAGGCGACCTCCCCGCGGATCTCGGCGAGCCGGACCGGCTCGGCGGGTTCGGTGATGTCGACGGGCAGGTCGAGGTACTCGAAGATCCGCTGGAAGAGCGCGAGGGACGTCTGCATCTGGACGCCGGTGGAGAGCAGGCTGACGGCGGGCCGGAACAGGCCCTGCTGGAGCGAGACGAAAGCGACGAGCGTGCCGATCGAGATCTCCGTGCCGCCCGAGCCGACCGCGACCCCGGCGGCCCAGTAGATGAGGGCGGGCATCGCGGCCATGACGATGCCGATGGTGGACATCCGCCAGCGTCCGGCCATGGAGGAGCGCACTTCGAGGTCGACCAGGCGCTCGGACTCCTCGGCGAAGGACCTCGTCAGGGAGTCGGAGCGGCCCATGGTGCGACCGAGCAGGATGCCGCTGACCGAGAGGGACTCGGTGACGGTGGCGGCCATGGAGGCCATCTGCTTCTGCCGCTGGGTGGTGATCCGCTTGCGCTCGCGGCCGACCCGCCGGCTGATCCAGACGAAGACCGGCAGCAGGAGCAGCGAGACCAGCGTGAGGCGCCAGTCGAGGACGAGCATGGCGACGACGGTCGCGACGACGGCGGTGAGGTTGGAGACGAGGGAGGTGGCCGTCGAGGTCACGGTCGCCTGCATACCGCCGATGTCGTTGGCGATGCGGGACTGGACCTCGCCCGTGCGCGTGCGGGTGAAGAAGGCGAGGGGCATCCGCTGGAGCTGCTCGTAGACCCCGGTGCGCAGGTCGTGCATGACGCGCTGGCCGACCGTGGTGGAGATCAGGGTCTGGAGCACGCCGAAGACGCTGGTCAGCACGGCGGTGGCGATCATGCCGAGGGCGAGCAGGCTGAGCAGCCCGGTGCGGCCCTGGGGGATCGCGGTGTCCAGGATCTCCTTGAGCAGGAAGGGCGTGGCGACCGTGACGAGCGAGGCGGCGCCGACCAGGAGGCCGACGACGACCAGGCGTGCGCGGTAGGGGCGGAAGAGTCCCAGGATGCGCCGCAGCTGCGCGGGCTCCTTCGGTCGTGCGGAGTCGCGTGGCGGGGGCGTCCAGTCGGACTGGTCGTGGGGGCGCATGGGCTCCTTCGTGGGTGTCGGGGTCGACCGTGGGTGGGGAAGCCGACGAGGACCCTAGCTCATTGTTACCTATACTCACAATGAACCTCGTCCTGTTATTGTTCCCGCATGACCGCCTCCGACCCGTCGACCTCTGCCGACCCGCTGACCAGGACCGATGCCGACGGGCTCCTCGCCGAGCAGCTCCTCCGCCTGACCCGGCGGCTGCACCGCATCCAGAAGCGCCACCTGGAGCCGGTCGGCATCACCCCCGCCCAGTCCAGGCTGCTGCGCACGGTCGCGCACTTCGGGGAGCCGCCGCGGATGGCCGACCTCGCCACCCGCCTGGAGGTCGTCCCCCGCGCGGTGACCAGTCTCGTCGACGGCCTGGAGGCCGTCGACCGGGTGCGCAGGGTGCCCGACCCGAGCAACCGGCGGGTCGTGCGGATCGAGCTCACCGACGCGGGCCGCGCCACGCTGCGGGAGCTGCGCAGCGCGCGCCGGGCGGCCGCAGAGGACATCCTTGCTCCATTGACCGCCGCACAGCGCGAGGTGCTCGGAGGTCTGCTGACCGCCCTGGTCGACCCCGGCCCGGAGGGCGGCTGCTGACCCCTCGGGTGCGGGGACGCGCCGAAGGGAAGCCGTTGACATGCCGCTGTTCGAGCCGAACCCGCAGTCCCTTCGCCCCGGCACGAAGCGGAGTCCGGCCCCGGACCGCGTCCCGGAGCTCCGGGCCGGCGGTACCCCACGGCGGATGCGGGAGGAGCTCACCGAGCTCCTCGGCGCGGACAAGGTCCTGTCGAAGATCTCCGACCTCGTCCGGTACGCCTCGGACGCCAGCCCGTACCGCTTCGTGCCCCAGGTCGTCGTGGTCGCCGAGGACATCGACGACATCTCCACGGTGCTGTCCTACGCGCACGGCAAGAGCCGCGAGGTGGTCTTCCGGGCCGCCGGGACCAGTCTCAACGGGCAGGCGCAGGGCGAGGACATCCTGGTCGACGTGCGCCGCCACTGGGTCGGCGTCGAGGTCCTGGACGGCGGCGCGCGCGCCCGGATCCGTCCCGGCACCACCGTCGTACGGGCCAACGCGGCGCTCGCCCCGTACGGGCGGGTCCTGGGTCCGGATCCGGCCAGCGCCGTCGCCTGCACGATCGGCGGGGTCGTCGCCAACAACGCCTCGGGCATGACGGCCGGGACGACCCGCAACTCGTACCGGACCGTGTCCTCGCTCACCGTCGTGCTGCCGAGCGGGACCGTCGTCGACACGGCCGACCCGGCCGCCGACGAGGAGCTGGCGCGCGCCGAGCCGAGGCTGTGCGCGGAGCTGACGGCGCTCAAGGCGGAGATCGAGGCGGACGCCGAGCTGACCGCCCGGATCCGTGCCAAGTACGCCATCAAGAACACCAACGGCTACCGGCTCGACGCCTTCCTCGACGGCGACACCCCGGTGCGGATCCTGCGGGGCCTCATGGTCGGCTCCGAGGGCACCTTCGGCTTCATCTCGGAGGTCGTCTTCGACACGCTGCCCCTGGACCGGGAGGTGTCCACGGCGCTGCTCTTCTTCCCCTCCCTGCCGGCGGCGGCCGCCGCCGTGCCCCTCTTCACCGAAGCCGGGGCGCTGGCCGTCGAGCTGATGGACGGCAACACCCTGCGGGCGTCCGTGAGCGTGGCGGGCGTGCCCGCCGACTGGGCGGATCTGCCCAGGGAGACGGCGGCGCTCCTGGTCGAGTTCCGGGCGCCGGACGCGGCGACGCGCGAGGCGTACGAACGGGCGGCGCGGGACGTGCTCGCCGGGCTCGACCTGGTGGCCCCCGTGGCGTCCGTGGAGAACGCGTTCACCCGCGACCCGCGGCGGATCTCCGGGTACTGGAGGGCCCGCAAGGCCTTCGTGACGGCGGTCGGCGGCTCCCGCCCCTCCGGCACGACCCTGATCACCGAGGACTTCGCCGTGCCGCCGGCCCGGCTCGCGGAGGCCTGCGCGGAGCTGCTCGACCTCCAGTCCCGGCACGGCTTCGACGCGGCCGTGGCCGGTCACGCCGCCCACGGCAACCTCCACTTCCTGCTGGCCTTCGACGCGGCCGACCCCTCCGACATCGAGCGGTACGCGCGCTTCATGGACGAGTTCTGCAAACTGACCGTGGAGCGTTTCGACGGCTCGCTGAAGGCGGAGCACGCCACCGGCCGCAACATCGCGCCCTTCCTCGAACTGGAGTGGGGGACGAAGGCGACCGACCTGATGTGGCGCGTCAAGGAGGCCCTCGACCCCGCGGGGGTGCTGGCGCCCCGGATCGTCCTGGACCGCGACCCGCTCGCCCATCTGCGCGGTCTGAAGACGATCCCGTCCGTGGAGCGGATCGCCGACCCCTGCATCGAGTGCGGCTTCTGCGAGCCGACCTGTCCCAGCCAGGACGTGACGACCACTCCGCGCCAGCGGATCGTGCTGCGCCGGGAGATGATGCGGCAGGGCGCGGGCTCCCCCGTGGAGACCCGTCTCCTGGAGGCGTACGGCTACGACGCCGTCGACACCTGCGCCGGTGACTCGACCTGCGCGCTGGCCTGCCCGGTGGGGATCGACACCGGGGCCCTGATGAAGGAGTTCCGGCACGAGCGGCACTCGCCGCTCGAGGAGCGGACGGCCGCCCTCGCGGCGAGGAACTTCCGCGCCGTGGAGACCTCCGCGCGGCTCGCCGTCGCGGCGGCGGACCGGATCGGCGACCGGGTCCTGGAGTCGGTGACGGGCCTGGCCCGCCGGGCGGTCAGCAAGGACCTCGTGCCGGAGTGGCTGCCGCAGATCCCCGGCGCGGCGGCCCGGCGGCTGCCCCGCACCCACCGTCCGGCGGCGGTCGCCGTCTACTACCCGGCCTGTGTGAACCGGATCTTCGGCGGCACGGACGGCGACCGCGGGCCCTCGCTCCCCGAGGCGGTGGTGGCGGTGTCGGCGCGGGCGGGGAGACCTGTGTGGATCCCGGACGACGTGACCGGTACGTGCTGCGCGACGATCTGGCACTCCAAGGGGTACCGGCGGGGCAACGAGCTGATGGCGAACCGGATCGTCGAGGCGGCCTGGGGGTGGACGGCGGGCGGGACGCTGCCGCTGGTGGTCGACGCCTCCTCGTGCACGCTCGGCATCGCGCACGAGGTGGTGCCGTACCTGACGGAGGACAACCGGGCGCTGCACGCGGAGATGACGGCGGTGGACTCGCTGGTGTGGGCGGCGGACGAACTCCTGCCGCGGCTCGACGTGCGGCGCCGTGTCGGCTCCGCCGTGGTGCACCCCACGTGCTCCATGCGGCACCTGGGCGACGAGGAGAAGCTGACGGTGCTCGCCGAGGCCTGTGCGGAGGAGGTCGTCGTCCCCGCCGACGCGGGCTGCTGCGCCTTCGCGGGCGACCGGGGGATGCTGCACCCGGAGCTGACGGCCTCGGCGACCGCCCGAGAGGCTGCCGAGGTCACGGCGCGGAGCTTCGACGCGCACCTCTCGGCCAACCGGATGTGCGAGATCGGGATGGAGCGGGCGACGGGCCGCGACTACGGATCGGTGCTCCTCGCCCTGGAGCGTGCGACGCGCCCCTGACGGCCCGCCAGGACGGCACCCGTCGGCCCCTCGCCCCCGTCGGTGAGGGGCCCTTCGTCTGTTCGGGTGACGGTGGGTGTTCCGTGACGCTCGGCGCCCGCTTCGGAACAGTACAGTCCGACCATCCGACGGGACGGCCGTGCACTCGGTCCGGGAGGTTCCATGAACGAGCAGACGCCCCACGCCCCGAGCCGCCGTCAGGCCCTCGGGGCCGCCGCGGCGGTCGGCGCGGGCCTGGGCGCCGGCGCCCTCGGCGGTCCGTCCGCCGGGACGGCCGAGGCGGCCGTCCCCGCCCCCGCCTCGGCTCCTGCCGGGACCGTGGCCGCGCCGAGCCGTCGGGGGGCCACCATGGCCGGGGTCCCCTTCGAGCGGCGCTCCACGGTCCGCGTCGGCATCGTGGGGTTCGGCAACCGTGGCGGCAGCATGATCGGCCACTTCCTCTCGCTCCCCGGGGTCCGCGTGACCGCCGTCTGCGACCCCGTACGGGACAAGGCGGCGCGGGCGAGCGCCAAGGTCACCGCCGCCGGGCAGCCCGCCCCCGCCCTGTACACGAACGGCGAGAACGACTACGAGAAGCTCTGCGCCCGCTCGGACGTCGACCTCGTGTACGTGGCCACGCCCTGGGACAGTCATTTCGCGATCGCCCGCGCGGCGATGCTGAACGGCAAGCACGTCGGTGTGGAGTGTCCGGTCGCGATGCGGCTCGACGAGCTGTGGGACCTGGTCGACCTGTCGGAGCAGACCCGCCGCCACTGCATGCAGCTGGAGAACTGCTGCTACGGCCGGAACGAGATGCGGGTGCTGCGGATGGCGCACGCCGGCAAGTTCGGCCGGCTGCTGCACGGCGCGGGGGCGTACAACCACGACCTGCGCGGTCTGCTCTTCTCCCCGACGTACTACGAGGGCCCCTGGCGCCGGTTGTGGCACACGCGGATGAGGGGGGACCTCTACCCCAACCACGGCTTCGGTCCCGTGGCCACCTACATGGACGTCAACCGGGGCGACCGGGCGGTGAGCATCAGCAGCTTCGGCACGCCGGCGCTGGGTCTGGCCGAGTACCGCGAGGCGAACGTGGCCTCCGGCGACCCCAGTTGGAAGGAGTCGTACACCGGGAGCGACCGGACGATCAGTCTGGTCCAGACGGCCAGGGGGCGGGTGATCCGCCTCGAACACGACGTGTCGACCCCGCACCCGTACAGCCGGGTCAACAGTCTGGGCGGGACGCGGGGCGTCTTCGAGGACTACCCCGCCCGGGTCTACATCGAGCCGGACCACCAGGACGACCGGTGGGGCGACTTCTCGGCGTACGCGGCCGAGTTCGACCACTGGCTCTGGAAGGACCACGCCAACCCGCCGGGCGCCCACGGCGGCATGGACTACCTGATGGTCTACCGGCTGATGCAGTGCATGCGGCTCGGGCTCACGCCGGACTTCGACGTGTACGACGCCGCCGTCTGGACGGCGCCGCTGCCGCTGAGCGACGCCTCGATCAAGGCCAAGGGCGCGCCGCAGGAGATCCCCGACTTCACGCGCGGGGAGTGGGCCGCGGCCCGCTCGGGCGTGGACTCGGTGAAGCCCGCCTGAGAGTACGGTGCCCGGCCCCGCGTACGGGGGCCGGGCACCGCTGTGTTCGGCGGCGCCCGGCCCGTCCTCGGTGACCGGGGTGCGCGGGGCGGTCTCCTCGTGCCGGGTCGGGGCCGCCGGTGACGACCCCGCTGCCTGGTCCTGCCCGGCATGGCGCGATCTGTTCCGTCGGGGGAAATTCGATTGCCGCCGGGCCGGGAAGAGGCGAACCTTGCACGGTTTCCATCCCCGCTCCCCGCCGTCGCACACCCCCGGCGCGCGTTTCCCCAGACCACACCCGGAGACCCTGGGACGCCATGCAGATTCGAGATCTTCCGTACGCCGACCCAGGGGTCCCCGATGTCCGCTCGGGCACCCGGCTCCTCGTCTGGCTCGGCCGCCGCCAACTCGCCGGGCAGACGAAGGCCATGCTCTGGGGGCTCCTGCACCACCTGGGCATCGCCGGACTGCCGATCGGCACCGGCATCGCCGTCCAGTCCGTCGTCGACCGCGACGGCGGGCGGCTCGCGCTCGCCGGAGTGCTGCTCGTGGTCATGGGCGCGGCGATCGCCGCCGGTGACGCGATGCTGCACCGCACCGCCGTCACCAACTGGATCACCGCGTCCGCCCGCGTCCAGCAGCTCCTCTCCCGCAAGACCGCCGAGCTGGGCTCCCTGCTGACCCGGCGGGTCGCCGCGGGCGAGGTCGTCACCGTCTCCACCGGCGACGTCGAGAAGATCGGCTGGTTCGTCGAGGCCCTCTCCCGGTTCGCCGCGGGCGCCCTCGTCCTGGTCATCATCTGCGTCGGCCTGCTCTTCTACGAGCCGTCCCTCGGCGTCGTCGTGGCCATCGGCATCCCCTTCCTCGCCCTGTCCGTGCTGCCGCTCCTCCCCCGCGCCACCCGCCGGGCGGACGTCCAGCGCGAGAAGGCGGGCAAGGCCACCGAACTGGCCTCCGACACCGTCGCCGGACTCCGCGTCCTGCGCGGCATCGGCGGCGAGGAGCTGTTCCTCGGCCGCTACCGCGCCGCCTCCCAGGAGGTCCGCAGGGCGGCGGTGCGCAGCGCGCGCATGTGGGCGCTGATCTCCGCGACCCAGGTGGTGCTGCCCGGCGTCCTGCTCATCGTCGTGGTGGCGTACGGGGCGCGGCTCGCGCTCGACGGGCGGATCTCGGTCGGTGAGCTGGTCACCGTCTACAGCACCGTGGCGCTGACCCTGTACCCGCTGCGCAACTTCGAGGAGATCGCGATGGCCTTCTCCTTCTCCCGGCCGTCCGCCAAGCGCGCCGCCCGGGTGCTCGCCCTGACCCGTACGTCCACCACCACCGACGCCGCCGGCGAGGACCGCGAGGTGACCGGCGACCTGTACGACCCGCTGACCGGGCTGCTCGCGCCGGCCGGCCGCTTCACCGCGGTCGTCTGCGGCGACCCGGACCTCGCCGGGCGGCTCGCGGACCGGCTCGGCGGCCACCCCGCCGAACCCGGCACGGACCACACATCGGTCCTGCTCGGCGGGGTCCCGCTCGACGAACTGCCGCTGGAGAGCGCCCGTACGGCCGTCCTCGTCCAGGACAAGGACCCGGTCCTGCTCTCCGGCACGCTCCACGAGCTGCTCGACGTGCCCCGCTCCGGCGAGGTGCTCCCCGGGCAGGCCCTGGCCGCCGCCCGGTGCGAGGACGTCCTCGACGCGCTGGCGCAGGCCTCCGTGGACACCGACGGCGATCCGATGACCACCCGGATCACCGAGCGGGGCCGGTCGCTCTCCGGCGGCCAGCGGCAGCGGCTCGCGCTCGCCCGGTCCCTGGTGACCGACCCGGGGGTACTCGTCCTCGACGAGCCCACGTCGGCGGTCGACGCCCACACCGAGGCCCGGGTCGCCGCCGGCATCAGCGAGCTGCGCGAGGCCAGGACCACGGTGGTCCTCGCCTCCTCGCCGCTGCTCCTGGACCGCGCCGACCGGGTCGTGCTGGTCCACGAGGGCCAGGCGGTCGCCGTCGGCACCCATCGGGAGCTGCTGGCGCGGGAGCCCCGCTACCGCGCGGTCGTCACCCGCGAGACCGACGAGGAACTCGGCACGGCGGTCCCCCGCCCCGGCGGGATCGAAGCACTGGAAGGGGAATCGGCATGATCGGCCTGGCGCCGCCCGACTACGACCCGGCGGCCCCGACGACGGCGACGACGCTGCCCGTCGCCGCCCCCGCGACCGTCCGCGACTACGTCCGCGAGCTGCTGCACCGCCACCGCCGGGCGTTCGCCGTGCTCATCGGGGTGAACACGGTCGCCGTGATCGCCTCGATGGCCGGCCCGTACCTGCTCGGCTCGGTGGTGGACGACCTGGCCTCGGGAGCGCGCGAGCTGCGTCTGGAGCGTACGGTCGCGCTGTTCGCGGTCGCCCTGGTCGTCCAGACGTTCTTCGTGCGTCTCGTCCGGCTGCGCGGGGCGATGCTCGGCGAGGAGATGCTGGCCGACCTGCGGGAGGACTTCCTCGTGCGTGCGGTCGGTCTGCCGCCGGGCGTCCTCGAACGGGCCGGTACCGGCGATCTCCTCTCCCGGATCACCACGGACGTCGACCGGCTGTCCAACGCGATGCGCGAGGCCGTGCCCCAGCTGGCCATCGGCGTCGTGTGGGTGGGGCTGCTGCTCGGCGGCCTCGCGGTGACGGCGCCTCCCCTGGCGCTGGTCGCGCTGCTCGCGGCGCCGCTGCTGGTCGTCGGCTGCCGCTGGTACTTCAAGCGGGCGCCCTCGGCCTACCGCTCGGAGTCGGCGGGCTACGCGGCGGTGGCCGCCGCGCTCGCCGAGACGGTCGACGCGGGCCGCACGGTCGAGGCGCACCGCCTCGGCGCCCGCCGGATCGCCCTGTCGGACCGGCGCATCTCCGAATGGGTCGCGTGGGAGAGGTACACGCTCTTCCTGCGCTCGGTGCTCTTCCCCGTCGTCAACCTCACCCATATGACGGTGCTCTGCTCCGTGCTCCTGTTCGGCGGGGTGTTCGTGCTCCAGGGCTGGATCGACGTCGGCCAGCTGACGACGGGCGCCCTGCTGGCGCAGATGCTGGTGGAACCGATCGGGATCGTGCTCCGCTGGTACGACGAGCTCCAGGTCGCGCAGGTGTCCCTGGCGCGGCTCGTCGGCGTCCGGGACATCGAGCCGGAGGCGGGCGACGCGGAGGTGCGGCCGGAGGGCCGGGCCGTCCGGGCCGACGAGGTCAGGTTCGGCTACCGCGAGGGCGTCGACGTGCTGCACGAGGTGACCCTCAAGGTGGCGCCCGGCACCCGGCTCGCGCTCGTGGGCCCGTCGGGTGCGGGCAAGTCCACCCTCGGGCGGCTGCTCGCGGGCATCTACGCCCCGCGGACCGGTTCGGTCACCCTCGGCGCCGCGGAACTGGCGCGGATGCCCGCCGAGCGGGTCCGTGAGCACGTGGCCCTGGTCAACCAGGAGCACCACGTCTTCGTGGGCACGCTCCGGGACAATCTGCTCCTGGCGAGGACCGGGGCGTCCGACACCGAGCTGTGGGCGGCGCTCACGGCGGTGGACGCGGAGGTCTGGGCCCGGGGTCTCGACGAGGGCCTGGACACCGAGGTCGGCTCGGGCGGCAGGTCCCTCACCCCGGCGCAGGCCCAGCAGATCGCGCTGGCCCGCCTCGTGCTCGCGGACCCGCACACCCTGGTCCTCGACGAGGCGACCTCGCTGCTCGACCCGCGGGCGGCCCGGCACCTGGAGCGTTCGCTCGGCCGGGTCCTGGACGGGCGCACGGTCGTCGCCATCGCGCACCGGCTGCACACCGCGCACGACGCCGACCTGATCGCGGTGGTCGAGTCCGGGCGGATCAGCGAGCTCGGCAGCCACGCGGAACTGGTCGAGGCGGACGGGGCGTACGCGGCGCTGTGGCGGTCCTGGCACGGCTGACCGTCCCGGCGGAGACGGGAGGGGACCCGCACCGGTCGTCCGGTGCGGGCCCCCTCGTCGCGCACGCCCCCGTCCGCGTACCCCTTCCGTACCCCTCAGATGAACCCGAGGGCGGAGGCGCCGCCCGCGCCGCCCAGGAGCATGAAGGCGGGCATCAGGACCTTGAGCTCGACCCAGCTGCCGGCCCGGAAGCGCATGGCCTTCGGCGGGCCGATCGGGTACCAGCGTTTCCGGCCGACCGGGATGGGCCACAGGATGGGGCAGCCGGAGACGGTCAGGGCGTCCCCGATGTCGTGGACGAGGGCGCCGAGGACGATCGGGAGGCCGAGCCACAGGTATTCCTGGCCGGGGCCGGTGAAGAACCAGTCGGCGCCGTTGCCGGGCTGGTCGAGGACGCCCGCGAGGATCCAGGCGCTGGTCGCGCCGAGCAGCCAGACCAGGACGTCGCTGGACATCCGGGCGGCCCGCCACAGCAGGCCCTCCACCGCGAGCACCAGATGGACGAAGAGGAGGGCGAGCACCGCCCACCGGCCGCCGGTGACCGCCGCGGCGGAGGCCCCGCCGCCGATGAGGACCGCCCAGAGCCAGGTGTGGGTGAGGGTCCGGTGCCCGCCCGACCGGCGGGGGTCGGCGGTGGAGCGGGTCGCCTTGTAGACGGCGTACGACAGCTTGTCGACGATCTCGCAGAGGAGCTTGGAGACCGGCCCGAAGGCGCGGGAGATGGTCGCGGACTTGTGGTCGAGGTCGGGGGCGAGGGCGGCCCCCGCGCAGATGAGCGCGCCGACGACGAGAACCGGCCAGGGCATCGGCCGGTCGTAGGCCGCCGCCAGCGCTCCGACGCCCAGCCAGGCCGCCGCTCCGGACAGCGAATGCGCCGGTCCCATCATGGTCGGTCCGCCCCGTTTCTCCCCTGCCGGCGCTCAGTTGACGACCGGTCGACGGACGAGCCTATCGTCCGTGATCTTGGCTGCCTGTGGCCGGTTCCCTCATCCGAGCGGAATCCAGGCAAGATGGGGGCGTGACCCTTATCGATCAGCTGCCGCCGACCGCCGACCCCGACGCCCTTTTCGAGGCCTTCTCCTCCTGGGCCGAGGACCGGGGCATCACGCTCTACCCGGCCCAGGAAGAGGCGCTGATCGAGGTCGTCTCCGGGGCCAACGTGATCTTGTCCACGCCCACCGGGTCGGGAAAGTCACTGGTCGCGGCGGCGGCGCACTTCACCGCGCTCGCGAACGACCAGGTGACGTTCTACACGGCGCCGATCAAGGCGCTGGTGTCGGAGAAGTTCTTCGACCTGTGCAAGCTCTTCGGCACCGAGAACGTCGGCATGCTGACCGGCGACGCGTCCGTGAACGCGGACGCCCCGATCATCTGCTGCACCGCCGAGGTGCTGGCGTCGATCGCGCTGCGGGACGGCCGGTACGCCGACATCGGCCAGGTCGTCATGGACGAGTTCCACTTCTACGCCGAGCAGGACCGCGGCTGGGCCTGGCAGATCCCGCTCCTCGAACTCCCCCAGGCGCAGTTCGTCCTCATGTCGGCGACGCTCGGCGACGTGTCGATGTTCGAGAAGGACCTGACCCGGCGCACGGGCCGGCCGACCTCCGTGGTCCGCTCCGCGTCCCGCCCGGTGCCCCTCTCCTACGAGTACGTGCTCACCCCGATCACGGAGACCCTGACGGAGCTCCTGGAGACCCGCCAGGCACCGGTCTACATCGTGCACTTCACGCAGGCGCAGGCCGTCGAGCGCGCGCAGTCGCTGATGAGCATCAACATGTGCACCCGCGAGGAGAAGGACAGGATCGCCGAGCTGATCGGCAACTTCCGCTTCACCACCAAGTTCGGCCAGAACCTCTCGCGTTACGTCCGCCACGGCATCGGCGTGCACCACGCGGGCATGCTGCCGAAGTACCGGCGGCTCGTCGAGAAGCTGGCCCAGGCGGGCCTGCTCAAGGTGATCTGCGGCACGGACACCCTCGGCGTGGGCGTGAACGTGCCGATCCGCACGGTGCTCTTCACCGCCCTCACCAAGTACGACGGCACCCGGGTGCGCACGCTGCGCGCCCGTGAGTTCCACCAGATCGCGGGCCGGGCCGGCCGGGCCGGCTTCGACACCGCCGGGTACGTGGTCGCCCAGGCACCCGAGCACGTCATCGAGAACGAGAAGGCGCTCGCCAAGGCCGGCGACGACCCGAAGAAGCGCCGCAAGGTGGTCCGCAAGAAGGCCCCCGAGGGCTTCGTCGCCTGGAGCGACACCACCTTCGAGCGGCTCATCGGCGCCGAGCCGGAGCCGCTGACCTCCCGCTTCAAGGTCACCAACATCATGCTGCTCTCGGTGATCGCCCGGCCGGGCGACGCCTTCGAGGCGATGCGCAAGCTCCTCGAGGACAACCACGAGCCGCGCAAGGCGCAGCTGCGGCACATCCGCCGGGCCATCGCGATCTACCGCTCGCTGCTCGACGGCGGGGTCGTGGAACAGCTGCCCACCCCGGACGCCGAGGGCCGCAGGATCCGGCTGACGGTCGACCTCCAGCAGGACTTCGCGCTCAACCAGCCGCTGTCGACGTTCGCGCTCGCCGCCTTCGACCTGCTCGACCCGAAGTCCCCCTCGTACGCCCTGGACATGGTCTCCGTCCTCGAGTCGACGCTCGACGACCCGCGCCAGATCCTCGCCGCCATGCAGAACAAGGCGCGCGGCGAGGCCGTCGGGCAGATGAAGGCGGACGGCGTCGAGTACGAGGAGCGGATGGAGCGGCTCCAGGACATCTCGTACCCGAAGCCGCTGGAGGAGTTGCTCTGGCACGCGTACAACGTCTACCGGACGTCGCACCCGTGGGTCGGCGACCACCCGGTGTCGCCGAAGTCGGTGATCCGCGACATGTACGAACGGGCGATGACCTTCACCGAGTTCACCTCCTGGTACGAGCTGGCGCGGACCGAGGGCATCGTCCTGCGCTACCTCGCGAGCGCGTACAAGGCGCTCGACCACACCATCCCGGACGACCTGAAGACCGAGGACCTGGAGGACCTGATCGCCTGGCTGGGCGAGATGGTGCGCCAGGTGGACTCCTCGCTGCTCGACGAGTGGGAGCAGCTCGCCAACCCGGAGGTCCAGACGGCCGAGGAGGCCCAGGAGAAGGCCGACCAGGTCAAGCCGGTCACGGCCAACGCCCGCGCCTTCCGGGTCCTGGTGCGCAACGCCATGTTCCGCCGGGTGGAGTTGGCCGCCCTCGACAACCTGACCGCGCTCGGGGAGCTGGACGCCGAGTCCGGCTGGGACGCGGACGCGTGGGGCGACGCGATGGACGCGTACTGGGACGAGTACGACGACCTCGGTACGGGCCCGGACGCGCGCGGCCCGAAGCTGCTCGCCATCGAGGAGGACGCGGCGCACGGCCTGTGGCGCGTCCGGCAGACCTTCGCCGACCCGAACGGCGACCATGACTGGGGCATCAGCGCGGAGGTGGATCTCGCGGCCTCCGACGAGGAGGGCCGCGCGGTGGTCCGTGTGACGTCCGTCGGACAGCTGTAGAAGGGGAGTTCAGCCGTGACGAATCCCGCCGAGAGGCTCGTGGACCTGCTCGACCTGGAGCAGATCGAGGTCAACATCTTCCGTGGGCGCAGCCCGGAGGAGTCGCTGCAGCGGGTCTTCGGCGGGCAGGTCGCCGGGCAGGCCCTGGTGGCGGCCGGACGCACCACGGAGCGCGACCGGCCGGTGCACTCGCTGCACGCCTACTTCCTGCGGCCGGGCCGGCCGGGGGTGCCGATCGTGTACCAGGTGGAGCGGGTGCGGGACGGGCGCTCCTTCACGACCCGCCGGGTCACGGCCGTGCAGGAGGGGCGGACGATCTTCAATCTCACGGCTTCCTTCCACCAGCCGGAGGAGGGTGCCTTCGAGCATCAGCTGCCGCCGCGGCACCTGACCGACCCGGACAGCCTGCCGAACCTCGCGGACGAGATCCGCGAGCACCTCGGGGCGCTGCCGGAGGCTTTGGAGCGGATGGCCCGCCGTCAGCCCTTCGACATCCGGTACGTGGACCGGCTGCGCTGGACCGCGGAGGAGGTCAAGGGCGCGGACCCGCGCTCCGCGGTGTGGATGCGGGCCGTCGGTCCGCTGGGCGACGACCCGCTGGTCCACACCTGCGCCCTGACGTACGCCTCGGACATGACGCTCCTGGACGCGGTCCGGATCCCGGTCGAGCCGCTCTGGGGCCCGCGCGGCTTCGACATGGCCTCGCTCGACCACGCGATGTGGTTCCACCGCCCGTTCCGCGCGGACGAGTGGTTCCTCTACGACCAGGAGTCCCCGATCGCCACGGGCGGCCGGGGACTCGCGCGGGGCCGGATCTACGACCGCGAGGGCCGGCTCCTGGTGTCGGTGGTGCAGGAGGGCCTGTTCCGCGCGCTCGGTTGAGCCCTCTGTCTCACTCGTACTCGGTGCCGCCCTTGCGGGTGAGGTAGGCCGGGCTGACCGCCTTGGCGATGGCCCGGCCGCCGACGACCGGGCTGTAGCGCTCGGTCGCGGGCCGGATGACGACGCCCTCCCGCAGGTGCGCCGCCCGCCCGGAGACGGTCTCCCGGCCGGTCGCGTGGGCGAGGACGGTGTCCAGGTCGTACGGGCCGGAGTACAGCCGCGGGACGAGCGGGACCTCGCCGGCCTCCAGGACCTCCGCGGGGTCCAGCCAGTGCACCCTGCCGTCGATCTCGGCCGAGACGTCGAAGAGCGCGTAGCCGACGGTCGCGGACCGGGCGTCGGCGCCGTACGCGAGGTCCTGAACCCCGGAGCCGTACACCTCACCGAAGAGGCCGACGCGGCGGGCGCCGAGACGTTTCGCCAGCCGCTCGGCGACGGCGGGCAGGCCGTGGCCGTGGACGGCGCGCCAGTACAGGTTGCGCGGGTCCTCCGTGAGGGCCAGACCCTTCGCCCCGAAACCCTTCGACGAGACCTGGACCCGCCCCTCCTCGGCGTGGTAGGTCAGCAGGCAGGCCGTGCCGTGCAGCTTCTCCGTCAGGACGACGGGCTCCCCGGGCTCGAAGATGCCGGGGTAGCGCTGGAGGTTCTCGATGTCGACCCAGGACAGCAGGTCGGGCGCGGCCTCGACGTCGCCGCTCATCGTCGGCGGTATCGGCGGCGCCCACTTGACGATGCCGAGCGTCTGCGCGAAGTCGGTCCCCTCGGCCACGGCCCGTGCCAGGTCGACGTCCCCGAGCGCCCCGGGCCTGCACACGATCCCCTGCGAGAGCTCCCCTCGCAGCCGCACCGCCTTCACCCGGTCCGACTGCTTCCCGGCGAGCCGTCCGGTGAGCCCGAGCTCGTCGACGAGCGCGGCGGGCAGCACGGCCTGCTCCGGGATGTAGACGGCGACGTCGCCGGTCCGGTAGGCGCCCTTGGCGACGACGGCCCGGTAGAGCCCGACCTGGGCCAGTTCCAGGGCGTCGGCGTTCGGATGGGGGTGGACGGTGAGGACTTCGGCGGTGACGCGCAGGGTGGACATCTCAGGACTCCGGTAGCTCGGGTTTCGCTCTCATCGGCGCCCACTCTGCTGGCCGGGGAAACAGCTGGGCCAGCGGTTTGCGGACTGGTAGCGTCACCGGGTTCCGGCTGCCCGACTGCCTTACAGGGCGCGGTCGATGCCCGGCAGGGCGTCCTGCTCGACCTCGTGGCGGCGGGCGCGGATGTCGGGGGCCGGGGGGTGGAGTTTCGCGTCGCAGGTCGGGCCGAGACCGGTGCGGCGCGAGTCCGCGCCGGTGAGGGGCCGGCCGCAGAGGCGGCAGCGCACCCGGCGCGGCCCCTCCTCCGGCGCGGAATCGAAGTCGATTGCCAGCGGTTCGTCTCCCATGTTGAGATCAAACCCCATTTCCCTCAAGGAGCAGTCCATGAGTCTGTACGATATTCCGCTGACGTCCCTGACCGGCGAGCCGGTCTCCCTCGCCGACTACCGGGACCGCGCGGTCCTGGTGGTGAACGTGGCCTCCAAGTGCGGGCTGACCCCGCAGTACGCCGGTCTCGAGCGGCTGCAGAAGGAGTACGGGGAGCGCGGTCTCACCGTGCTCGGGGTGCCCTGCAACCAGTTCGCGGGCCAGGAGCCGGGCAGCGCCGAGGAGATCCAGACCTTCTGTTCGGCGACGTACGGGGTGTCCTTCCCGCTCCTGGAGAAGACCGACGTCAACGGTGAGGCCCGCCACCCGCTCTACGCGGAGCTGGTCAAGACCGCCGACGCCGAGGGCGAGGCCGGCGACGTCCAGTGGAACTTCGAGAAGTTCCTGATCGGCCGCGACGGCCACGTCACCCGCTTCCGTCCGCGCACCGAGCCGGACGCGCCCGAGGTCGTCGCCGCGATCGAGGCCCAGCTTGCCTGAGACGGGCGTCGTCGACCGGCTGCGGGCCGCGGGCTGTGTCTTCGCCGAGGAGGAGGCGGAGATGCTGCTGGCGGCCGCCTCCGGGCCCGACGAGCTCGACCTGATGGTCGAGCGGCGGGCCGCGGGGCTGCCGCTGGAGCACGTCGTCGGCTGGGCCGCGTTCGGCGGGTTGCGGATCGAGGTCGACGGCGGGGTCTTCGTCCCCCGGCGGCGTACGGAGTTCCTCGTCGGGCGCGCGGTGGAGCTGGCACGGCCGGGCGCCGTCTGCGTCGACCTGTGCTGCGGCTCCGGCGCCGCGGGCGCGGTGCTGCTCGACCGGGTCCGGGGCGCGGAGGTGCACGCCGCGGACATCGAACCCGCGGCGGTGCGCTGCGCCCGGCGGAACGTCGAGCCGCGCGGCGGGCGGGTGCACGAGGGCGATCTCTTCGCTCCGCTGCCCGCGGAGCTGCGGGGCCGGGTCGAGATCCTGGTCGCCAACGTGCCGTACGTACCGACCGACGAGATCGGGCTCCTGCCCGCGGAGGCACGGGACCACGAGCCGCTCGTCACGCTGGACGGCGGCCGGGACGGTCTCGACGTGCTGCGCCGGGTCGCCGCCGGGGCGCCGGAGTGGCTGGCGCCCGGCGGACACCTCCTCGTGGAGACCGGCGAACGGCAGGCGGAGGGGGCCGTGGAGGCCCTCGCGGAGGTCTCGGGCGGCCTGCTCGCCCCCGAGGTGATCACCTCGGAGGATGGGTGGGCGACGGTCGTCGTCGCGACCCGACGGCAGGGCGACGGACGGGCCGGCTAGGGCATCACGTCCGGAGCATGCCGGGCTCACGGTCCGACCCCGACGAAGGACGTCAGGCCGTCCTGGGCGTGAGGCGGCAGCGGGCCGGGCCCGTGGCCTGGAGGGTGATCGCGGGGGCGACGGGCACCTCGGTGTCGACGGCCTCGAAGCCGTACCGCTGGAGGATCATCGCGAGGGCGATCACCGACTCCAGCATCGAGAAGTGCTGGCCGATGCAGGCGCGGGGGCCGCCGCCGAAGGGGAACCACGCGTACCGGGGGCGGGCCGCCTCCGCCTCGGGGGTGAAGCGGTCCGGGTCGAAGCGCTCCGCGTCCTCCCAGTAGTCCGGGTGGCGGTGGGTGACCCAGGGGGCGACGATGACGTCCGCGCCCGCCGGGATGGTGACCCCGCCGATCCGGGTGGCGGCGACGGCGCGGCGCCCGATGACGGGGGCTGCGGGGAAGAGCCGCATGGCCTCCTTGAGGACCTGGGTGACGTAGGGCAGAGCGTCCAGGTCGGCGGCGCCGGGATCGCGGCCGCCGAGGACGCGGTCCACCTCCTCGTGGGCCCGCTTCTGCGCCTCCGGGTGGAGGGCGAGCAGGTGCAGGGCGAAGCCGAGCGAGGTGGCGGTCGTCTCGTGGCCGGCGAGCAGGAAGACGAGGACCTGTTCGCGCAGCTCGGTCGCGTCGAAGCTGCCGTCCTCGGCGCTCTCGGCCTCGGCGAGGAGGGTGAGGAGGTCGTCGCCCTCACCGGGGCCCCGGTCGGAGACCCGGCGCTGGGCGATGATGCGGTCGCAGACCTCGTACAGGGCCTGGTGGACGGCGGCGGCCTTGCGGTTGCCGGGAGTGGGCCAGTCACGGGGCACGTTCACCGGGGAGTAGCCGCGGCGCAGCACGTAGGCGCCGAGTTCGGGGAAGCTGCGCTCGACGATCTCGACGGCGGCGTCGACGTCCGTGCCGAAGAGGATGCGGGCGACGGCGCGCAGGGCGAGGCGGGCCATCTCCTGGAGGACGTCGACGGTTCCGGCGCCGTCCTTCCACTCGCCGGTGAGGGTGGTGACCTCGGCGGCGACGGCGGAGGCGTAGCCGTCGACGCGGCGGCGGGTGAAGAGCGGCTGGACGAGCCGGCGCTGGCGGAGGTAGTCCTCGTCCTGGCTGGTGAGCAGCCCGTTGCCGAAGGACTCGCGGACCTCCTGGTAGAAGTGGTTGTCCTTGCGGAAGTTGGCCGATTCCCCGGCGAGGACCTGCTGAGCGCCGTCGGCGGAGAAGACTCCGTAGACGACGGATCGCATGCCGGGCGGTCCCGCGGTGATCCGCACGACGTCGCCGTGCTCGCGCCGGGCGCGCAGGAAGGTGCCGAGGGAGTCGTTCTTGAGGTCGAACATGGAGCCGAGCAGCGGCAGTCCCGCGAGTTCGGGTGCTTCGGTACCGGTGGTGATGGTCATGGACGGTTCCCCCTCGATCGTCGCCTGCGGGGCGATTGTCCCCCCGTGAAGTAACCCACAGGTAGCAGGAGCCGAACACCCGGCCGGATCTGGCCGGTTGGCTTGTTCCGATCCTCATGCTCCCGCCGTTCCGCCGTTGTCAGTGGCGTCTGAGAGCCTCGTCCCATGGAGCGACCCGAGCTGACCCTGCAACTGACGATCGACTGCGCCGACCCCCAGCGGCTGGTGCCCTTCTGGCTGGAGGCCCTGCGGTACGTCCCGGATCCGCCGCCCGCCGGGAACGCCACCTGGCGGGAGTACTGGGCGGCGATCGGCGTGCCCGAGGAGGAGCTGGGCGACGACGCCGGGGAGCTGCCGGAGTCCATCGTCGACCCGAGGGGCGTCGGGCCCCGGGTCTGGTTCCAGCGGGTCCCGGAGCCCAAGACCGTCAAGAACCGGGTCCATCTGGACCTCAAGGTCGGCGGCGGCCGTGACGTCCCGCTCGCCCTGCGCCGGGAGCGGGTGGACGGGGAGGTGTCCCGGCTCACAGCGCTCGGCGCGTCCGTCCTCTACACGATGGACGAGCCGAACGGCATGGACTACTACGCGGTGGTCCTCCAGGACCCGGAGGGCAACGAGTTCTGCCTGGTGTGAGGTCGCTCGCCACGCCCCCCGGCCGCACTCCGGCCGGGGGGCGTGGCGGATCCCACGTCTGTCGGAGACCAGGTCTGTCGTACCCAGCGCCTACGCTGGACGTCATGTCCGATACCCCTCCGCACACGGGGGCCCCTGGCCCCACCGCCCTGAACGACGCGATCCGCACCCTCTGGGTCCGCGCCGGTGAGGAGCGTCGCCCGCTGACGGCGGACGAGCAGCGGATCTACCAGGTGCTCGTGGCCGCCTGGACCGATGCGGTACAGACGGGGCAGGAGCTCGCCGCCTGAGCGGCGGCCCTCCGGCGCGCATGCCGACGGCCCCGCACCGAGCCGGTGCGGGGCCGTCGGCATGTCGTCCTCGTCTGCTCCGCTACTTGGCGATGGCCCGGCTGATCACCATGCGCTGGATCTCGCTCGTGCCCTCGAAGATCGTGTAGATGGCGGCGTCGCGGTGCATCCGCTCCACCGGGTACTCGCGGGTGTAGCCGTTGCCGCCGAGGATCTGGATGGCCTGGGCGGTGACCTGCTTGGCGACCTCGCTGGCGTAGAGCTTCGACATGGAGCCCTCGGCCGCCGTGAAGGGCTTGCCCGCCGTGGCCATCCAGGAGGCGCGCCAGACGAGGAGGCGGGCCGCGTCGATCCGGGTGGCCATGTCGGCGAGCTGGAAGGCGACGCCCTGGTTCTCGATGATCGGACGGCCGAACTGCACCCGGGTCTTCGCGTAGTCCAGGGCCACCTCGTACGCGGCGCGGGCGGTGCCGACGGCCATGGCGCCGACCGCCGGGCGGGAGGCCTCGAAGGTGGCCATGGCGGCGTTCTTCACCCTCTCGCCGCCTCCCGCCTTCGCCTTCTCACGGGCGCGGGCGAGGCGCTCGTCCAGCTTCTCCTTGCCGCCGAGGAGGCAGTGGCCGGGGACGCGGACGTCCTCGAGGACGACCTCGGCGGTGTGGGAGGCGCGGATGCCGTGCTTCTGGAACTTCTGCCCCTGGGAGAGGCCGGGGGTGTTCGGCGGGACGATGAAGGAGGCGTGGCCCTTCGAGCCCAGCTCGGCGTCGACGACGGCGACGACGACGTGGACGTTGGCGATGCCGCCGTTCGTCGCCCAGGTCTTGGTGCCGTTGAGCACCCACTCGTCCTTGGCCCCGTCGTACACGGCGCGCGTCCGCATGGAGGCGACGTCCGAGCCGGCGTCGGGCTCCGAGGAGCAGAACGCGGCGACCTTGATGTCGTTCGCGTCGCCGTACATCTGCGGGACCCAGGTGCCGATCTGCTCCTCGGTGCCGTTGGCGAGGACGCCGACGGCGGCGAGGCCCGTACCGACGATGGAGAGGGCGATACCGGCGTCGCCCCAGAAGAGCTCCTCCATCACCATCGGGATGCCGAGGCCGGTGGGGTCGAAGAACTGCTGGGCGTAGAAGTCGAGCGAGTAGATGCCGATCTTGGCCGCTTCCTGGATGATCGGCCAGGGAGTCTCCTCACGCTCGTCCCATTCGGCGGCCGCGGGGCGCATCACCTCGGCGGCGAAGCCGTGGAGCCAGTCGCGGACCTGCTTCTGGTCCTCGTTGAGTTCGAGCGTGAACTCGCCCATGTTCCCTCCCGGCTGTATGTTACTTGCGGTAACAGCAGTCTGTTACCGGCGGGTATGGGCTGTCAACCAGCCGCGCAGCCCTTCGGCCCGGCCAGCACCAGGCACCGGGCGGGTGTTACGTTGCGACAGCCTCACGGAATCGCACGGGCGGGGAGACACGCTATGGACATCGCACACCGGACCACCGACCAGCAGACGCCCGCCGAGCAGCGGCGACGCGAACTGCTGGAGGCGGCGGACCGGGTGGTGCTCCGGGAGGGCCCCAAGGCGTCCATGAACGCGATCGCGGCCGAGGCCGGTATCACCAAGCCGATCCTCTACCGCCACTTCGGCGACAAGGGCGGTCTGTACCGCGCCCTCGCCATCCGGCACACGGACGCCCTCCTGTCCGCCCTGCGGGCCGCGCTCGACGCCCCCGCCGACCGCCGCCGCCGGGTCGAGGCCACCCTGGAGACCTATCTCGCCTCGATCGAGGCGATGCCCCAGGTCTACCGCTTCCTCATGCACCCGGCGGAGGAGTCGCACCAGACCGAGCAGGGCTTCGACGTCGGCCGCCACTCCGCGCCGCTGCTCCGTCGCATGGGCGAGGAGCTCGGCCAGGTCATCGCCGAACGCGTCGACCTCGGCCCCGGCGCCGAGGTCCAGGCCCGGATCTGGGGCCACGGCATCGTCGGCATGATGCACGCGGCCGGCGACTGGTGGCTCGGCGAACGCCCCTGCTCCCGCGCCGAACTCGTCCGCAGCCTCGCCGACCTCCTGTGGGGCCGCCTCGCCCAGGCGGACGACCGTCCGGACGGACCCGGGTTCTAGGAAGTCCCCTCAGCTCCCCGAGAACCCCGGGGACTCCAGCACTCCCGCCCCGCTCCCCCACGGCTCCTTGCGGATCGAGCGGAGGAGACGTGACTTGCGCCACCCGGTGACCCGGTCCGCGTAGACCCCGCCCTCCAGGTGGTCCGTCTCGTGCTGGAGGCAGCGGGCGAAGAAGCCCGTGCCCTCGACACGGACCGGCGTCCCGTCCACCCGTACGCCCTCGACCACCGCGCGGTCGTGACGGGGCGTCGGGGCTTCAAGGCCCGGCAGGGAGAGGCAGCCCTCCGGGCCCCGGACCACCTCGCCGTCCGCCTCCACCAGGCGCGGGTTCACCACATGGCCCAGGTGGCGGTTCTCCTCGTCGTCGGGGCAGTCGTACACGAAGACGCGCAGGCCCACGCCCACCTGGTTCGCCGCCAGGCCCACGCCGTTCGCCGCGTACATCGTGGCGAACATGTCCTCGACGAGCCGGGCCAGTTCGGGTCCGAAGTCGGTGACGGGCGCACAGGGCCGGTGCAGCACGGGCTCGCCGAGCAGGGTCATCGCCCGGACGAGGCCGGAACTGCCGGGGATGGGGCGGTTTCGCATGCCGGTAAGGGTACGGTCCGCGTGACCTGGCTGTTTCGCACGGCCACTCGGCGGTGCCGCTGTTCGGGCTGCTGGCCGGATCTCGATAGGCTGAGCCCGGACCGACGCAAGGAGGAACAAGAACGATGTCAGGACACCCCGGTAATCCAGAGCCGCTGTCGCCGCGCGCCAAGCTGGCCGTGACGGCGGGCAGGGCCGCGGCCGCGGTGTCGCGGGCGGCGGGGCGCGGCAGCGGTTCGGTGATCGGCGGCAAGGTGGCGCTGAAGCTCGACCCCGACCTGCTCGGCCGGCTCGCGCAGCATCTGGACGTCGTCCTGGTGTCGGCGACCAACGGCAAGACGACGACCACCCGGCTGATCGCGGAGGCCCTGCGCGCCGCGGGCCCCGTCGTCTCCAACGCCCTCGGCGCCAACATGCCCGCCGGCATCACCTCGGCGCTGGCCGGCGGCTCGGACTCCAAGTACGGCGTCATCGAGGTCGACGAGAAGTACCTCGCCGGGGTCGCCCGCGACACCACGCCGAAGGTCATCGCGCTGCTCAACCTCTCCCGCGACCAGCTCGACCGCGCCGCCGAGACCCGGATGCTCGCCGAGAAGTGGCGCGAGGGCCTCAACGGCACCAAGGCCGTCGTCGTCGCCAACGCCGACGACCCGCTCATCGTGTGGGCCGCCTCCTCCTCGCCGAACGTGGTGTGGGTGGCCGCGGGCCAGGAGTGGAAGGACGACGCCTGGTCGTGCCCCGCCTGCGGCGGTGTGATGCAGCGCCCGGGCGACGACTGGTTCTGCGGCGAGTGCGGCTTCCGCCGCCCCGCGCCGAGCTGGGCCCTCAGCGGCGACCACGTGCTCGACCCGCACGGTTCGGCCTGGCCGATCCGGCTCCAGCTGCCCGGCCGCGCCAACAAGGCGAACGCCACCAGCTCGGCCGCCGTCGCCGCCGTCTTCGGGGTGCCGCCTCAGGTCGCCCTGGAGCGCATGTACCAGGTGCAGGCCGTCGCCGGACGCTACGACGTGGTCTCCTTCCAGGGCCGCGACCTGCGGCTGCTGCTCGCGAAGAACCCGGCCGGCTGGCTGGAGACGTTCTCGCTCATCGACGGGCCGCCCGCCCCGGTGATCCTCTCCGTCAACGCCCGCGGCGCCGACGGAACGGACACCTCCTGGCTGTGGGACGTGGACTACGGGCGGCTCGCCGGCCACCCGATCATGGTGATCGGCGACCGGAAGCTGGACCTCGCGGTCCGGCTGGAGGTCGCGGGCGTCGACTTCCGCGTCTGCGAGACGCTCGACGAGGCCGTCGCCATGGCCCCGCCCGGGCAGATCGAGCTGATCGCCAACTACACCGCCTTCCAGGACGTCCGCCGCCGCGTCGGCAACTGACCCGTAGAGGACATGCAGCATGACTGACAGCAGCCTGCGCCTGGTCTGGGTCTACCCGGACCTGCTCAGCACCTACGGCGACCAGGGCAACGTCCTCGTCGTCCAGCGCCGCGCCGAGCAGCGCGGTCTCAGCGTCGAGCGCGTCGACGTCCGCAGCGACCAGCCGGTGCCGACCTCGGGCGACATCTACCTGATCGGCGGCGGCGAGGACCGTCCGCAGCGGCTCGCGGCCGAGCGGCTGCGGCGCGACGGCGGTCTGAGCCGGGCCGCCTCCAACGGCGCGATCATCTTCTCGGTCTGCGCCGGCTACCAGATCCTGGGCCACGAGTTCATCAACGACATCGGCGAGCGGGAGACCGGTCTCGGTCTCATCGACGTGATCTCGACCCGCGGCGAGGGCGAGCGGTGCGTCGGCGACGTCCTCGCGGACATCGACCCGCGGCTCGGCCTCCCCCAGCTGACGGGCTTCGAGAACCACCAGGGCATCACCCACCTCGGCCCGACGGCCCGGCCGTTCGCCCGGACGGTGCTCGGCAAGGGCAACGGGACCGGCGACGGCACCGAGGGCGCGTACAACGACACCGTCTTCGGTACGTACATGCACGGTCCCGTCATGGCCCGCAACCCGCAGATCGCGGACCTGCTCCTGAAGCTGGCCCTCGATGTGAACGCGCTGCCGCCGACCGACGACCGCTGGTACGAGGCGCTGCGCGGCGAGCGCATCGCGGCGGCCACCCAGCCCGCCTGAGCCGTCCCGCGGGCCTCCGTCGGTCCCTCGTACGAACGTACGTTGTCCACTGTGCGGACATCCGGTTCGGCCCCGTCACCCTGCGGCTATAGGGTGGCGGGGATCCAGCCGGACGACGTGGTCCGGGAGTCGGCCCACGTTGCAAAGGTTTATGGGCTATGCGCATTGGCGTGCTCACCTCCGGCGGAGACTGCCCCGGTCTGAACGCTGTCATCCGTTCCGTCGTGCACCGAGCCGTCGTCGACCACGGTGACGAGGTCATCGGCTTCCTCGACGGGTGGAAGGGCCTTCTGGAGGCCGACTACCGCAAGCTCGACCTCGAAGCGGTGGGCGGCATCCTGGCCCGGGGCGGCACCATCCTCGGCTCCTCCCGGGTCCAGCCCGCGCACCTGGTCGACGGTGTCGAGCGCGCCCGCGGCCACGTCGCCGACCTGGGGCTCGACGCGATCATCCCGATCGGCGGCGAGGGCACCCTGAAGGCGGCGAACCTGCTCTCCGAGGCGGGCCTCCCGATCGTGGGCGTCCCGAAGACCATCGACAACGACATCGCCTCCACCGACGTGACCTTCGGCTTCGACACGGCCGTCACCGTCGCGACCGAGGCTCTCGACCGGCTGAAGACCACCGCCGAGTCCCACCAGCGCGTCCTCGTCGTCGAGGTCATGGGCCGTCACACCGGCTGGATAGCGCTGCACTCCGGCATGGCCGCCGGCGCCCACGCCGTCGTCGTCCCCGAGCGCCCCTTCGACATGGACGAGCTGACCGCCCGGGTCGGCGCCCGCTTCGCCGACGGCAAGCGCTTCGCGATCGTCGTCGTCGCGGAGGGCGCGAAGCCGCGCGAGGGCTCGATGGAGTTCAAGACCGCGGGCACCGACATCTACGGCCACGAGCGGTTCACCGGCGTCGCCAACCAGCTCTCCGTCGAGCTGGAGCGGCGGCTGGGCAAGGAGGCCCGCCCGGTGATCCTCGGGCACGTCCAGCGCGGCGGGACCCCGACCGCGTACGACCGGGTCCTCGCCACCCGCTTCGGCTGGCACGCGGTCGAGGCGGCGCACCGCGGCGAGTTCGGCATGCTGACCGCCCTGCGCGGCACGGACATCACGATGGTTCCGCTGGCCGAGGCCGTGGAGACGCTCAAGACGGTCCCGGCCGACCGCTACGCCGAGGCGGAGTGCGTGCTCTGACCCGGCACCCGTGCGTGACAGCCGCCCCCGGTCGCAGTCGCGGCCGGGGGCGGTTCTAGTCTGGTGCGGACAACAAGCACGAATCGGGCTCCAGGAGTGCACACGATGGATCACAGCGGGCACGGCATGACCACGGATCTGCCGCCGTTCACGCTGGGGCGGGGCCTGGAGTTCTCTCCCGACCTCTTCTTCCTGGTCGGCTGTCTCACGGCGCTCGGTCTGTACGGGTGGGGCGTGGCGCGGCTGCGGCGGCGCGGGGACGCGTGGCCGGTGAGCCGGACGGTGTTCTTCGCGGTCGGCGTGCTGACCATCGCCCTCGTCATGTGCACCAGGCTGAACGACTACGGCATGGTCATGTTCAGCGTGCACATGGTGCAGCACATGGTGATCTCCATGCTGTCGCCCATCCTGCTGCTCCTCGGCGCGCCGGTGACACTCGCGCTGCGGGCGCTGCCGGTGGCGGGCCGAGGTTCCACGGGGCCGCGCGAGCTGCTCCTGAAGCTGCTGCACAGCCGGTACATGAAGGTGATCACGCACCCGGGCTTCACGATCCCGATGTTCATCGCGAGCCTGTACGGGCTGTACTTCACGCCGCTCTTCGACTTCCTGATGGGATCGAAGCCCGGCCACATCGGGATGATGATCCACTTCCTGATGGTGGGCGTGGTCTTCTTCTGGCCGATCATGGGCGTGGACCCGGGCCCGCACCGGCCGGGCTACGTGATGCGGATGCTGGAGCTGTTCGCGGGCATGCCGTTCCACGCCTTCTTCGGCATCGCCCTGATGATGGCGTCGGAGCCGATGGTCCAGGCGTACGCGAGTCCGCCGGCCTCGCTGGGGATCGACGCGCTCGCCGACCAGAACGCGGCGGGCGGCATCGCCTGGGCGTTCAGCGAGATCCCGTCCGTGCTCGTGCTGATCGCGCTGGTCTACCAGTGGTACCACTCCGAGCAGCGGCAGGCGGTACGCCAGGACCGCAAGGCCGACCGGGACGGGGACAAGGAGCTGGAGGCCTACAACGCGTATCTGGCCTCGCTCCAGACCCGGGGGCGGTGACCCCGCCCAGGCGCTCGGCGCACGCTGGGGCGTCCGGG
This sequence comes from Streptomyces sp. NPDC058671, assembly GCF_042716475.1. NCBI lineage: Bacteria > Bacillati > Actinomycetota > Actinomycetes > Kitasatosporales > Streptomycetaceae > Streptomyces > Streptomyces sp. NPDC058671. The sequence continues at coordinate 122,387 of NZ_JBHXSA010000009.1, read as the reverse complement.
GAGTAGCGCGCGCCCCGCTCCCGGGGTCACGATGGTCGGGACGGCTTCCGTGACCTCGGTCGGGAGGAGGGCGGACTGATGTCCGGTTCCACGAAGACGATGGCGGTGCTCACCTTCGCCGCGCTGGTGCTGACGACGGCGTACACCGTGGCGCTCGGCAGCAGCGGCTGGCTGTGGTTCGGCTGGCTGGTGCTGGGAATGGTCACGATCGGGCTGGCCGCGTCGGACGGCGCGGCGGGCCTGTCAGGACCCCGCCGCCGACCGCCGACCGGCTCGGGTCCCGTACGTCCCTGAGTCACCGCGACCGACCGGCTCGGGAGTCGTACGTCCCTGGCTCACCGCGACCGGCTCGGGTCCCGTGCGTCCCTAGCCCTTGGGGGCCAGGAGTACCCAGGTCTGCCCCGGTGCGAAGGCCAGTGGCGCTCCGTCCGGGGTGGTGTAGGTGGTGCCCGACGACGCCGAGGGACGGGACCAGCGGGCCTCGTGGGCGCGTCCGTCGCGCAGGACGAGCGCGGTGCCTCTGCCGACGGTCTCGGTGTACGGGGACACCGCGCCGGTGCGGTCCTGGAAGTCGGAGGGCCGGACGGTGACGCGCTGGACGACGACCGTCGACGGGTTCAGCGGTCCGGTGTCCGTGGCGCGGGCCGCGCGGCCGTCCATCGCCACCCGCCAGCCGCGGTCGGCGGCGGACCAGGTGAAGGTGTAGCGGGCGGCGGGGAAGCGGACGGTCTCCGAGTCGGCCCGGGTACCGCCGGCCGGGGCCGGCCCGAAGCGGAAGCCGATGTCGGAGGCGTCCCGGGCCCCGGGGTCGGTGGCGAGGGCCCGTTCGGGCCGCAGGTAGAGGTTGTGCGGGGCCGCCCGGTCCGGGGAGCGCCGGAAGGCCCCGGGGGCGGTGGCCTCGGTGACGGGGTGGAGCGGCGCGGACCGCAGCAGGGGGTTCAGGGCGGACTGCGCCCCCGAGTAGGCGAGGACCGGCCGTCCGAAGGCGCCGAGCAGCTCGATGTCGGATTCGCGGGCGCTGCGGACGGGCCCCGCGAGCTCCGGGAGGCGGGAGGAGTAGACGGCGAGGAGCCGGGTGACCCCGCCCTCGACCTGTTCCACGTAGACGACGTCGGCCGCGCCGAGTCCGGTGTGGGGGCGGGCCGCTGTCACGTTGTCGATCTTGACGGCGAGCACGGGTGCGGGCCGGGCGGGAAGCCCCGTGAGCGGCGACCGACCGCTGGACGCCGGTGACGTGGGTACCGGTGTCGTGGGCGCCGGCGCCGTGGTGGCCGGCGAAGGCGTCGGTACCGGGGTGGGTTTGGGAGGGCCGGAGTCGGAGCAGCCGTACAGCCCGGCCGCCGTCAGCGCGCACACCAGCGCGGTGAGGACGCGGCCGGGGCGTCTGGCCCCGCGCTCGCCCGTCATGGTGACTGCTCCTCCACCAGTGGACCACGGGGCCGCACACGGATACAACGTGGCGTGACGGACGACGAACGGGGGTTGCGGGTGTTCTACCACCTGATGAAGTACGTAATGCTCGGACCGCTCCTGAAGCTGCTCTTCAGGCCGCGGATCGAGGGGCTCGAACACATCCCTGAGGAGGGCGCGGCGATCGTCGCGGGCAATCACCTCTCCTTCTCCGACCACTTCCTGATGCCGGCGGTGATCGACCGGCGGATCACCTTCCTCGCGAAGCAGGAGTACTTCACCGGGCCGGGGATCAAGGGCCGGCTCACGGCCGCGTTCTTCCGGGCGGCCGGTCAGATCCCGGTCGACCGGTCGGGCAAGGAGGCCGGGAAGGCGGCGATCCGTGAGGGGCTCGGTGTGCTGGAGCGCGGCGAGCTCCTCGGCATCTATCCGGAGGGGACGCGCTCGCCCGACGGGCGGCTCTACAAGGGGAAGGTGGGGGTGGCGGTGATGGCGCTGACGGCCGGGGTGCCGGTGGTGCCCTGCGCGATGGTCGGCACGTTCGAGATCCAGCCGCCGGGGAAGGTCCTGCCGAGGATCCGCCGGGTCGCCATCCGGTTCGGGGAGCCGCTGGACTTCTCCCGGTTCGCCGGGTCGGCGGACCAGAAGACGGTGGTCCGCGCGGTGACCGACGAGATCATGTACGAGGTCCTCCGCCTGTCGGGTCAGGAGTACGTGGACGAGTACGCGGCGACGGTGAAGGCCGCGGGGACGGACGACGGGGAGGCCCCGCGAAAGTTCCCCCGGACGGAACGCTGAGGGCGGATCCGCGCACGGCGCAACGCCCTGGGCCCGGGCACCGGGCGGCCGTAGCGTCCCTGCCATGACCAAGGGAAACGCGTTCGTGCTGGGTGCGACGGGACAGGTGGGACGGGCGGCCGTGCGGGCCCTCGTCGCGGACGGCTGGGAGGTGACGGCCGCCTCGCGGGGCGGTGTCAGGGACGAGAGGTGGCCCGGCGAGGTCCGGTCGGTGCGGCTCGACCGCACCGAGGAGGGGGCGCTCGCGGCGGGGCTCGGCGAGGGCTGTGACGTGCTCGTCGACATCGTCGCGTACGACGCCGGGCACGGCGGGCAGCTGACCGGTCTCTCCGACCGGATCGGCTCGGCGGTGGTGGTGTCGAGCGGCGCCGTCTACGAGGACGAGAAGGGCCGCAGCTTCGACACCCAGGACCAGCCGGACGGCATTCCCGCCTATCCGGTGCCGGTGGCGGAGGACTGGCCGACGGTCGCGCCGGGCGACACCTCGTACAGCACGCGGAAGGTGGCCCTGGAGCGGGAGTTGCTCGCGGCCGGTGACGCGCTGCCGACGACGCTGCTGCGCGCGGGCGCCGTCCACGGGCCGTACTGCCCCGGTCCGCGCGAGCTGTGGTTCGTGAAGCGGGCGCTCGACGGGCGGCCGGTGCGCCTTCTCTCGTACGGCGGCGCCTCACGGTTCCATCCGGTCCACGTGGACAACCTGGCGGAGCTCGTCCGGCTCGCGGCGTCTAATCCGGCCAGCCGGGTGCTCAACGGCGCCGACCCGGAGGCGCCGACGGTGGCGGAGATCGGGGCGGCGATCGACGGGGTCATGGGAGCGGCGAGCGAGACGGTGCTGATCGAGGGGCCGCCACCGGAGGGCATCGTGGGGCTGACCCCGTGGACGTCGCCCCATCCGGTGGTCTACGACATGACGGCGGCGGAGCGGGAGTTGGGGTACCGGCCGGTGGTGTCGTACGCCGGGTCGCTGCCGGAGACGGTGGAGTGGCTCACCGGGCACCTGGCGGGGCGGGAGTGGCGGGAGGCCTTTCCCGGTCTGGCCAAGTACGGGGTGGACTTCTTCGATTACGCGGCGGAGGACGCCTGGCTGGCCGCCCGGCGGTGAACGCCGGGCGTGGGGGGGGGACGGCGTCCCCACCCACCCCCGGTGCCGCGGGCCCCAACGGCCCCGGGGGGGGGTGGGGGGCGCAGGGCGGGTGC